>JBKPNM010000189.1:0-26328 GCA_046732615.1 Actinomycetota bacterium | reverse complement strand
CTCGAGCCGGTGCCGCATGCGTGGCACGCCGCGATCGTCCGCTCCCAGCTCGCGCACGCCCGCGTGTCGGTCGACGCGACGGCGGCACGGGAGCTCGAGGGGGTCGCGGGCGTCGTCACCGGCGAGGACGTCGCGCGGCTCTCACGGCCGTTCCCGGCCGCCATCGAGTCGCCGGCGCCGCAATACGCCGCGGCGGTGGAGATCGCGCGCTACGTCGGCGAGCCGCTCGCGGTCGTCGTCGCGCGTGACCGGTATCTCGCCGAGGACGCCGCAGAGCTCGTCGCGGTCGACTACGAGCCGCTCGACACGGTGGTCGACCCGGCCGGGGCGGAGCCGATCCACGAGCGGCGGTTCCACTACGGCGACGTCGACGACGCGATCGCCCGGGCCGACCTCGTCGTCCGGACGACATTCCGCGTGCCGCGCTGGACCGGACTCCCCGTCGAGTGTTACGGCGTCGTCTGCGACTGGGACGAAGCCGCCGGCCGGCTGACCGCGTGGGCGAACTTCCAGGGGCCGTTCACGCTGCACGGCGTCGCGGCCGCGGCGCTCGGCCTCCGAGGCGACCGTCTGCGGGTCCTCACGCCGCCCGACTCGGGTGGGTCCTTCGGCGTCAAGGCGGCGGTGCTCGGCTACGTCGTGCTGCTCGGGCTGGCCTCCCGGGCCCTCGGCGTCCCCGTGCGCTGGACGGAGGATCGGCTCGAGCACCTGGCCGGGAGCTCCACGTCGACGGGGAGGGTCACAGAGGTCGAGGCCGGGTTCGCTGCCGACGGCGAGCTTCTCGCTCTGCGGTACGACGCGCTGGAGGACGTCGGCGCGTACGTCCGCGCTCCCGAGCCGGCGACGCTCTACCGCATGCACGGCTCGCTCTCGGGCGCCTACCGGGTGCGGAACGTCGCCGCCCGCAACCGTCTGGTGCTCACGAACACGATCCCGTCGGGGCTGAACCGCGGTTTCGGCGGCCCGCAGCTCTACTACGGGCTCGAGCGGACGATGGCGATCGCGGCGCGTCGCCTGGGTCTCGATCCGGCGGACGTCGCCCGCAGGAACCTCGTCGCGGCGAACGAGATGCCGTACCGGACGCCGTCCGGCGGGCTGTACGACTCGGGCGACTACGAGGCGTGCCTCGACCGCGCGCTCGAGGCCTCGGGCTACCGCGACCTCCGCGCAAACGCCGATCGGGCGAGGGCGGACGGCCGGCTCGCCGGCGTCGGTCTCGCGTGCGTCGTCGAGCCGTCGATCTCGAACATGGGCTACATCACGCTCGCCCAGACCGCCGTCGAGCGCGCGCGGACGCTGCCGAAGTCCGGCAACGCCGAGGGCGCCTCGGTCGCGGTCGACCCGCTCGGCGGGATCACCGTACGCCTCGGGACGACACCCCAGGGCCAGGGCCACCGCACCGTCGCCGCGCAGGTCGTCGCCGACGAGCTCGGCTGTGCGCCGGAGGAGGTCTCGGTCCTCTCCGAGCTCGACACCGCGACGACGCCGTGGACGGTCGCGTCGGGCAACTACTCGTCCCGCTTCTCGGGCGTGGGCGTCGGGGCGGTGCAGGCGGCGGCGCGCAAGGTGCGCGCGAAGGCGGACGCAATCCGCGAGCACCTCGGCGAGCCCGAGGCCTCGCTGCGCCGCGTCGCCGGCACGGCGCACTGGAGCCCCGAGAGCCTCCCGGACGGCATGGAGCCGGGCCTCTCGGCCATCGCGTTTCACTCGACGCCGAACCTCGACCCCCCGGACGCCGACGACCGCGTCGCGTCCTCGGGCGCGCACGGGTTCATCGTCGACGTGTGCGCGGTCGAGATCGACCGGGGCACCGGCGCAGTCACCGTGGCGGACTACGTGAGCGTCCACGACGCGGGAACGCTCCTCCACCCGGCCCTCGCGGAGGGACAGGTGCTCGGTGGGTTCGCGCACGGGGTCGGGGCGGCGCTCTTCGAGCGCCACGGCTACGACGAGGACGGGAACCCGACGACGGCGTCGCTCGTCGACTACCTGACGCCCACGGCGCCGGACATGCCCGCGCTCGCGGTCGACCACCTCGCGTCTCCGTCGCCGTTCACCGCGCTCGGCGCGAAGGGTCTCGGCGAGGGGACGACGATGTCGGTGCCCGTCGCGGTCGCGAACGCCGTGGCGGACGCGCTCGGGCGCGACGACGTCGAGCTTCCGCTCACCGCCCCGCGCGTGTGGGAGCTGATCGACGGCGCAAGTGACACTGTGTCACTTGCGCGGGACCCGCGGCCGGATCAGGGGGGCCAGGGGTGAAGCCGGCGCCGTTCGCCTACGTCCGGGCCGGCTCCCTCGAGGACGCCCTCGCGGCCCTCGCCGAGGGCGGTGAGGACGCCAAGCCGATCGCCGGCGGCCAGAGCCTCGTGCCGGCGCTCAACATGCGGCTCGTCCGGCCGAGCGTGCTCGTCGACATCGGCCGCGCCGGTCTCGACGGGATCACCGCGAACGGAGGGCTTCGGATCGGCGCGACGACGCGGCAGGCGGCGCTTGCCGGCGACGATCGCGTGCACCCGCTCGTGCGGCAGGCATTGCCGTTCGTCGGCCATTTCGTGACGCGCAACCTCGGCACCGTCGGCGGGTCGATCGCGCATGCGGACGGCGCGGCCGAGCTCCCGCTCTGCCTCGTGGCGCTCGGCGGGTCGGTGGTCGCGGAGGCCGCGGGCGGTCGGCGCGAGGTGCGTGCAGCCGACTTCTTCGTCACGCACTTCACGACGGCGCTGCGCCCCGGCGAGCTCGTCGTCGAGACCGTGTGGCCGCTCGCCGCAGACGGAGAGCGGAGCGCGTTCGCGGAGCACGCTCTGCGCGCCGGCGACTTCGCGCAGTCGATGGCGGCCGTCGTGCTCCGGCGCGACGAGGCGGGCGGTGTCCGCTCCGCGACCGTCGCCGTGGGCTCGGTGACCGACCGTCCGACCCGCCTCGAGGACGTGGAAGCGCTGCTCGTCGGCTCGACCGGCGCCGACGCCGCGGCGGACGCGGGAGCGCTCGCCGCGCGGCTCGTCGACCCGCCCGGCTCGACCCACGCGAGCCCGCGCTACCTCCGCGCGCTGACGGGAACGCTGGTGACGCGCGCGATCGAGAGGACGTCGTGACCCAGATCGAGCTCACGGTCAACGGCCGCGCCGTCCGCGAGACGGTCGAGCCGCGGCTCCTGCTCACCGACTTCCTCCGCCATCGTCTCGGCTTGACCGGGACGCACGTCGGGTGCGAGCACGGCGTCTGCGGCGCCTGCACGGTGCTGCTGGACGGCGTCTCGGTGCGCGGCTGCTGTGTCCTTGCGGTGCAGGCGGACGGCGCCAGCGTCGAGACCGTGGAGTCGCTCGCGGGCAACGGGCCGCTGACCGCGCTCCAGGAGTCGTTCCGGCGCCACCATGCGCTCCAGTGCGGCTTCTGCACGCCGGGGATCCTGATGGCCGCCACCGACCTCCTCGCGAGAGGCGCCCCGACGCGCGCCGAGATCGTCGATCTTCTCTCCGGTCACCTCTGCCGCTGCACCGGCTACGCGCCGATCGTCGACGCGATCGAGGCTTGTGTCGAGTCGACACGAGCGCGGGGTGACGCGACGTGAACCTCGCGCACTCGGTCCTCGCCGCCTGCGAGCGGCACCCCGAGCTCGAGGCGTTTCCCGGGATCACGTACGGCGAGCTCCTGCCGCGCGTGCGCCGGATCGCCGGCGGCCTCGGCGTGGCGCCCGGCGAGCGGGTCGCGACCGTGCTCGACAACCGGCTCGAGACGGCGCTCCTCTACTGGGCCGCGCAGTGGGCAGGAGCGGTGTTCGTGCCGCTGTCGTGGCGCCTGTCCGAGGACGAGCTCGACTACTGCCTCGTCGACTGCGGGGCGCGCGTCGTACTCCGCGACATCGACGCGCTCCCGGAGGGTGACGAGCACCCGGGCGCGCTCGACCGCGACGAGCGCGAGATCTCGCTGATCCTCTACACCTCCGGGACGACCGGCCGCCCCAAGGGCGTGCCGCGCTCGCACGCGGCCGACCGGGCCGGCGGCTGGTCACAGGCGCTGCAGCACGGCTACGCCTGGCGCGACCGCACGCTCGGCGTGATGCCGCTCTACCACACGATGGGAATCCACTCGCTGATCGCGATGCACCTCGTGGGTGGGTGTTTCGTGCCGCAGGCGCGGTGGGACGCCGGCGTGGCGCTGCGCCTGATCGAGGCCGAGCGGGTCACCTCGCTCTACCTCGCGCCGACGCTCTTCCACGACCTCGTGCACCACCCGGATCTGGCGACGCGCGACGTGACCTCCGTTCGCGCGCTCGGCTACGCCGGCGCCGCGATGACGTCGACCCTCGTCGGCCGCTGCGGCGAGGCCTTCTCGCCGGAGGTCTTCGTCAACCACTACGGGTCGACCGAGATCTACACCTTCTCGATCGGCCGCGACCAGCTCGCGAAGCCCGGCTGCGCCGGCCGTCCGGCCGTGAACACGCGGTTGCAGCTCCTCGAGAGCGGCGAGATCTGCGTCCACCTCTCGTCCGACGAGGCGTTCGGCGGGTACTGGAACCGCCCCGACGCTAACGAGAAGGCGATCCGCGACGGCTGGTATGCGACCGGCGACACCGGGCATCTCGACCGCGACGGCGACCTCTGGATCGACGGCCGGGTCGACGACATGATCATCTCGGGCGGCGAGAACGTCCATCCGCTGGAGGTCGAGGACGTGCTCGCCGGCCATCCGGGCGTCGTCGAGGTCGCGGTGATCGGAGTCGCGGACGAGCGGCTCGGCCAGCGCGTGACTGCGATCGTCGTCGGCGAGGCGTCGGCCGAGGAGCTCGATGCCCACTGCCTCGCGTCGCCGCTCGCACGGTTCAAGCGGCCGCGCGAGTACCGGCACGTCGACTCGCTTCCGAAGAGCGCGTCGGGGAAGATCCTCCGCAGGATGCTCCGCGACGAGACGACGGTCGACGCATGACGGACTACGACGGGTTCCGCGTCGACCGCGACGACGCGGTCGCGAGGGTCACACTCGACGTCCCGGGCAAGCTCAACCGCGTCTCCATGGCCGCGCGCGACCAGCTGTCGACGGTCTTCGCGGAGCTCGACGCCGACGACGAGATCCGCTTCGTCGTCCTCGCCGGCGCGGGCGGCCAGTTCACGGCAGGGGGCGACATCGCGGGATTCCTCGCGCGCTCGCCGTGGCAGGTGTCGCAGCTCGCGCGAAACGTCGCCGCGCCGGAGCGCTGCTCGAAGCCCGTGATCGCGCGGCTCGAGGGGTACGTGTTCGGCGTCGGGCTCGAGCTCGCGCTCGCGTGTGACTTCCGGCTCGCCTCGTACGACGTCCAGCTGGGCCTCCCCGAGGTGACGATCGGGATGATCCCCGGCTCGGGAGGCACGCAGCGGCTCGTCCGCCTCGTCGGGCTCGGGCGCGCGAAGGACATCGTGATGCGCGGCCGCCGTGTGATGGCGCAGGAGGCGCTCGAGCTCGGGCTCGTCGGGGCGATCATGCCCGGCGACGGCCTCGACGCCGCGATCGCGGGGCTCGTCGACGAGCTGTCGCGGTACTCGCCCCTCGCGCTCGCGATGGCAAAGCGTGTCCTGAACACCGCGTACGAGGGGCCGCTCCATCTCGGGCTCGAGGTGGAGGGGCTCGCCTACGGCCTTCTCCGGCAGACGCACGACTTCCGCGAGGGCGTGGAGGCATTCGGCGAGAAGCGCACGCCGGAGTTCACCGGCGAGTGAGCGTCGCCGAGCGCTACCTCCGGCTCGGGCTCCAGGTCGGGCGGCACGTCGAGGGCATCGTCGACGTGTACTTCGGCCCACCCGAGCTCGCGGCCGCGGCCGAGGGCGAGCCGCCGGTCGACCCGCGGGTGCTCGTCGCCGACGCGGAGAGCCTGCTCGGCGAGCTCGAGGACGGCTGGCTGCGCGACCAGGTGTCGGCCATTCGCGCGTATGCCGGCGTGCTCGCGGGCGAGGCGCGCGCCTACGCCGACGAGGTGGAGGCGTGCTACGGCGTGCGTCCGCAGCACACCGACGAGGCACTCTTCGCCGCCGCCCACGAGCACCTCGAGGAGCTGCTCCCGGGCGCCGGCCCGCTCGCCGAGCGGCTCGAGCGCTGGGAGGCGTCGATCCGCGTCCCGACCGACGACGTCGAGCGCACGGCGCGGGCGGTGATCGAGGAGGCGCGGGCTCAGACGCTCGAGCTCTTCGGACTGCCGGACGGCGAGGACGTCGAGCTCGAGACGGTCCGAGACGAGCCGTGGCTCGCGTTCTGCGCCTACCAGGGCGATCTTCGAAGCCGGATCGAGATCAACGTCGACTTCCCCATCTCGGGGATCGAGATGCTCGGCCTCACGATGCACGAGACGTATCCGGGGCACCACGCGGAGCGCTGCGTGAAGGAGCACGCGCTCGTCCGGGGTCAGCGGCTGCTCGAGGAGGCGATCGTGCTCGTGCCCACGCCGCAGTCGCTCGTCTCCGAGGGCATCGCGAAGCTCGCGCCGTCGCTGCTCCTCGAGCGCGACGGCGGACGGGCGCTTGCCGACGTGGTCCGCGAGGCGGGCATCGAGCTCGACCTCGCGCACGCGCTCGCCGTGCAGGAGGCACGCCAGCCCCTCGAGTGGGTGGGAGTCAACGCCGCGTTGCTCCTCCACGAGGAAGGGGCGGACCAGGCGGACGTCCGTGCGTACCTCGAGCGCTGGGAGCTGCTCACGCCGGAGCTCGCGGCCCACGTCGTCCGCTTCCTGCAGGAGCCGACCTCGCGTACGTACATCGTCACGTATCCGGCCGGAAAGGAGCTGTGCCGCGCGTACGTCGCGGGCGACCCGGCGCGGTTCGGTCGGCTGCTCGCCGAGCAGGTGCGCGTCGGCGACCTCCTCGCAGCGGCGAGCGCCTGACGCGCGCTACATGCGGAAGACGCCGAACGTCGTCTCGGGCACGGGCGCGTTCGCGGCGGCGGCGAGGCCGAGCCCGAGGACGCGTCGGGTGTCGAGCGGGTCGATGATCCCGTCGTCCCACAGCCGGGCGGTGGAGTAGTACGGCGAGCCCTCGTGCTCGTACTTCGCGCGGATCTCGTCCGGGTCGGCGTCGCCGACCGTCGTCAGCACCGTCGCGGCCTGGTCGCCGCCCATCACGCTGATCCGCGCGTTGGGCCACATCCACAGCTGGCGCGGGCCGTAGGCGCGGCCGCACATCGCATAGTTCCCGGCGC
This sequence comes from Actinomycetota bacterium, assembly GCA_046732615.1. Classification (GTDB taxonomy): domain Bacteria; phylum Actinomycetota; class Thermoleophilia; order Gaiellales; family Gaiellaceae; genus Gaiella. The sequence continues at coordinate 19,170 of JBKPNM010000189.1, read as the reverse complement.
CGAACGAGCCGCCGGTGACGACCGTGAACTTCGGCACGTCGGCGCACGCGACGGCCATCACGAGCTTCGCCCCGTCGCGCGCGATCCCGCCCTCCTCGTACTCACGACCGACCATGAAGCCTGTGATGTTCTGGAGGAAGACGAGCGGGACCCTCCGCTTGCACGCGAGCTCGACGAAGTGCGCGCCCTTCTGCGACGACTCGGCAAAGAGCACGCCTCGGTTCGCGAGGATCCCGACCGGGAAGCCCTCGATCCGCGCGAACCCGCAGACGAGCGTCTCGCCGTAGAGCGCCTTGAACTCGTGGAAGCGGCTGCCGTCGACGATGCGCGCGATCACCTCGAGCGGGTCGAGCTCGTGGCGGAAGTCCTCGGGGACGAGCCCATAGAGGTCGGCGGGGTCGACCGCGGGCTGCTCCGGCGCGGAGAGCTCCCAGGGAACCGCAGGCGGGTCGCCGAGATTGCGCACGATCTGCCGCGTGAGCGCGAGCGCGTGCGCGTCCGAGGTCGCGTAGTGGTCGGCGACGCCCGAGCGGCGTGTGTGGACGTCGGCCCCGCCGAGCTCCTCGGCGCTGACCTCCTCGCCCGTCGCGGCCTTCACGAGCGGCGGCCCGCCGATGAAGATCGTCCCCGTCCCGCGGACGATGATGGTCTCGTCCGACATCGCGGGCACGTAGGCGCCGCCCGCGGTGCACGAGCCCATCACGACGGCGATCTGCGGAATGCCCTTCGCCGACATGCGCGCCTGGTTGTAGAAGATCCGCCCGAAGTGCTCCCGGTCGGGGAAGACCTCGTCCTGGAGCGGGAGGAAGGCACCGCCCGAGTCGACGAGGTAGAGGCAGGGAAGGCGGTTCTGCTCCGCGACCTCCTGCGCGCGCAGGTGCTTCTTCACGGTGAGCGGGAAGTACGTGCCGCCCTTCACGGTCGCGTCGTTCGCGACGACCACGCAGGCGCGCCCCTCGACGATCCCGATCCCGGTGACGATCCCGGCCGAGGGCGCCTGGCTCTCGTAGACGTCCCAGGCGGCGAGCGCGTTGAGCTCGAGGAACGCCGAGCCGGGATCGACGAGGCGGTCGATCCGCTCCCGCGCGGGGAGCTTGCCGCGCGAGCGATGCCGCGCGAGCGACGCCTCGCCGCCGCCGGCGGCAACGAGCGCCGTGCGCTCGCGAAGCTCCTCCACGAGCTTCCGCATCAGCGCGTCGCGACGTGCGAACGTCCCATCGCGGGCGACGCGACTCGTGAGCACCGTCATGCGCTCTCCAGCGTCACGAGCAGCGAGCCGGTCGCGACCTGGTCGCCGACCGCGACGTCGACGGAGCGGACGCCGCCCTCGTACGGCGCCGTGACGACCTGCTCCATCTTCATCGCCTCGAGCACGACGAGCGGCTGGCGCGGCTCGACCCGCTCACCGCTCGAGACCCGCACGTCGATCACCTTGCCCGGCATCGGCGCGATGACGCGGCCGTCGCTCCCGCCGAGCGCGGCGCCCTGCGCAGCTCCCTCGACCTGCGGGGCGGGAAGCGCGCGCGATGCGAGGAGGTTGAGACGCCAGCCGCCGCTCCAGGGGCCCGCGGGCGCGGGCCGCGGCGCCGGTGAGAGCGGCGGAAACCGCGTCAGGAAGGCCGTGCTCACGTCGCCCTCGCGGAACGAGGGGTGCGCGACGAGCCAGCGCAGGAACGGCAGGTTCGTGACGACGCCCTCGACGACCGTCTCCGCGAGCGCCGCCGCGAGCCGGTCGAGTGCCACCTCGCGGTCAGGCCCGTGGGCGATCACCTTCGCGATCATCGGGTCGTAGGCACCCCCGACCTCGTCGCCGGCTTCGATGCCGGCATCGACGCGGACGCCGGTCGGCAGCTCGAGGCCGCGCACCGTCCCGGGCTGCGGGAGGAACGTGCGGGGATCCTCTGCGTACAGCCGCGCCTCGACGGCGTGACCGCTCGACACGGGACGGAGCTCCGCGAGCGACTCTCCGGCGGCGACGCGGAGCTGGAGCTCGACGAGGTCGAGCCCGGTGACGGCCTCGGTCACGGGGTGCTCGACCTGGATGCGGCCGTTCAGCTCGAGGAAGAACGCGTCGCCGCCGTCGACGAGGAACTCCGCCGTCCCGGCGCTCTCGTACCCGATCGCCCGCCCGAAGGCGACCGCGTGCGCCGCGAGGCGGTCGAGCGCGCCTCGGGCGAGACCCGGCGGAGGAGACTCCTCCACGACCTTCTGGTGGCGCCGCTGCACCGAGCAGTCGCGCGCGCCGAGCGCGAGCACGTTGCCGTTGCGATCGCCCATCAGCTGCACCTCGACGTGGCGGGGGCTCGCGAGGTAGCGCTCGCAGTAGACGGTGCCGTCCCCGAAGGCTGCCTCGGCCTCGCGGGACGCCGCCCCGACCGCCTCGTCCAGGTCCTCCGGCCGCTCGACGACGCGGATCCCGCGTCCGCCGCCTCCCGCAGCAGCCTTGACGAGCAGCGGGAAGCCGAGCTCCGCAGGCTCGCCCGTCTCGAGCGTCGGGACACCTGCGGCGGCGGCAATTCGCTTCGCCTCGAGCTTGTCGCCGCCGCGTCGCAGCGCCTCGGGCGAGGGACCGACCCAAGTGAGTCCCGCCGCGAGCACCGCCTCGGCGAACCCGGCGCTCTCGGCGAGGAAGCCGTAGCCGGGGTGGACGAGCTCTGCCCCCGCGTCGCGCGCAGCCGCAACGAGCGCGTCGGCGTCGAGGTAGGACGCGACAGGGACGACGGCGTCGGCGACGCGCGTGTGGAACGCGCCTTCGTCGCCGGGGCCGGCGACCGCCACGGTCCCCATCCCGAGGCGCTGGCACGTGGAGAAGATGCGGACGGCGATCTCGCCCCGGTTCGCGACCAGCAGCTTGCGCGGCTCGCCCATCGCCGCACGACAGTAGTGGATGCGCAGCCGGGCCGTGCGCCGCGTGAGGCGGGGTCGCGGCTACCGTGGACGCATGCGGGGATTCGTCGACGTCCACTCCCATGTTGTCCCTTCCGGCGACGACGGTGCGGCGACGGTCGAGGAGGGAATCGAGCTCTGCCGGATCGCGTTCGACGCCGGGACGCGGGTGCTGTTCGCGACGCCGCACGCCCATGCGGAATGGGACACCTTCCCTCGCACGAGCGGCCGCGTCGAGATCTTCGAGCGGGCGTTCCCCCTCGTGCGCGACACCGTCGCGCAGTGGGGCCTCGACCTGCGCCGCGGCTGGGAGGTCTACCCCTCGCTGCTGACGAACGGCCCGGTCGATCTCGACGCGTACCGGCTCGAGGGCACGAGCGCGGTACTCGTCGAGTTCCCCGGCTGGTGGCTCCGGATCGACGATGCGATCGCGCTCGTCGTCGCGGCCGCGCGCCGCGTCGAGAGCGCGGGGCTCGTCCCGCTCCTCGCGCACCCGGAGCGGTGCCGCGCGGTGGCGGACGACCCCGACGCCGTCCAACCGCTCGCCGCGGCCGGCTGGCCGCTCTGCCTCAACGGGCCTTCGCTGACCGGCGACCACGGCTCGACCGCCGAGCGGATCGCCTGGCGGCTGCTCGAGGACGGTGTCGTCTCGCTCGTCGCATCGGACGCCCACGGCGTCGGCCGGCCGCCGCGGGTCGACACCGCGTACGCGAGGGTCGCGGCCGCCGTCGGGCGGGACGCCGCGGCGCCGCTCTTCGACGGCAGCGCCATCCCCTGGCTCGCCTGATCAGGCGTCGGGCTCGCGGGCGGGAGGCGCGGGCTGCGCCGGACGCGACGCATCCTTCTTCGCCTCGCCCGACTCCAGCATCCGGCGAGGATCGACCTCGCCGACGGCGTCCTTGACCTCGCGGACGCCCGTGCCGAGGCGCCGAGCCACATCGGGCACGCCCTTGGCGCCGAAGAGCAGCGCGAGCACGCCGAGGAGGATCACGATCTCCCAGATGCCCAGTCCGAACGGCATGGAGGGAATCCTACGCTTCACCCGGACGGGGCATGCGCGGCTGCCCGGACGCGCCATTGTGAGCGGGCGCATGAAGGTCCTCAACCGCCGCCGACCCTCACGGTCGTTCGACGACCATCTCACGTACTTCACGCTGATCCAGGCGAACGAGTTCCGGCGCCTCGTCGAGCGCTCCTTCGCTGCGGCCGGGCACGACGTCTCGGTCTTCGGCGATCACATCGAGGACCGAGACGGGACGACGCTCGGGCTCTGGAACATCGGCCACCTCTGCGCGGGCGCCGAGCGCGACGAGTGGCCGGAGCTGATCGCAGAGCACGTTGCGCTCGTCACCGCGCCGCCGCGACGCCTCGACGAGCTGACGAGCGAGGAGCTCGAGGCGGCGCTCTACCTTCGCCTCGCCGACGCCGCGTCGTTGCCGGATCCCGACGGGCTGGGGCACGCTCGCGTGGTCGCGCCGGGGCTGCTCGAGGTCCTCTCGGTCGACCTCGGCGACTCCGTCGTCACGCCCTCGAAGGAAGAGCTTGCAGTGCGGGGCACCCTCGGCGCCCAGCTCGAGCGCGGCCGCGCGAATCTCCTCTCGCTCCTCGCGGCCGACGAGCCGGAGGCGGCGGTCGTCGGTGAGGGGACGAAAGGGCGGTTCACGTCGGTCGCGGACCCGTCGTTCTTCACCGCGAGCCTCGTGCTGGCTCTGTCCGAGACGGTGCGCCGGTTTTCCGGTGAGGAGCACGGCGGCCGCGGCACCCTCGTCGCCGTTCCCGGCCGGCACCGGCTGCTCTATCGCCCCGTCGACTCGCCCGGCGCAGGGAATGCTCTCCAACGGATGTTCGACGTCGCGCGGGCCGAGTACCGGGACGCGCCGGGGCCCCTCAGCCCGAACGTCTTCTGGGTGCGCAACAACCGCTGGGTGCCGGTCACCTCGGTCGACCGCGGCAAGCCGCGGTTCGTGCCCGGCGAGCTGCGCGACGCGTTGAAGAGCTTCTAGCCCGCGTCAGGGAAGCGCCCAGTCGAGGGGCTCGTGCCCGGCGGCTTCGAGCAGCGCGTTCGCGCGGGAGAAGTGGCGGCAGCCGAAGAAGCCGTTCGACGCGCTGAGCGGGGAGGGGTGGGCCGTCGTGAGCACGTGGTGTCGCGTGGTGTCGACGATCCGCCCCTTCTGCTGCGCGTAGCGGCCCCAGAGGAGGAAGACGAGCCCGTCGCGCCGCGCCGACAGCTCGCCGATCGCGCGGTCGGTGAACCGCTCCCAGCCCTTGCCGGCGTGCGAGGCGGCGTTGCCCGGCGAGACGGTCAGCACCGCGTTCAGGAGGAGCACGCCCCGCTCGGCCCACGGTGTCAGGTCGCCCGAGGACGGTCTCGGCAGGCCGAGGTCGCGCTCGAGCTCCGTGTGGATGTTCTGGAGCGACGGCGGCGGGGCGACGCCGGCCGGGACGGAGAAGCAGAGGCCCATCGCCTGGCCCGGGCCGTGGTAGGGGTCCTGGCCGAGGATGACGACGCGGACGTCCTCGAACGGCGTCAACGCCAGCGCGTTGAAGACGCGGTCGGCCGGCGGGTAGAAGCGGCGTCCGGCAGCGACCTCCGCGACGAGGAACCCGCGCAGCTCCTGCATGTACGGCTGCTCGAGCTCGTCGCCCAGGACGGCGAGCCAGCTTTCGTGCATCCGCGGCTGCACGGCGCGAGAGCCTAGATGATCAGCGCCGCCACCTTCGCGACGACGTCGCGGCACCACGCGGCGTGGCGCGAGGGGTCGTCGAGGAACTGCGACGGTTTGACGCAGATCGACGTGAACCCGCGCTCGACCTGCGGCGGGATCGTGGCCAGCGCCTCGTCGAGGTCGGCGACGGACTCCGCGTCGGGGAACCGCCCCCGCGTCCCGCCGACGAGCTCGAGGCCGTCCGGGTCGCGGCCGGCGTCGGCGAGGGCGACGCGGAGGCGCGCGACGTCCTCGTCCGTCGGGCGGCCGAGCGGGTTCCAGCCGTGCCCGTAGCGGACGAGACGGCGCAGGAGGCGGTCGTGCAACGTGCTCGACCCGAACCAGAGGCGTACGCCGTCCCGCCGGAAGGGCTTCGGCTCGACCCAGACGTCCTCGAAGCGGTAGTGCTCGCCGGCGAACGACGCCGGCGACGGTCCCCAAGCCGCCTGCCATGCCTCGAGGTGCTCGTCGAGCAGCGCGCCGCGGGCCGCGTACGGAACGCCGAGCGCCGTGTACTCCGGCTCGTGCCAGCTCACGGTCGGTTGCACGACGAGCCGCCCTTCGGCGAGCAGATCGAGTGTCGCGAGGTCCTTCGCGAGCAGGAGCGGATGGCGCAGCGGCGCGATGATCGCGGACGCGGCCAGGCGGAGCGTCGTCGTCGCCGCGGCGATCCCGGAGAGGAGGACGAGCGAGCTCGGCCAGGGCATCGAACGCTCCTGGTTGCCGGGGAGCGCGTAGTCGCGCGGGTTCGGCATCGCCCCGTCGGCGTCGGCGCCCGGGCCGAGGACGACGTGCTCGCTGAGCATCACCGCGTCGAAGCCGGCATCCTCTGCCTCCTTGGCCATCCGGACGAGCGCGCGGAGGTTGCGCGGCGGCGTGAGCGTCCAGTTCTCGGAGAGGACGTGGACGAGGCGGATCCCACTCATCCGCCGTCGGTCGCGGCGGGGGAGGGACGGCGCGACCAGTGTCGCCATGCGCTCTCGACGTGGGCCCGCATGAGCGACTCCGCCCGGGCGCCGTCACCGGCCTCGATCGTCTCGAGGAGCTCCTCGTGCTCGGCGACGTCCGCGTCCTGCCACGTCGGCTGCGCGCGCCGGCTCGCGAGGAGCCGGCGGCCGACGTCGGCGATCCAGAGCGAGTCGAAGATGCGGACGAGAGCCTCGTTCCGCGTCGCGTTCGCGAGCGCCGCGTGGAAGCCACGGCTCGCGTCGTGGGCGGCGGCCGCCGTGCGCGCCGAGCGCTCGGTGTCCACCCAGCGCCGCAGCTCCCGCAGGTCCTGGTCGTCGCGTCGCTCGGCGGCGACCTGCGCGATCCCCGGCTCGAGCAGGAGCCGCGCCTCGAGCCGTTCGAGCACCCGCTCGAGCCCGACGTCGGCGACGAAGAACCCGCGGTTGACCTCGAAGTCGACGAGCCCGTCGCCGGCAAGCCGCCGCAGCGCCTCTCTCACCGAGCCGCGCGAGATGCCGAGCCCGTCCGCAAGCTCGGCCTGCCCGATCCGCGCGCCGGGGTGGAGCCGTCCGTCGACGATGCGCGCCCGGAGCTCGTCGTACGCGAGCTCGACGACCGAGCGGACGCGCAGCGGGCCGGCCGCGGTCCCCATCAGCGAGTCTCGTCGAAGGTTGACATTCGATGTTCGAACCTTGTATACCGACGCCGTCCCCGGCGCAAGGGGCGCCGGCACCGGAGGAGGAGCTCCATGAGCGAAACCGGCTCGACGGCCCCGAGCGCGACCCTCGGGCAGAAGAACCTCTCGACGATCCACGCGGTCGCGCAGTCGCTCGCGATCGGCCCGATGTTCTCGACCGCGCTGATCCTCGGTCTCGTCTCGAACCCGGCAACGGGCGCCGCATGGAATGCGACGCTCGCGATCCTCCTCGCGGGGCTCGGCGTCCTCGCGATCGGGTACGCGGTCGTGCTCTACGCGCGCCGTTTTGCCGGCGCCGGAGCCGTGTACGAGTACCTGACCCATGGCGCCCATCCGTGGGTCGGCGTCCTCACGGCCGGCGTGTTCTTTCTCGGCACGCTGTTCCTCGGCGGCGGCGGGATCTACCTCGGCGTCGGCCTCCTCTCCGAGGGCGCATGGCAGGCGCACATTTCGGACAACGCGCCGGACTGGTGGATCTTCGGGCTCATCGGCCTCGCGATCGTGCTCGTCCTGAACCACCTCGGCGTCCGCATCGCCGTCCGCGCGATGCTCACCTTCGCGACGCTGTCGTTCATCCCGATGCTGATCCTCGCGATCGTCATCGTCGCGAAGGGCGGCGACAGCGGGATCTCGCTCTCGGTCTTCAACCCGAGCGAGACGTCGTGGTTCGGCGTCACCGGCGGCGGCGTGCTGGGTGGCGTCCTCCTCGGGATCCTGCTCTTCGTCGGCTTCGAGGCGGCGGCGTCGATCGGCGAGGAGTCGCACGACCCGCACCGCTCGATCCCGCGCGCGGTGTTGTTCACCATTGCCGCATCCGCGGCGTTCTACGTCGTGATGGCCTTCGCCTTCTCGATGGGCTACGGCAAGGCGGCGGTGAACGAGGGTGCGTGGGCGGCCTCGCCCGGAGCGGTCAACGAGATGGCGACGCGCTACGTCGGCTCCTGGTTCGCGGCGATCCTCGACGTCGTCGTCATCCTCGACGCGATGGCGCTCGCGCTCGCGATCTGCGTGACGATCGGCCGCGGCTACTTCGCGCTCTCCCGCGACGGGCTCCTGCCGAAGGTCTTCTCGAACGTCTCGCGGTACGACACGCCGTGGGTCGCCAACCTGATGGTCGCGGTCGGCGGAATCGGGCTGATGCTCGTGTCGTGGCTCGCGGACTACCAGGGGCGCTTCGTCGCCCCCGGCGAGAACGGCGACCTCGTGCCGATCTTCCCCTCGGACGGGTTCGCGACCTTCATCCTCGCGGCGACGATCGGCTCGTTCGCCGTCGAGCTCGTGTACCTCATCCTCGCGATCGTGGCCTTCGCGCTCGTGCGGCAGGCGGGAAACAAGCCCTGGCAGTACGCCGTGCTCGTGGTCGCCGTCGCGACGCCGCTCCTGGGCTACTTCGGCGCCCTCAAACCCGGGCCGCACGACCGGTCGAACGTCAACTGGGAGGCGTTCTACTGGACGATCGGCGTCGTGGTCGTCGCGGTAGTGTGGTTCGTGGTCGTGCTCGTCCTGCGTCCCGCGAACGTCCGCTCGGCGGCCGCACACGCGGCCGAGCATCGCGGGGTGCCCGCGCTGGACGAGCGACTCGACTTCGAGCCGCTTCCCGAGGGCGAGATGCCTTTGTGAGCGAGGCTGCCTGGCACCCGGTCGGCCCCGCCGGCGAGGAGCCGGCGGGGACGCTCCGCCGGGTCGACGTCGAGGGCCGCGCCGTCTGCGTCGGACGGACGGCCGGAGGCTGGGTCGCCTTCGACGACACGTGCACCCACGAGGAGTGCTCGCTCGCCGAGGGCGAGCTCGACGATGGCGTCATCGTCTGCCCGTGCCACGGCTCCGAGTTCGACGTCCGGACGGGCGACGTGCTGACACCGCCGGCGCTCGACCCGCTCCCGATCTACGAGGCACGCGCGGAGGACGGCTCGCTCCTCGTCCGCCTCGCCCCGCCGCCCGTCGCGGCGGAGGCGGTGCACGCGCGCGAGGAGCACGTCCCCGAGGCGATCACGCGCGAGGCGACCGTGCCCGCGCCGTTGCTCGACGGTCTCGTGATCGACGACGTCGACCTCACCGACCTCGACGTCTGGGAGGAGCGCGTGCCCTACGACTGGCTCGCGCTCCTGCGACGCGATGCGCCGCTCCACTGGAACCCCGAGCGCGAGGGCCCCGGCTTCTGGGCCCTGACGCGCTACGACGACGTCCTACAGGTGTCGAAGGACTGGCAGACGTTCTCGTCGGAGCTCGGCGGCACCTCGCTCCAGGACCTGACGCCGGAGGAGCTCGAGGCGCGCCGGTCGATGATCGACACCGACCCGCCGCCGCACACCCGCCTCCGGGCGCTCGTCAACAAGGGCTTCACGCCGCGCGTCGTCAACACCTACGAGGAGAGGATCCGCGGGCTCGCGCGCGACATCCTCACGCGGGCGTACGCGGAGGACGAGTTCGACTGGGTCCACTCGGTCGCGGAGGAGATCCCCATGTGGGTCTTCTCCGACATCATGGGCCTTCCGGTCGAGGACCGGAAGCTGATCATCGAGCTCGGGGACAAGATCCTCGGCAACACCGATCCCGAGGTCGTCGGCCCGGAGAACGTCGCCGAGGTGGCGCTCAAGGACCCCGAGCTGCGCAAGCTCCCGTTCTCGAGCCCGTTCTCGCTCGACCTGATCGAGTACGGCCGGCAGCTCGGCGAGCAGCGGCGGCAGGATCCCCGCGACGACATCACGACGAAGCTCGTCGAGTCGGAGATCGACGGGTCGCGGCTCTCCGAGCAGGAGTTCGGCGTGATGTTCATCCTCCTCACGACCGCGGGCAACGAGACGACGCGGCACACCATCTCGCTCGGTCTCCACGACCTGCTGACGCACCCCGACGAGCTGAAACGGCTGATCGACGACCCGTCGCTCGCGGGCACCGCCGCCGACGAGCTGCTGCGGCGGGCGCATCCGGTACACCACTTCCGCCGGACCGCGACGCGCGACGTCGTCATGCACGGGCGGCGTATCCGGGAGGGCGACAAGGTCACGATCTGGTACGCCGCGGCGAACTACGACGAGGCGAAGTTCGCCGATCCGTACCGGCTCGACGTCGGGCGGACGCCGAACCGGCATCTCACGTTCGGTCTCGGAGGGCCGCACTTCTGCCTCGGGATGCACCTCGCAAAGCTCGAGATCAAGGTGTGGCTCGAGGAGATGATCCCGTACCTGCCCCGGGTCGAGCTCGCGGGCGACCCCGTCCGCCTCCGCTCGTCCTTCTTCAACGGCGTCAAGCGCTTGCCCGTGCGGGTGCGCGCCTAGACAGGAGGTCGAACCACCGCATGTCCTACGGTCACGACCCGGAAGCGGCCGTCGCCTCGCTGCGCGGCCAGGGCGTCAGGGCGATCCGGCTGCTCTACACCGACCTGCACGGCGTCGCGCGCGGCAAGGACATCCCGATCGGCCACTTCGTCGACCTCCTCGAGGAGGGCGTGGCGTTCTGCGCCGTGATCATGGGCACCGACCTGAGCCACACGCCCGTCGTCGGGGGCGAGCGGGGCTACGTCGACTTCGCGATCCGGCCGGACCCCGAGACGCTCCGTGTCGTCCCGTGGCAGCCCGACGTCGCATGGTGCCTGGGTGAGGCGTGGACGCTCGACGGGAGCGACCACTGGCCGTCGTGCCCGCGCGCGCTGCTCGCCCGCGTGGTCGCGCGCTACGCGACGCACGACCTGCTCCCGATCGTGGGGCCCGAGCTCGAGTGGTTCCTCTGCACCCGAGACCCGCAGGCTCCGAACGGCCTCGGCCGCTACGTCGACGAGCTGTCGCGCGTCTACACCGTCGGCGCGGTCTCCGACCCGCGCCAGATCAACCTGAAGACGCTCCTCTGGGCCGACGACCTGGGCCTCAAGGCGTACGCCGGCAACCACGAGTTCATGAACTCGCAGTACGAGATCAACCTCAAGCACTCGGCGGCGCTCGACGCGGCCGACCGCGCGTTCATGCTCAAGGCGGCGGTGAAGGACGTCGCGGCGCGCGAGGGGTTGCTCGCGACGTTCATGGGCCGGCCGTTCACCGACCAGGGCGGCTCGGGCTTCCACGTGCACCTCTCGCTGTCGGGCCAGGACGGCAGGAACGCCTTCGCGTCCGACGACGCCGCGTTGAGCCCGCTCGGCCTCCGGTTCGTCGCGGGGGTGCTCGAGCACGCGCAGGGACTGCAGGCACTGCTCGGCCCGACCGTCAACGCGTACAAGCGGATCCTTCCCGACAGCCTGGCGCCCACGCACGCGAACTGGGGCCATGACAACCGCACGGCCTTCTGCCGCGTGCCGAACGAGCGCGGCTCGCGAACGCGCGTCGAGATCCGGACCGGCGACGGCTCGGCCTGCGCGCACCTCATCACCGCCGCGCTTCTCCTGGCCGGGATCGACGGGATCGAGCGCGAGCTCGACCCGCCCGAGCCGGTCGTCGGCGACGCCTACCGGATGGACGATGCGCACGCGGGGACGAAGCTCCCGGCGGACCTCGGGTCCGCGCTCGACGCGCTCGAGGCCGACACGTGGCTCGTCGGCGAGCTCGGCGAGGAGCTCGTCTCGACCTTCGTCGCGATGAAGCGGTTCGAGGTCGAGCGGTTCGGGGAGGCCGTCGGGACGTTCGACCCCGAGGTGATCACGGAGTGGGAGGTGCGCGAGTATGCCGCGCATCTCTGAGCTCGTCCTCGGCGAGCGGCGCGTCCGTGTCGAGGTCGAGGGGGAGCCGCGGTGGGGCCGCCGCGACGGCGAGGCCATCGTGCTGGAGGACGGCACCGAGGTCGCCGAGGCCGAGGCGCTGTACCTCGCACCCGTCGAGCCGACGAAGATCTTCGCCGTCCATCTCACGTACCGCTCGCGCGTCGAGGAGTACGCCGCGCGGACGCCGTCGGAGCCGTCGTACTTCGTGAAGCCGCCGACGACGCTGAACGGCCACCGCCGTTCGGTACGGATGGCGAAGGGCGCGCGCTTCCTCAACTACGAGGGCGAGCTCGCGGTCGTCGTCGGGCGGCGCATGAAGGGCGTCGCGGCCGAGGACGTCCTCTCGTACGTCGCCGGCTACGCGTGCGCGAACGACGTCGGGATGCACGACTTCCGCCACGCCGACCGCGGCGCGATGCTCCGCGTCAAGGGCCAGGACGGGTTCCTGCCGCTCGGGCCCGAGCTGGTCCCGGCGGCCGAGTTCGACCCGACGGACTTCACGCTCCGCACCTACCTGAACGGCGACCTCGTCCAGGAGGCGACGGCCGGCGACCTGCTCTTCCCGGTCGCCTACCAGCTGGCCGACCTCTGCCGGGTGATCACGCTCGAGCCCGGCGACGTGCTCCTCACCGGGACACCGGCGAACTCGCGCCCGATGAAGGCAGACGACATCGTCGAGGTCGAGATCACGGGGCTCGGCCGCCTCCAGAGCACGATCCAGGAGTGGAACGTCGACCTCGCCGGTCCGGGCGAGCAGCTCCAGGTCTCCGCGCAGACGCTCCACGTCGCGCTCGCGATCCCCGAGGACGAGGCGGAGCGGATGGTGGCAGAAGGTCGCGTGCCGGGGTGATCCGCCTCGGCCGGATCGACCACGTCGGGCTCCGCGTCGCGGACCTCGACGAGGCGGCCGCGCGCTGGGCGCTCCAGCTCGGGCTCGTCGAGCGGCCGCGCGCGGACGCCAAGGCGTTCCTCGCGTGCAACGACGAGCCCTACTGCCTCGAGCTCGCGGTCGGCGAGCCGGGGCACGACCATACGGCGTTCGAGCTCCACTCGACCTGCTCGCCGGACGACGCGCGTACCCGGCTCGAGGGGCTCGGCGTCGCGTTCGAGGAGCACGAGGGATCGCTCTGGCTCGCCGACCCGGACGGTCGGGCGGTCGAGCTGATGCCACACCGCGAGCCCGAGACCGACGTCGACCGCCGGCCGCAGCACGCGCGGCCCTCGTCCACGGTGCACATCGGCGGGCCGCGGCGGCTGGGGCACGTCAACTGCCTCACGGGTGAGATCCACGCCAACGCGGCGTTCTACACCGACGTGCTCGGGATGCGCGTCTCGGACCGGCTCGGGACGGCAGGGGTCTGGTTCCACATCGACTCGGAGCACCATGTGATGGCCCTCGTCGACGTCGGCTACGCGCACTTCCACCACCTGGCGTTCGACGTCGTCGACATCGGGAAGATGCGCGACCTGCTCGACCACCTCGCGCGGCACGGGCGCTGGGTGTCGTGGGGGCCGACGCGCCACGGGATCGCCGGGAACATCGCGACGTACGTCCGGATCACCGAGGAGCCGTGCCACGTCGAGCTCTACTGCGACATGGAACGGCTCGCGGACGACCATGTCGCGCGGACGTATCCCGACGACCGCTACTCGTCGAACACGTGGGGCCCGCTGCCGCCGCGCTCGTATTTCCGCTTCGACCCGGTCGCGGTGGAGTGGGAGAGCGGGAGCTGGGAGACCCGTGGGCGCCCGCTGCCTCCGGCGGAGGTCGAGGCGTGACGCTGCGCGGCTACACCGTCCCACGGACGCCCGAGGGACGCTCGTCGCTCGTCCCGTACCCGCCGTGGTACTACGTCGGCGCGTTCCTCGTGATCGACTACTGGGCCGACGCGGAGAAGGCGGTCGCGTTCCTCCCCGAGGGCATCGACCCCCATCCCGATCCCGGCCGCTGCGCGTTCGTAGCCGCCGACTGGCAGTCGTGCTCCGAGACGGGCGACGAGCTCGTCGATCCCTCGCGGTCGCAGTACAAGGAGGTGTTCGTCGTCTGTAGCGGGCTCCTCGAGGGTGAGGAGGTCACCGTCTGCACGTACATCTGGGTCGACCGAGACTTCGCGCTGACACGAGGGTGGATCCAGGGCTTTCCGAAGAAGCTCGGGTCGATCTGGATCACGCGCAGCTTCGGCCTCGGCGGCCCGGCGGACCCCGGGATGGAGCCGGGCGCGCGGTTCGGTGCCACGTGCGCCGCCTACGAGCGGCGCGTCGCGCAGGCGACGGTCGCGCTCGAGCACCCGTCGCAGGGCGGCCCGTTCCACAACGCGCCACCGATCGTGAACGTCCGCCACTTCCCGCGGCTCGCCGCCGGGCAGCACGACGCGCCAGCGGTGCACGAGCTCGTCCGCGCCGTGTCGCGCGACCGCGCGGTCTCCGACGTCTGGGAGGGATCCGCGACGCTCGAGCTGTTCGGCGCCGGGCACGAGGAGGTGGATGCGCTTGCGCCCGTACGGATCGGGCGCGGCTACCGCTTCACGTTCGCCTACACCGTCGACGACCTCGAGACCGTGCGGGAGCTCGGCCCGTGAAGGCCGCGCTCGTCACGGGGGGCGGGACTGGGATCGGCGCTGCGGTCGCGCGGCGGCTTGCGGCCGAGGAGTACTCCGTGGCGGTGACGGGGCGGCGGCCGGGGCCGATCGAGGAGGTCGCCGGCGAGGTCGACGGCCTCGCGGTCGTTGGCGACACCGGCGTCGCGGCCGACGCCGAACGCGCCGTGCAGGAGACGGTGGCGCGCTTCGGCGCTCTCGACGCGCTCGTCTGCAACGCCGGGATCGGCGGCGAGGGCTCGTTGCGAGACCTCGATCCTGCGACGTGGGACGACGTCCTCCGAACGAACCTCACGGGCGCCTTCCTCATGTGCCGCGCGGCGATCGACCACTTGGCCGAGCGTGGCGGCGCGATCGTCACGATCTCCTCGGCAGCCGGCCTGCGCGCGAGCCCCGAGTCGCTCGCCTACTGCTCCTCGAAGGCGGGGCTGCAGATGCTCACCCAGTGCCTCGCGGTCGACCACGGCCCCGAGGGCGTCCGGGTCAACTGCGTCGCGCCGGGATGGGTGCGGACGCCGATGGCCGACGACGAGATGCAGGTGCTCGGCGAGCGGCTGGGAGTCGGCCGCGACGGCGCGTACGCCGCCTGCACGGCCGACATCCCGCTGCGCCGAGCCGCGACGGCGGACGAGGTCGCAGCGACGGTGGCCTGGCTCCTCTCGGACGATGCGTCGTACGTCAACGGCGCGATCGTGCCCGTCGACGGCGGCCACACGCCGGTCGACGTCGCGACCATCACGTTCGGGAAGGTCTCCGCGTGAGCAGCGCCGAGATCGAGGGCGTCGAGGTCTCGATGGAGCACTTCATCGGAGGCGAGCGCCTCGGGAGCGAGGCGACGTTCGTCGACCTGAGCCCGATGGACGCAGAGCCGATCGCGGAGGTCGCGCGGGGCGGAGAGCGGGAGGCGTCGCTCGCGGTCGAGGCCGCGCAGGCGGCGTTCCCCGGCTGGGCGGCGCTCGGCCCGTCGGGCCGCGCGGAGGTGATGCACCGCCTCGCCGACCTGATCGACGCGAACGTCGAGCGTTTGGCGGCAGTCGAGTGCGCCGACATGGCGATGCTCCTCCGCTCGCTGCGCGCGCGGGTGATCTCGCGCGGCGCGCGGAACTTCCGTGCCTATGCGGACCTCGCGGTCGCCCACCAGGAGCGCGCCTGGGAGTCGAACGGGACGCGGAACCGCGTGATCCGGATGCCGAGCGGCCCGGCGGTCGTGATCACCCCGTGGAACGCCCCCTTCATGCTCTCGACGTGGAAGACGGCGCCCGCCCTCGCGGCCGGGTGCACCGTGGTCCTCAAGCCGGCGGAGTGGTCGCCGCTCTCGTGCTCCCTCTTGGGCGACCTCGTCTCCGAGGCGGCCTTCCCGCCGGGGGTCTTCAACGTCGTGCAGGGGATCGGAGAGGAGATCGGCGCGGCGCTCACGCAGCATCCCGGCGTGCGGCGGATCTCGTTCACCGGCTCGCCGGAGACCGCAGTCCACATCGGCACCGCCGCGGCGGCGAACATCGTCCCCTTCACGGGCGAGCTCGGCGGCAAAGGGCCGTTGCTCGTCTTCGCCGACGCCGACCTCGAGGCAGCCGCGCGCAAGGCGGCCGGTCAGTACGACGACGCGGGACAGGTGTGCCTCGCGGGAACCCGCCTCCTCGTCGAGCGCTCGGTCGAGACCGAGTTTCTCGAGCTCTTCCACCGCTTCACGGACGAGCACGTCCTCGGCGACCCGCGCGACGACACGACGACGGTCTCGCCGCTCATCCACCCCGACCACCTCGCCCGGGTCGAGGGGTTCGTCGAGCGGGCGCGGGCGAACGGCGACGAGATCGTCCGCGGCGGCCGCCGTCGCGAGGACGCCGGCCCGCTCTTCTACGACCCGACGCTCGTCGTGCCGCGCTCGAACGACTCCGAGATCGTCCAGCGCGAGGTGTTCGGCCCGGTCCTCACGTTCCAGACGTTCGCCGACGAGGACGAGGCCGTCGCGCTCGCCAACTCGACGCGCTACGGGCTCTCCGGGATCGTCTACACCGGCTCCGAGGAGCGGGCCGCACGCGTCGGGCGGGAAGTGCGCGCGGGCACGCTCTGGGTCAACACGTTCCTCGTCCGCGACCTGACCGCGCCGTTCGGCGGCATGGGCATCTCGGGCATCGGGCGCGAGGGCGGCGACTACGCGCTCGACTTCTACTCGGACTTGAAGACGCTGCAGATCCTCGACGGGACGACGGCGTGAACGCGATCGAGGGGTACGCGTCTTCCGTGACGGTCGAGGAGCTCGACCGCGATCCGTACCCCGTCTACGCGCGGCTGCGCGCCGAGGCGCCGGTGTGCCTCGTTCCCGCGGTCGGCCTCTGGTTCGTCACGCGCTGGGCGGACGTCGAGGCCGCCGCGACCCGGCCCGACGTGTTCTCGGCGCGCGTCGACCCATCCCCGCTCGAGCGGACGATGGGCGGCGAGAGCATCCTCCTCCTCGACGGCGAGCCGCAGAAGCGCCTGCGCGCGATGCTCGATCCGTCGCTCCGCCCGCGCGTCGTGGAGGCGACGACGCCCGACCTCGTCGAGCCGCTCGCGGACGAGCTCCTGGACGGCCTCGAGACACGCGGTGAGGCGGAGCTGATGAGCGAGTACTTCGAGCCGATCTCGGTGCTCGGCCTCGGCCGCGTGCTCGGGCTCGGCCACGTCGAGGGCGACACGCTACGCCGCTGGTTCCACGGGCTCGCGGAGGGCGCGACCAACTTCGAGGACGACCCCGCGAAGTGGAAGGTGGCCGACGCGACCGCGGTGGAGATCGACGTTACGCTGGCGCCGGTCTTCGAGCGGCTCCACGCCGATCCCGACGGCTCGACGATCGCGACGATGCTCGCGCTCGCCGAGGGGTCGCTCGAGGACCGCGTCGAGACGATCCTGCCGACGCTCAAGGTGATTCTCCTGGGCGGGATGCAGGAGCCGGGGCATGCAACGGGCTCGACGCTCGTCGGCTTGCTCGAGTCGCGGCAGGTGCGGGCGGTGCTCGACGACTTCGGCCTCGTCCGCGACGCGGTCGAGGAGGGCCTCCGCTGGGTCTCGCCGATCGGCACGCAGACCCGGCGTGCGGTGGCCGACGCCGAGCTCGGCGGTATCACGGTTCCCGCGGGCGCCAACCTCGGGCTGCTCGTCTCCTCCGCGAACCGCGACGAGGACGTGTGGGGGCCGACGGCCGACGAGTACAACCTGTTCCGGCCGAAGCGCACGCACGCGGCGTTCGGGTTCGGGACGCACTACTGCTCGGGGCACCACTTCTCCCGCGTGCAGATGCGGATCGCGCTCACCAAGCTGCTCGAGCGGCTGCCGGGCCTCCGTCTCGACCCCGAGCGGCCACCGCTCTTCACGGGCTGGGAGTTCCGCGCGCCGCGCCACCTGCACGTCCTCTGGGACGCATGACCTGGGTGGACGCCGCGGAGGCGTCGCTTCCCGTGGACAGCGTCGTGGCGGTGGAGGCGGGCGGCACGCTCGTCGCGCTCGCGCGCTCGACGGGCGGCTGGCACGCCGTCGAGGCGTGGTGCACGCACGCCGAGTGCCCGCTGTCGGACGGCTGGGTCGAGGGGACGGCGATCCGCTGTCCCTGCCACGGCTCGCTCTTCGACCTCGCAACCGGAAGGCCGCTCGACGGGCCGGCCGAGGATCCCGTGCGCGTCTTCCCGACGCGCGTCCTGGACGGCCGGGTCGAGATCGAGATCGCGTGAAGGCCGAGGTCGCGATCGTCGGCAACGGCGTTGCGGGATACGCGTGCGCCGCGCGGCTCGCGCGCCACGGCATCCGGCCGCTCCTGATCGGCCCGGGCCTGCCCGTCGACCGCCCGCCGCTGACGAAGAAGGCGCTCGCGACCGGCGTCCCGACGCTGCTCTCGGACGACCGACGGCTCGTCGAGCGAGGTATCGATCGGCTCGACGGCCACGTCGTCGACGCAGACCTCGGCAGACCGTCGCTGACGACCGACGTCGGCGAGGTCGACGCCGACACCGTCGTGCTCGCGACCGGCCTGCGCTACCCACGCCCGTCGATCCCGGGCATCGCGACGGCGCTCGTGAATGCGGATCCGGCCGCTCTCCCGAAGATCGCGGCCGTGCTCGCCGAGCCGCGCCGTCGCGTCGTCGTCGTGGGCGCCGGGCTGATCGGGACCGAGAGCGCCGCGACGCTCGCCGTCGCGGGCCACGACGTCACCGTCGTCGACGTCCTCGACCGACCGCTGGACCGTCTCCACGACCCGCTTCCGCAGCTCGGTGCCGCGGCGCTCGCGGCGACCGGCGCCCGCTTCCTCGGCGGCGTCTCGGTCACCGACCTGGCGACGGGCGAGAGCGGGCAAGTGACACTGTGTCACTTGGAAGGATTGCTCACCGCAGACCTCGTCCTGGCGGCGACCGGTGGGCGGCCGTTCGCGCCGCCGGGGCTCGACGTGGAGGTGGAGGAGCTCCCGCTCGCGGTCGACGCGGCGCTCCGCGTGCCGGGCTTCGAGCGCGTCCACGCCGTCGGCGACCTCGTCGTCGTCCCGCACGCACGCTTCGGCCCCATCCGGTTCCCGCACTGGGACATGGCGATCGGGACGGGCGAGCACGCAGCCGACGCCATCGCAGGCATCGGCGGTGAGCTCGACCGGCTGCCCTACTGGTGGACGGACATCGGCCCACGGAC
>JBKPNM010000188.1:0-33742 GCA_046732615.1 Actinomycetota bacterium | reverse complement strand
GGTCACGGAGGTCCTCCAGCAGCTGATCGACGCCGCGGCGTTCGCCGCGAGCGTCTCGGACTGCACGCTCGAGACCGCGATCGAGCCCAAGTACATGGGATACCGGTTCCGCGACGACGACCTCGCCGTCCGGCTCGCCGTCGAGGCGTTGACGCGCACGGGGCACACCCCGCGGCTCGGGCTCTCGGGCGGCGCGGCCGACGCCAACGTGTTCAACGGCAAGGGCCTTCCCTGCGTCAACCTCGCGAACGGGATGACCGACATCCACACGCCGGAGGAGCGGATCTCCGTTGACGACCTCGACCGGATGGTCGACGTCACGCTCGCGCTCGTCGACGTGGCTCTCGAGGCGCACACGTGATCGGGCTTCGCTGGGGGACGGTGAGCGCGATCGGCGAGCGTCTCGACGGCCTCGTGCGACTCGAGGTCGACGACGCGCCGTGCATCGCGTACCCCCGGCTCACGGGTGACGTCGAGGTGGGCGACGTCGTGCTCGTCAACGAGCAGGCGACGGCGCTCGGCCTCGGCTCGGGGGGCTTCGACGTCCTCTACGCGAACCTCACGCGCGGGCTCCGCCTTCCGGCCGAGGAGAACGCGCACGTGATGGCGCTGCCGTACACACCGGGTCAGCACGCGACGCGCTTCGCCGAGGAGGACGAGGACGGGGAGGGCGCGCGCGAGCGGATCGACGGCGTGCCCATCGTCTGCCTCGGCCTGCACAGCCAGCTCGCGCCGGCGTGCGCGGCGCTCGCCGGCCGGCACGTCGCGTACGTCCAGCTCGGCGGGGGCTCGTTGCCGGTGTCGCTCTCGGACACCGTGCGCGCACTCAGGGCGCGGCGGCTCCTCGATGCCGCGATCGCCGTCAGCCCGTGCCTCGACGCGGACGTCCAGTGCGTCAGCACGGCGTCGGCGCTCGTGCGGGCGGTGAGCCGCGGCGCGGACGTCGTCGTCTGCGGCATCGGGCCGGGAATCGTCGGGACGGGCTCGACGTGGGGCCACGGCGGTCTCGCCGTCGCGGAGGCGGCCAACGCAGCCTCGGCGCTCGGCGGACTCCCGATCGTCGCGCCGCGCGTGTCGTTCGGCGACGAGCGCCCGCGCCACCGCGGCCTGTCGCACCACACGCGTGCCGCGCTCACGCTCTGCCTCGGCGACGTGCGCGTCGCCTGGCCGCTGGGGCTCGAGCCCCCCTCCGGCGTGGGGGTCGTGGAGGTCAACGCAGCGGGCTGGGAGGCCGCCTGCGCACCGTTGCCGCTCTCCCACATGGGCCGGGGCCCGGGCGAGGATCCGTGGTTCTTCGCGGCCGCTTTCGCGGCCGGACGCCTCGCCCTGGGCTGAGCCGCCGCGCCGCGGACGGTGCTGTATCGTCCCGGCCGCCGTGAGGATCGGGGTCGCGAAGGAGATCAAGTCGCAGGAGTACCGCGTCGCCCTCACGCCTGCCGGCGCGCTCGAGCTCGTCCAGCGCGGTCACGACGTGATCGTCGAGCACGGCGCCGGTGTTGGCTCCGGATTCTCAGACGAGGCGTACACCGCGGTCGGAGCACGACCCGTCGACGTCGAGGAGGTGTGGGCGACGCCGGAGCTCCTGCTCAAGGTGAAGGAGCCGATCGAGGCCGAGTATCCGCGGCTGCGGGACGGCCTGACGCTCTTCACGTACCTCCACATCGCCGCCGACGAGCCGCTCACGCACGCGCTCCTCGACACCGGCGTGACCGGCGTGGCCTACGAGACGGTCGAGACCGCCGATCGGCGGCTCCCGCTGCTCGCGCCGATGAGCGAGGTCGCGGGCCGGCTCGCGCCGCAGATGGGCGCCTGGGCGCTCGAGAAGGCGCACGGGGGCCGCGGCATCCTCCTCGGCGGCGTTCCCGGCGTGCCGCCGGCGAAGGTCGTCGTGCTCGGCGGCGGCGTCGTCGGCCTCAACGCCGCGATCATCGCGCTCGGCATGCAAGCGGACGTCTGGGTGCTCGACAAGTCGGTCGATCGCATGCGGGAGCTCGAGATCGCGCTCGACGGCCGCGTCACCCTCGCCATGTCGAACCGCCTCCAGATCGAGGAGGTCATCCCGGACGCCGACATGGTGATCGGCGCCGTGCTGATCCCCGGCGCCGTCGCGCCGAAGCTCGTGACGCGCGACATGCTCGGCCTCATGCGCCCGGGCTCGGTGCTCGTCGACGTCGCGATCGACCAGGGAGGGTGCTTCGAGACCTCGCACGCGACGACGCACGACGACCCAATCTTCGAGGTCGAGGCGATCGTCCACTACTGCGTCGCGAACATGCCCGGCGCCGTGCCCGTGACGTCGACGAAAGCGCTTACGAACGTCACATTGCCCTATGCGGAGGCGATCGCCGACAAGGGGCTCGCCGGCGCGATCGCAGACGATCCCGCCCTCGCCAAGGGCGTCAACACGATGAACGGCCGGTTGACCTACCAGGCCGTCGCAGAGGCCCACGGCATCACTTACACGCCGCTAGAGGACGCGAGCCGCGCGCTCGTGTAGCTACGACGTCGCGTCTGCGTCGCCGCGGTCGCGCTGTTCCTTCGCGCTCTCGGACGGGGACACCTTGACGACCGCCCACGTGACCGACATCGACAGCGCGAGGATCGCGACGATGTACACGAGCAGCTCCAGCAGGCCGAGGGCGGTGTCCATGGGCGGACTAGGATAGCTCGCTGTGCCGCGGGCCTGTGTCATCGTGCTGGATGCCGTGGGGGCCGGGGAGCTCCCCGACGCCGCCGATTTCGGGGACGAAGGCTCCGACACGCTCGGCAACGTCGCGAAGGCGGTCGGCGGGCTCGACCTGCCGAACCTCGAGGCGCTCGGGCTCGGCAACGTCAAGCCGCTCGAGGGATGCCCGCCGCAGCCGTACGCGCCCGCGGTGGCGGGCCGGCTGCTCGAGCGCTCGAAGGGCAAGGACACGACCGCGGGCCACTGGGAGCTGATGGGGATCGTGACGCCGACTCCGTTCCCGACGTACCCGTACGGGTTTCCGGACGAGGTGATCGACCCCTTCATGAACCGCACGGGTCGCGGCGTCATCGGGAACAAGCCTGCTTCGGGCACGGAGATCATCCAGGAGCTCGGCGAGGAGCACCAGCGCACGGGCAAGTGGATCGTCTACACGTCCGCCGACTCGGTCTTCCAGATCGCGGCGCACGAGGAGACGATCCCGCTCGAGGAGCTGTACGCGGGGTGCCGGGTGGCGCGCGAGATCCTCACGGGCAAGCATGCGGTCGGCCGCGTCATCGCGCGGCCCTTCGTCGGCGAGCCGGGTCACTACGAGCGGACGCCGAACCGGCACGACTTCTCGCTCGAGCCGCGCCGGCCGAACTACCTGACGGCGATCCGCGACGCCGGCCACACCGTGTACGGCGTCGGGAAGATCTCGGACATCTTCGCCGCGTGCGACATCGACGAGTCGTTTCCGACGAAGTCGAACGTCGACGGGATCAACCGGACGATCGAGCTGCTGGAGAACGTCGACTCGGGCCTCGTCTTCGTCAACCTCGTCGAGACCGACCAGCTGTGGGGGCACCGGAACGATCCCGTGAACTTCCACCGCTGCCTGCAGGACTTCGACCGGCGGCTGTCCGACATCCTCGACGCGCTCCACGACGGAGACCTCCTCGTCCTCACCTCGGACCACGGCTGCGACCCGACGACGCCGTCGACCGACCACTCACGCGAGTACGCCCTGCTGCTCGCCTACGCGGCCGGGAAGAACGCCGCCGGCAGGATCCACGAAAACGGCGAGTTCGGCGACGTCGGCGCGACCGTCTGCGCGTGGCTCGGCGCGAAGCATCCGGGGAAGGGCGCTCCGGGCCGTCCGATCGTCGAACGGTGAGGATCGACGACCCGGCCGCCGTGGCGCGGCAGTACGCAACCGAGCACAACCTGGAGGCCCGGCGGTCGGTATACGCGAACGCCGAAGGCCCTGATCCGGCCGTTGCCGAGATCGGCCCCCAGCGCGTGATCGAAGTCGGCGGTGGACCGGGCGAGCTCGCTGCCCGGATCGCAACCGACCTGGCGTGCGAGGTCGTCATGCTCGACATCTCCCCGCGGATGGTGGAGCTCGCACGCCACCGCGGCGTCGACGCCCTCGTCGGGGACGTACAGAGCCTGCCGTTCGCAGACGAGACGTTCGACTGCGCAGTCGCCGCTTGGATGCTGTTCCACGTTCCGGACATCGATGCAGGGCTCGCGGAGCTGGCGCGGGTGTTGCGGCCCGGAGGACGGCTCGTGGCGACCACGAACTCGACCGACCACCTGAAGGAGCTTCGTGAGCTCGCAGGCTCGGCTGCATGGACGCAGGTCTTCACACGCGAGAACGGCGAGGAGGTGATCGGGCGGCACTTCGACGGCATCGAGCGCCGCGATGCGGACGGCTGGGTGGCGATCGAGGACGACGAGATCGTCCGCGCTTTCGTCGCATCACTCGATGCGGAGTCGGCGCCCGTCTTGCGCCCGTACGAGCTTCCCATCCGAAGCCGGCGCGCGTCGTCCGTGTTCGTTGCGACGAAGACATGAGACCGGCGGAGCTGATCGAGCAGAAGCGAAACGGGCTCGAGCACGACCCGGACGAGCTGGCGGAACTGATCCTCGCGTACGCGCGGGACGAGGTGCCCGAGTACCAGATGGCCGCGTGGTGCATGGCGGTCTACTTCCGCGGGCTGAGCCCCACCGAGACGCAGTCGCTGACCGACGCGATGATCCGCTCGGGCGAGACCCTCGACCTGGGCTCCCTCCTCGGCCGCAAGGTCGTCGACAAGCACTCGACCGGGGGCGTGGGGGACAAGACCTCGATCGCGGTCGGGCCGATCGTCGCCGCCTGCGGGGTCCCGCTGGGGAAGATGTCGGGCCGTGGACTGGGGCACACCGGTGGGACGCTCGACAAGCTCGAGTCGATTCCGGGGTTCCGGGTCGAGCTGACCACGGAGGAGCTCGTGGCGCAGCTGAAGGGCGTCGGCATGGCGATCGTCGGCCAGACGGCCGACCTCGTGCCGGCCGACAAGAAGCTCTACGCGCTGCGGGACGTCACCGCGACGGTCGACATCGTGCCGCTGATCGCGAGCTCCATCATGTCGAAGAAGCTCGCTGCGGGCGCCGACGCGATCGTGCTCGACGTGAAGGTCGGCGACGGCGCCTTCATGAAGACGCTCGACGACGGGCGCGTGTTGGCCGAGCAGATGCGCGAGATCGGCCAGCGGGCGGGGCGCGAGGTCACCTGCCTGCTGACGGACATGGACCAGCCGCTCGGACGCGCCGTCGGCAACGCCCTCGAGGTCGAGGAAGCGCGTGACACCATCCGGGGGAACGGTCCCGCGGACTTCACCGAGCTCGTGATCGATGCGTGCTCGCGGCTTCTCGCGTATTCGGATCTCGGCATCGACGTCGAGGCGGGTCGCAGGCGGGCCGAGGCGGCGGTCGAGGACGGGAGCGCGCTCGAGACGTACGAGCGGTGGATCCGCGCACAGGGCGGCGACCCGGACCCCTCGGTCCTCGAGCAGGCTCCGCTCCAGGTGCCGGTCGCGGCGCCGCGCGACGGCGTGGTGACGCGCGTCGGGGCGCTCGCGGTCGGGAACGCGGCGCTCGAGCTCGGCGCGGGGAGACGAGCGAAGGACGATCCGGTCGATCACGCCGTCGGCGTGCTGTGCTTCGCAAAGCGGGGCGACAGCGTGCTCGCGGGCGACGATCTCGCCGAGGTGCACGCGCGCGACGACGACGCAGCGCGCCGGGCCGTCGCAGCCGTCCTTGCCGCGTACGAGATCGGCGACGATGCGCCGCGCGAGAAGGGCATCCTGCTGGACGTCGTCTAGAGGCTCGATGTGCGTTAGGGGTGCGTGGCGGGGAGGGCCTGCGCCAAGCAGCGTGGTCGGATCAGTGCTCGCGGATACCCGCAGGTATCGGCGGGCAGCGAGACGACCGCGAGGCGCCGCGCGCAGGCCCCCATCCGCGCGTCCTCCTAACCCGCATCGACCCTCTAGTGGTCGAGCGCGATCCGCCACTCGCTGCGGAGCACGGCGGCGTAGCGGTCTCCCGGTGCCGGGTCTTCTCCCGTCGCATCGGCGATCGCCTGCGCCCGGGCCTTGCGCGCCGGGAGCCCGGCCCGTCTCGGCACCTCTCCGATCAGCTGCCACGTGTCATCGTCGAGCTGCCGGAGCACGACGAAGCCCGGCTTGCTCGTCTCTCGGGCCGCTTTGCCCACGCCGTGCTCCTTTCGTCTAGACGCGCTGCAGGTGGGTGTCCTGGAAGCCCGTCGGGTACTTGAGCCCGTAGCCGATCGCACGGTCGACCCCGATGTGCGTGGCCCAGACCAGGGCTACCTGCACCGCGAGATCCGCATCGGCGAACACACCGACGACGCCCAGCGCGACCGGGATGGCGTACGTGTGCGCGGCGTCGTACGCGACTGCGCCGGCAGCGGGGCCCGCCGCGTACCCGACCATCGACAGGTCGGGCGCGAGCGCGAGCGCGAGCAGGAGCCACCACGGGTAACCCAGATGGAAGTAGAGGGCAACGGCGGCCACGGCGACCACGGCGCCTTCGAGGTGCAGCAGCCATCGCGGCAGTCGCTCGGACATCGGGCGATCGTAGCTCGGTGAGAGTGCGGAAACCCGTACCGCACGAGTACGGCGCGGCACCTCGTTCGGCGAAGAGCGGTCGCGTTTCATGTCTGAACGCGGATCGAGGAGGCAACGTGAGCGGGGATTGCTACGAGGCGGAGTCGGCGATCGTCCTTCCGGCCGGCATGGAGCTCGTCGTCCCGCCGCCTGCGAGAGACGAGGCGGATCAGCCCGAGCACTTCGCGCGGCGCCGGAACGCGGGCCGCTCCGGTGAAGCGGGCTCTCTCGGCGCTCCGCCGTTCGTGCGGAGCCACGGGCCGCGGCAGGCGCCGAGGTCGTAGTCCCTGCATCGGGTCGGCGCCCCTACGATGGCGCCGTGCCCGAACTGCCCGAGGTCGAGACCGTCCGTCGCCAGATCGCTCCTGTGCTCGAGGGCGCGACGATCCTGAGTGCCGAGATCCTCGATGTTCGCCTGACACGCCCGGTCGAACCGCGTTTCGTGGCGGATGCGCTCGTCGGCGAGCAGATCGCAGCCGTCGAGCGGCGCGGGAAGTACCTCCTCTGGCGCATGGCGAGCGGCCGCACGCTGGTCGTCCACCTCCGCATGACAGGGTCGCTGCGGCACGCGCCCGCGGGCGGCCTGCCCGAGGACGTCTACCGGCGTGCCCGGGTTGTCCTCGACACCGGAGCCGAGGTCGGGTACCGGGACGTGCGCCGCTTCGGCACGTGGGAGCTTCTCGACGACGGGCACCTGCGCCGGTACCTGGCCTCCCGGCTGGGACCCGAGCCGCTGGCCCCCTCGTTCACGGCCGCCCGGCTCGGACGGCTCCTCGAGGGCCGCCGGGCTCCGATCAAGGCATTCCTGCTCGACCAGCGGCGCATCGCAGGCGTGGGGAACATCTATGCGGACGAGGCGCTCTGGCGGGCTCGAATCCATCCTCGCCGGACCGCCGGCGAGCTCGGGCCTCACGAGGTGGCGCGGCTACATCGGGCGATCCGCGCCGCTCTACGACGCGGCGTCGAGCTGCGTGGCTCGACCCTCCGCGACTACGCGACGCCGGACGGCGCGAGCGGCGGCATGCAACGCGAGTTCCACGTCTACGGCAGGCTCGGCGAGCCCTGCGACCGCTGTGGCCTGCCGATCGAGCGGACCGTGGTCGCCGGGCGGGGGACGTGGTTCTGCCCGCGGTGTCAGACGGCCTGACGAGGTGACCGCCGCTTCGGGCGGGTCGTCGTCGGCGTGTGTCGCGGCCGGCTCTGGGGAACGATCGGCTCGATCCGGGTGCACTTCCGTGTCCCACGTGTGCGTGTTGTCTAATTAGGCTATGAACCGTGGGGAGGAGGTCGGTGGCCCGGGAGGCACAGGACAGGGCATGTCGCTTTCGGACGGTTTGGCCGCCGAGACGCGCTCAGGCGGCCGTGGCTAAGGCGGCCGCGGCTAGAGACAGGCAGCGGGGAAGAAGCGCGGTGCGGTGAACGAGGCCGCCGGAGCTGCCGACCGAGAGCCGCAAACGAGCCGCCGGCGACAGCCACGTTCCGGCCTACACTCGACCCATGGCTCCGCCGACGATCACGGAGGCGGTCGTCCTCCGGGCATTCGCGTTCGGCGAGGCTGATCGCGTTCTGCACGTCTACACGCAGGCGAGTGGACGTGTCGGCGTGGTCGCGAAGGGAGTGCGCCGGACGAAGAGCCGCTTCGGCGGCCGGCTCGAGCCGTTCTCCCACGTCGAGCTCTCCATCCATCGGGGCCGGGGCGAGCTCGGAACGGTGACCGGAGCCTCCCTCGTCAGGTCGCACGACGCCGTCCGGCGAGATCCATACCGCCTCCAGGTCGGCCTCGTCGGGCTCGAGGCAATGCTCAGGCTGTTCACCGAGGAAGAGCACAACGACCGCGCCTTCGTCGCGGTGACGCGATTTCTCGACGCGCTCGATGCCCGCGACGCACAACCCGGCCGCCGGCCGGCGCTCGACCCGCTCGTCCTCTCGTTCCAGCTGAAGCTCCTGTGGCTATCCGGGTTCTTGCCGCATCTCGGGAGTTGCGTCGAGTGCGGCGCAGTGACGCGTCTCGTCGCTTTCAACCCCGCCTCGGGCGGCGCCGTGTGCGCAGCCTGCGACGGAGGCGGGATCGGGCTCTCGCCCGACGGGCTCCGTGCGCTCGCGGCCCTCCTCGGCTCCCCGATCGCCGACGCGCCCTCACTCGGCATCGGAGACCGTGCCGCGCGCGATGTCCTCGCCGTGGTCACGTCGTCGTACGAGCACCACGGCGGCTTCCGCCTGCGGACGCTGTCCGCCTGATTCTGCCGAGAAGGGCCCAGGAAGAACACGCCGCAGTTGCGGCCGCGACAGCGGACGCCTTCAGGCGTCTGCCGGGCCGAAGCGGGGATCCGAGCGCAGGATTCCGCTTCTGCGGAATCCTGCTTGCGAACAAGATCTAGAACCGCTCGAGCACGCGCTGGAGGGCACCCTGGGAGATCAGCTGGTCGGTCAGCTCGTTTCTGCCGGGACGCACCTCACGGCGCACGATCCCGCTCTCCGCGAGACGGTACTGGCCGACCCAGTCGAGGCGCGGCGCGTAGACGTGGATCGTGACGCCCGGGGCACCGAGCTCGTGGCGTACCCGATGGATGTACCCCGGGCCGCCGCCCCGTGAGTCGCCGGCGCGTAGGTGGAGCTCGATGTCGTTGCCGCCGTAGACGAGGAGGTCTTCCCGAACCCCGCCCGCGGCGCAGCAGAGGCCGACGCCGGAGAGTAGTGGTCGTGGAACCCCGTTCCCTGGCCCGGCATCCACGAGAGCACCCAGGCGTCCATCCGCTCGTCCTCGCAGATGAGCTCGTACCTCCGCTGCTCCGGATCGCAGTGTACGAGCGGCTCCCAGATGTCGGGGCGCTCTGCGATCTGGACCGCGACCTCCTGGAGCTCCTCCCGGCGAGAGGATCCCGTCGCGGGGGACGAGGTTTCCGAGCGACGCGAGCGCAGGCGTGAAGATCGGGGCGGTCGCCATCGCGAAGTGAGTGTACTTCGGCGCCTGGTTCTTACTCCGAGCGACGGCGCCCGCTCAGAGAGCTCGCGTCGGAGGGCTCCAGCGCGCGGCAAGGCGGTCGAGCAGGTGCTCGCGCGCGCGCGACATCGAGATGCGCTCCTGCGCGAGCGAATCGCGATCGCGGATCGTGACCGTCTCGTCCACGAGCGTCTGCTCGTCCACGGTCAAGGCCCACGGCGTCCCGATCTCGTCCTGCCGGCGGTAGCGGCGACCGATCTGGCCGCCGTCGTCGTGCTCGGCGACCATGACGCGCCGGAGCTCCTCGTGGAGCGCGCGTGCCCGTTCGGCCATCCCGGCGTCGCGAGGCACGAGCGGGAGCACGGCGACCTTCACGGGCGCGATCTCGGGGTGGAGGCGCAGCACGGTGCGCTGGCGCTCCGCGACGACCTCCTCGTCGTACGCGTCGCACACGAACGCGAGCATCGCGCGGTTGACTCCGGCCGCGGGCTCGATCACGGCTGGCACGTACCGCTCACCGCTTCCGCCGTCGACCCACTCGAGCGTCGTGCCGGACGCCTCCGAATGGGCGGTGAGGTCGAACGTCCCTCGGTTCGCGATCCCCTCGAGCTCCGACCAGCCGATCGGATAGAGGTACTCGATGTCGCTCGTCGCGATCGAGTAGTGCGACAGCTCGTCGGCATCGTGGGCGCGCACCCGGATGCTCTCGGGGCGGATGCCATAGCGGACGTACCAGGCGACCCGCTCGTCGATCCAGTAGCGGTGCCACTCGTCCGCCTCGCCGGGCGGGACGAAGAACTCCATCTCCATCTGCTCGAACTCGAGCGTGCGGAAGATGAAGTTTCCGGGAGTGATCTCGTTGCGGAACGACTTCCCGACCTGCGCAATCCCGAAGGGCGGCTTGCGGCGCGCGAGCTGGGCCACGTTCTTGAAGTTGACGAAGATGCCCTGCGCCGTCTCGGGCCGGAGGAAGACCTTCTGGCCGGTCTCCTCGACCGGGCCGACCCGTGTCTCGAACATGAGATTGAACTGGCGCGCCTCGGTCAGGTCGCAGTCGGGCGTCTCGCCGGGACGCTTGCTCGGCCGCTTCCCGCACTGCTCCTCGTCGAGGTGGTCGGCCCGGAAGCGCTTCTTGCAGAACCGGCAGTCGACGAGCGGGTCGGTGAAGCCCGTGACGTGACCGGAGGCCTCCCAGATCTTCGGGTGCAAGATGATCGCCGAGTCGAGCGCCACGATGTCGTCGCGCTCCTGGACCATCGCTTCGAGCCAGCGTGCCTTGACGTTCTCCTTCAGGAGGACGCCGTAGTGGCCGTAGTCGTACGACGAGCCGAGGCCACCGTAGATCTCGGACGATGGGAACACGAAGCCCCGGCGGCGCGCCAGCGAGACGATCTTGTCCATCGTGACGTCGGCGGCCATCGAGCCGCCAACGCTACCCTCGGCCGCGTGGCGGGGCGGCGCACTCCGGCGATCACCGCGGCGGAGGTCGCGGGGATCGCCTTCCGGGTGCACGAGTACGAGCACGACCCTCGCGCCGCGTCGTTCGGCGCCGAAGCAGTCGAGAAGCTGGGCCTCGACCCCGCATGCGTCTTCAAGACGCTCGTCGCCGATGTGGACGGCGAGCTCACGGTCGCAGTCGTCCCCGTCGACGCGCAGCTCGACCTGCGGACGCTCGGCAAGCGGGCCCGGATGGCGGACGCCAAGGCTGCGGAGCGGGCGACCGGGTACGTCACCGGTGGGATCAGCCCGCTCGGGCAGCGCCGTCGCCTGCCGACCATCCTCGACGAGTCCGCGCTCGCATTCGAGACGATCCACGTGAGCGCCGGTCGCCGCGGGCTCGAGATCGAGCTCGCGCCGTCGGATCTGCTCGCGCTCACCGGCGGGCGAACGGCGGCTGTAGCCTCCCGCCGATGAGCGGCCAGGTCCCCGTCGAGCTCCACATCGTCTCGGACTCGACCGGAGAGACCGCCGCGCGACTCGTGCTCGCGCTCGAGGCGCAGTTCCCCGACCTTCCCTTCGAGGAGGTGCGCCATCCGCGGGTCGAGTCGATGGAGGATCTCGCGCTCGCCGTTGCCCGCGCGCGCCGACGCCCCGCCGTGATGGTGTACACGCTCGTCGAGCCGGGTCTTCGGGACGAGATGCGGCGGCTGTGCCGCCGCTCGCGCGTTCACTACTGCGACCTCCTCGGCCATCCGATCGACTCGATCTCGCGCGTCGCCGGCGTCGCCGCGCGAATGGAGCCGGGCGCCCGTGCCCCGCTCGACCAGACCTACTTCAAGCGGATCGAGGCAATCGAGTTCGCCGTGCGCTACGACGACGGCATCGGCGGCGGGCTCGACGAGGCCGACATCGTGCTCGTCGGCGTCTCGCGGACGTCGAAGACGCCCCTTTCGATCTATCTCGGCTACCTCGGCCACAAGGCGGCGAACGTCCCCGTCGTGAGGGGAGTCGAGCTGCCGCCCCACCTCTTCGAGATCGATCGCCTGAAGATCGTGGGCCTGACGATCGACGCGGAGCGGCTCGCCGAGATCCGCGAGGAGCGCGTGCGCTCGATGGGCGCTCCGCGCCGACGGTACGCGGATCTCGAGGCCGTGTTCGAGGAGCTGGAGGCAGCGTCGCGGGTGCACCGTCGGCTCCGCTGCCCCGTGATCGATGTCTCCGACCTGTCCGTCGAGGAGACGGCGATGCGGATCATCCGCCTCGTCGCCGAGCGCCAGCGGCGGCGGGAGACGGCAAAGGCGTGACCGCCCGCAACGCGAAGTACGGGCCGCTCGCCCGTGGGGTCCGCCGCGACCTCGCGGAGAAGGGTTGGGTGCCCGTCCGCTTCTGGGTCATCTGGTGGGCGTCGCTCGGGGTCGCGATGGTGCTGTTCTACGTCGTCCTGACGCCGATCTGGCTCGGCCTCCGCGCAGCCGCCTGGGTCGCGGAGGTCCGTTCGCGCCTCCGGCGCTGACGGCGGGCCGGAGGTCGAGCCAGACGACGGCGTCCGCGCGCTCGAGCACGAGGCGCCGAGCTTCCCGCGGTAGGACCCGTCGATCACCCACCGTTGACCGGCGATGATCGCGACGCCCTGCACATGCGTAGTCTCCCGACCCGCGACGCACCCGGGCGTCTGTACATAGGATCGCGGCCATGCGCCTCGTGTACGCCTTCGACGAGCATGCTCCGGGCGGACGGGAGCTGCTCGGCGGCAAGGGGATCGGGCTCGCGGAGATGACGGGCCTCGGGATCCCGGTTCCGGCCGGGTTCACCGTCACCACCGAGGCGTGCCGGGAGACGATGCGCTCGGGGGAGCCGCCGGAGGAGCTCTGGCCCGAGGTCGACGAGCACGTCGAGCGGCTCCAGGAGCGGTCGGGCAAGCGGTTCGGGGACGCTCACGAGCCACTGCTGGTCTCGGTCCGCTCGGGCGCGGCGATCTCGATGCCCGGGATGATGGACACGATTCTGAACCTCGGCCTCGACGACACGGCGGTCGAGGGGCTCGCGGAAGCGACCGGGAACCCGCGCTTCGCCTACGACTCCTACCGGCGCTTGATCCAGATGTACGGCGAGGTGGTCGACGGCGTCGACGGGCATCTCTTCGAGGAGGAGCTGCAGAGTCTCAAGGAGCAGCGCGGCGTCCGTCAGGACGTCGAGCTGACGGCCGAGGATCTCCGCGGGCTGATCGCGAACTTCCAGGCGATCTACGAGAGAGAGGTCGGCGAGACGTTCCCACAGGACGCCCGCGAGCAGCTCCAGCGGTCGATCCGCGCCGTGTTCGACTCCTGGGAGTCGCCGCGCGCGAAGGTCTACCGCCGCACGTACGACATCCCCGACGACCTCGGCACCGCCGTCAACGTCGTGCAGATGGTCTTCGGGAACATGGGGGACACGTCTGCCACGGGCGTCTGCTTCACGCGCGACCCGTCCACGGGCGAACGGCGCCTGTACGGCGAGTTCCTCCTGAACGCGCAGGGCGAGGACGTGGTTGCGGGGATCCGCACCCCTGAGCCGATCGAGCGGATGGAGGAGATCCTTCCCGCCGCGTACGCGCAGCTGACGGAGACGCTCGAGCGCATGGAGGAGCACTACCGCGAGATGCAGGACATCGAGTTCACGATCGAGGACGGCACGCTCTACCTGCTGCAGACGCGGACCGGAAAGCGGACGGCGCAGGCGGCGCTGCGGATCGCCGTCGAGATGACGGCGGAGGACCTCATCTCGCGAGAGGAGGCGGTGGCGCGGATCGATGCGGCGCAACTCGACCAGCTGCTCCACCCGATGATCGACCCGACGGCCGAGGTGGACGTCGTCGCGACCGGGCTCAACGCCTCCCCGGGAGCGGCGTCCGGCGCGATCGTGCTCGACGCCGACCTCGCCGAGGAGCGCGGACGGGCCGGCGAGGACGTGTTGCTCGTCCGATGGGAGACGACGCCGGACGACATCCACGGCCTCGTCCACGCGCGGGGCGTGCTCACGGCGCACGGCGGAATGACGTCGCACGCCGCCGTTGTCGCCCGCGGCATGGGGAAGCCGTGCGTCGCGGGCTGCGAGGCGCTCTCGATCGACATCGGCGCGCGCACCGTGCGACTCGGCGAGCATGAGCTCGAGGAAGGCGACCAGCTGACGATCGACGGCGGCACGGGCCGGGTGATCGTCGGCAGCGTGCCGCTCGTGCCGCCGGCGATCGACGAGAACTTCGGCACGATCCTCGGCTGGGCGGACGACGTCCGGCGCCTCCGCGTGCGGGCGAACGCGGACACGCCGGAGGACGCGACCAAGGCGAGGGAGTTCGGCGCCGAAGGCATAGGGCTCTGCCGCACCGAGCACATGTTCATGGCCGCCGACCGCCTGCCGGTCGTGCAGGAGATGATCCTGGCGTCGGACGAGAAGGCTCGGCGCAGCGCGCTCGACCGCCTCCTGCCCGTGCAGCAGGGCGACTTCGAGGCGATCTTCGAGGCGATGGCCGGCTACCCGGTGACGATCCGCCTGCTCGACCCGCCGCTGCACGAGTTCCTCCCGTCCGTCGAGGAGGCGACGTCGGACACGATGCGGCGACGCATCGAGCAGCTCCACGAGGCGAACCCGATGCTCGGCACCCGCGGCTGCCGCCTCGGCCTGCAGTGGCCCGAGATCTACGAGATGCAGGTGCGTGCGATCGTGCGCGCGGCGCGGGCGGTGGCCGAGCGCACGGGCGACGCGCCGCTCGTCGAGATCATGCACCCGCTCGTCGGGTTCGCAGAGGAGCTCCGCCGCCTCCGCGAGCTGACCGACCGGGTGGCGGCGGAGGAGGCCGAGGTCGAGTACCTCTGCGGGACGATGATCGAGCTCCCGCGGGCCTGCGTGCGCGCGAACGAGATCGCCGAGCACGCCGATTTCTGCTCGTTCGGCACGAACGACCTGACGCAGACGGCGCTCGGGTTCTCGCGTGACGACGCCGAGGGCAAGTTCCTCACGTACTACCTCGAGCACGGAGTTCTGGAACGGAATCCCTTCGAGGTGCTCGACCGCGACGGCGTCGGCGACCTCATGCGCATCGCCGTCGAGCGCGGCCGCGACGCCAAGCCGGAGCTGAAGCTCGGGATCTGCGGGGAGCACGGCGGCGAGCCGCGCTCGGTCGCTTTTTGCCACGAGATCGGGCTCGACTACGTCTCCTGCTCGCCCTACCGCGTCCCGCTCGCCCGTCTCGCGGCCGCCCAGGCTGCGCTCGCGGACGAGGGCGTGACGTCGGTCGCGGTCGGCGGCTGACGCCGAGCGGCGCTACACGTAGCTCTCGACGCGGACGTAGGCGACGACGAGGCTCGCGACCATGATCAGGCCGACGAGGACCGGCCCGAGCGACCGCGGCCGCGCGTACTGGAAGTGGAGGAGCACGAACGTCGCCAGCGTCCCGCCGACCAGGCCGCCGACGTGCCCGCCCCAGGAGATGTTGGGTATCGCGAACGACAAGGCGAGGTTGATCACGATCAACCCGAGCGCCGGCCCGGCGAGCGTTCCGGTGGCGCGATACTCGAGGATCAGCAGGGCGCCGAAGATGCCGTAGATCGCGCCGGACGCGCCCACCGTCACGGCGAACGGGCCGCTGAAGAGAAGGGCGCCCGCCGAGCCGGCGACGCCGGACACGAAGTAGACGAGCAGGAAGCGCCAGGTGCCGAGGGCTCGTTCGACGACCGTGCCGCACCAGTACAGCACGAGCATGTTCATGGCTATGTGGAGCAGGCTCGCGTGCAGGAACATCGCCGTGACGAGCCGGTACCACTCGTCCTGTGCATAGATCTGCGCGCCGACCAGCGCCCCCTTCTCGAACAGCTCGCCGCCGGGCGACGCGACCCCGGCGCCCTGGTACACCGTGACGAGGTACACGAGGACGTTGAGCGCGATGAGCCCAACCGTGGCGGGCGACTCGACGCCGGCGAACGTGTGCTGCGCCTGCCGGGCCGTCCGCTGCGGCGACGGCGACCGGCGCGCCGCGCCGACGCCGGCGTGGTCGGGGCACTTGATGCCCACCGGCGCGAACGTCATGCACTCCTCGCAGATCGGCCGCCCGCACTCCGAGCACGAGACGAGCGTCTCGCGACCCGGATGGCGGTAGCAGTGGGGCGTGTCGCTCACCTCGCGGCTAGCGTACCCGCGTGCGCGTCCACGTCGCGTTCACCCCGGACGAGGCTGCAGAGGCGCCGACAGGGATCGTGATCGACGTGATCCGGGCGACCTCCACGATCTGTCAGGCGCTCGACGCGGGGTACGAACGGGTGTGGTGCGCGGCGGAGGTCGAGGACGCGAGAGCGCTCCGAGAGGACGGCGTCACCCTCGGCGGCGAGCGCCTCGGGGTCCTGATCGACGGCTTCGATCTCGGCAACTCGCCGAGCGAGTATCTCGAGCCGCGGACACCGACGCTCGCGATGTCGACGACGAACGGCACCCGCGCGATCGTGACGGCGGCCGAGCGCTGCGAGCGCGTCTACATCGCCTCTCTGCTGAACCTCGCCGCGGTCGCCGACGTCGTGCGGAGCCACGGGGACGACGTCGCGGTCTTCTGCGCCGGCGTGAAGGGGGCGTTCGCGCTCGACGACGCCTACGTCGCCGGCCGCGTGGCCGAAAGCCTCGGGTTCGAGCGCAGCGATGCCGCCGAGGCCGCCGTTCGGCTAGCCCGGTCCTACCCCGGCGCCGAGGAGGCGTTTCGCGCCTCCCGCTCGGGCCGCGACCTGATCGAGCACGGCCCCCAGCTCGAGGCAGACATCGCGCGATGCGCCCGTGAGAGCGTGCTCGACGTCGTGCCGCGTCTCGTCGGCATGCACGGCGTCGCCGCAGAGCTCAGGCCGTAGTGTCCCGGTCGTGACGGCATCCGAGGAGCTGGGGCGCGGCGGACGGCTGCACGGCAGCGCGGCGTCCGAGCTCGTGGCAGCGGCGTACGCGGCCGAGAGCGCGCACGGCCCGCGTCTCGCCCGTGGGCTGTCGCTCGCCGACCTCGCGCACGCCGTCGCTCTCGTCGAAGGCGGTGACGTCGCGGGTGACGACGGCACGTCGCTCCTCCGAGGCCTGCTCGAGCTTCATGCGGTCCCCGGCGACGAGTTCCCGTGGAACCCCTCGCTCGGCGACGCGTTCAACGCACGCGAGGCCGAGCTCGAGCGGCGCGTCGGAAGGGCGGCCGCCGGCTGGCTGAGCGCGGGCCGTCCACGACGCGAGGCGTTTCGCGTCGCGCTCCGGCTCACCGCCCGAGCGGGTGTGCTCGCGCTGCACGACGCGCTCGTCGAGCAGGCCTCGGCGCTCGTCCGGCATGCACAGGCGACGCGCACCGCGCTCGCGACCGACTACACCTACCTCCAGCCGGCGCAGCCCACGACCGTCGGCCACCTTCTCCTCGCGTACGCGTACCCGGCGCTCCGCGACGCCGAGCGGGCGCGCGCCTCGCACGCGGCTTTGGGCACGAGCGTCGCGGGGGCCGGCGGCAGCGCCGGCTCGCGGTGGTCGATCGACCGCGCCCGGCTCGCCGAGCTCCTGGGCTGCGACGGCGTCGTCGAGCACGCGAAGGACGCAGCCTGGCAGACAGACGTCTACGTCGAGCTCCTTGGGACCCTCGCGATCGCCGCGACGCACCAGTCTCAGCTCGGCCAGGACTTCGAGATCTACGCCAGCCAGGAGTTCGGTCTGATCGAGCTCTCGGACGCCCACAGCCGTGCGAGCGCCCTGATGCCGCAGAAGAGGAACCCGTACGCGCTCGCCGCGATCCGCACGCAGGCCGGCCAGGCCAGCGGCGACCTTGCGAGCGCGCTTGCGGCGCTGCACACAGGGTCGGCGCGCACCGATCACTTCCACCTGCTCAACGGCACGGTTCCGCGAGCACTCGACGAGGCCGTCGCGATCGCCCGGCTGACCGCCTCGGTGCTGGACGGCATGGAGGTCGACACGGAGCGGTTCGCGCAGATCGCACGCGAGAGCTTCGTCACCGCGGCCGACGTCGCCGACGTTCTCGCGCTCGGCGGGGACGTCGACTACCGCAGCGCCCACACGATCGTGGGGCGCGCTATCCGCGACCTCGTCGACGCCGGCGAGCCGTCGACTCTGCTGACGCGGGCAGGCCTCGCCGCAGCGGCGGTGGCCACGATCGGCAGGCCGGTCGAGGTCGAGGAAGCAGTCCTGAAGGAGGCCCTCGACCCCGCGGCAT
Source organism: Actinomycetota bacterium (assembly GCA_046732615.1). GTDB lineage: Bacteria > Actinomycetota > Thermoleophilia > Gaiellales > Gaiellaceae > Gaiella. Next base: position 15,539 of record JBKPNM010000188.1, on the reverse strand, counting down.
GCGCGGCCGCGCGCCGGCAGACGGGGTCGTCGTCGGAGTCGGCCATGGAGGAGATGCTTCTCACGATTCGCGCGACGCTGACGGACCACGAGAGCTGGAGCGAGGCCGCACACGAGCGCGAGGCGGCCGGGGAGCGCGCGCTTCTCTCGCGCGCGCACGAGCTGTCCTGAGCGGCCACCCGCGAAGAGCGCTATCCGACCCGGAGCTCGCCCGAGAGCCAGTCGAGCCGGTCGCTCCGCGCCTGGTCGTTCAGCGCATGGTCGGCCGGATACCACTCGACCTTCGTCCCTTCCGGGGCGGCGTCGATGACCGCCTCGAGCGCGGCGCGGGGGACGATCGAGTCCTGTCGCCCTGCCTGGACGAGGACCGCGCCGGTCGCGTCGCCGACATGCGAGAGCGGGTCGATCGGCTCGAGGGCCTCGCGCACGACGTCCTGGAGCTCCGCCGGCGCCCCCTCGACGTAGGCATCCAGCGGCGCGGCGCCGACGGACATCAGCACGGTCGCGCGCACCCGGTCGTCGACCCCGGCGACGATCGACGCTAGACGGCCCCCCATGCTCCAGCCGACCAGCCCGAGCCGCTCGTCGTCGACCCTGTCGTCGGCCACGAGCACGTCGAACGCCCGCCTCACGGCGACGACGTCCTCGGCGATCGTTCCTCCTTGCCAGCGGACGAGGTCCTCGCCGGTCGCGCCCGCCGGAGGCGTCTTGCCGCGCGACGGCGCCGTGATCGTCATGGCGATCGCACCCCGCTTCGCGAGCGCGATCGCGGTGTCGAGCTGCTCGGTCCGGTCGTCGCCCGAGCCGTGGAGGAACAGAACTGCGGGGAGCTTCTCGCCGGCCTTGCGCGGCGAGACGAGGTATGCCTCGACCCGGTCGTCGCCGCTCGCGTACGAGATCTCCTCAACGCGAACGCCGTCGCGCTCGGTCGTGACGCCGTGCTCGAGCGCGAGCGGCACCCCGTGGTCGTCGGCGAGCGGGTCGCTTTCCGAGCCGCCGCAGCCCGCGACGAGCGCGACTGCGGCGAGAGCTCCGAAGACGACGAGGGTGCGGCGCACCGCTCGAGGATACGCTCGGCCGATGGCACTCGATCGTGACGAGCGGCTGCGGCGCGCCGCGTCGTTCGGTGGGGTTGCCGGCGCCTACGAGCGTGCGCGGCCCGGGTACCCCGACGACGCGGTCCGGTGGCTCGCCGGCCCCCATCCCGCCGACGTCGTCGACCTCGGTGCGGGCACAGGGAAGCTGACCCGCTCGCTCGTCGCCTTCGGTCATCGCGTGTCAGCCGTCGAGCCGCTCTCCGAGATGCTCGACGAGCTGCGGCGCGCGGTTCCGGATGCCGTCGCGCTGCCTGGAAGCGCCGAGTCGATTCCGCTCCCGGACGGCTCCGCCGACGTCGTCACCGGCGCGCAGGCGTTCCACTGGTTCGACCACGGGCCCGCCCTCGTCGAGATCGCCCGCGTGCTCCGGTCCGGCGGCCGGCTCGCGCTCGTGTGGAACACGCGCGACGACTCGCAGTCGTGGGTCGCGGAGCTCACGGAGACGGTCATCGGGCGGAGCGAATTTCGGTCGGGCGGGGTCTCGTCGGTCGTGACGACGATCAGTGACAGTGGTCTCTTCGGGCCGGTCGAGCGTGCCTCGTTCGAGCACGTGCAGCTGCTCGGACGCGGCGACCTCGTCGAGCTCGTCCGTTCCCGGAGCCAGTGCGCCGTGCTCACCGAGGACGAGCGCCGGCCGGTGCTCGAGCACGTCGGCGCGCTGTTCGACGCGCATGCCACGGACGGCACGCTTGCGATGCCGTACGTGAGCGAGTGCTTTCGCGCGGTCAGGCTGTAGCCACCGGCAAGCCGGATAGTCGCTTTTGGGTCGTGTCTGGAGGGGCGTCTTGACATACGAACACGTGTTCGCTAGAACATGTGTTCCCAATGATCGCGTGCGTTCTCATCCCCGGATTCGAGCTCCGCGCGGCGCTTCGGTCCCGGCCGAGGCTTGCAGTCGTCCCCGCCGCGCTTGCGCCGGAGCCCGGACGGGAGCAGCTCGTCGGGCCGGTGACGGCGGCCGCCGAGGTTGCAGGGGTCACGGCGGGCATGCGCCTGGGGGAGGCGCTCGCGACGTGCCCGGAGCTCGTCCTCGTCGAACCCGACCCGGCAGGTGCCGAGCGGGAGTGGGAGGGGGTGCTGCGGCGCCTCGAGGACGCGGGGTTCGCGGTCGATCCGGTGGAGCCGGGGGTGGTCGTGTTCGAGACCCGCGGGGTGGAGCGGCTCTACGGAGGGGTGGAGGCGGCGCTCACGAGGGCGATCGCCTCCGTCGGGCCTGCCTGGGACCCGCGCGCGGGTGCGGGACAGCGCCGCTTCGTCGCCCTTGCGGCGGCGAGCGTGGCGCGCCCGGGTGAGGCGGTGATCGTCGAGGGGGAGGAGGAGCGGTCGTTCCTCGAACCGCTCCCGCTCTCGCTCCTGCCGCTCGACGAGGGACGGTACGCCGAGCTCGAAGGGCTCGGCGTCCGCACCCTCGGCTCGCTCGCCGCCCTGCCTGGGGGCGCCGTGGCCGAGCGGCTGGGTCAGGAGGGGAAGCGGGCGTGGAGCCTCGCGCGCGGCGGGGAACGCCGCCGCGTGCGCGGGCGATCGCCTGCGGCAGAGCTGATCGAGGCGCTCTCCTTCCCCGAGGCGGTCGCGAACGAGCTGACCCTGCGCCGTGCGTTCGGGGCTCTGCTCGACCGGATCCTCGCCCGGCCCGAGCGGGCAGGAAGGCCGTTCCGCAAGCTGGCGCTCGCCGCCCGCCTCGTGGGCGGCGGCTCGTGGAGACGCACCGTGACGTTGCGCGAGGCGAGCGCCGAGCGTGGCCGCCTCCGGTCGGCGCTCGGCCCGAAGCTGATCGAGATCCCGGCCCCCGTGGTCGAGCTGCGACTCGAGGCGGTCGAGCTCGCCGAGCACCCCGGGCAGCAGCTCGCGCTCGTCGCGCCGGAGGGCGAGGAAGTGGGCTCACGCCTACGCGAAGGTCTCCGCCAGGTGCGCGCGAGTGCCGGCGGCGGCGCCGTGGGAGGCGTCGTGGAGGTCGCGCCGTGGTCCCGGATCCCGGAGTCGAGGGCGCTCGTCGTGCCGCGAGATGTCTAGACATGCGCGACGACACGGACGGTGGCGGCCGGAGACCGGCTTTGCCGGCCGGGAGGCCAGGTGGGGTCGGACACGGCATCTGCGAGAAGGAGGGGGCTCGTGGGGGAACCATGGGTTCACCCACGCTCCGCCGTGGTCGCGCATCCCGGAGTCGAGGGCGTTCGTCTACCACGCGATGTGTGAGCGGCATGACGGCTGTGCGCGACCCACCTTCCGCCCCCGATGAGCGTGGCGGGAATCCCGCGTGCGGCCCGCGTCGACGCGCTGCGCCACGGCGTCGCCGGTCGGCTCAACGCACCGCGACCCGCGCTCGTCGAGACGAACGTCGGAGGAGAGCCGCGCCTCGTCGACCGCGAGCTCGTGACGGTCGTACGGGAGGAGTGGCGCGTCGTCGACCGCTGGTGGACGGACGACCCGGTCGACCGCCGCTACTTCGAGGTCGTGCTCGAGTCGGGCCGCAACGTGTGCGTGTACCGCGACGGGGAGCGGCGGTGCTGGTTCACCCAGCGCGCTTGACGGTGAGAGGCGTCTCGGCTCGTGGGGAACCATGGGTTCCGCCACCTCGAGGCGAATGATCCTGCGCGACCGCCTCGGCCGCGAGCGGCTCCCACTCGCCTGCGTGCTCGGGTGGGACGACGACCCACTCGCGGAACGGCTGGCCGCGCCCCGACGGGTCGAACAGGTGCGCCCCGGGGACGGCGAGCGCCCGGGCGTGCGCCTCGGAGTCGGTCAGCTTGAAGACCATTCCCGTGCGCCCGAGGCCGAATACGAACCGCCCGGACCGCTTGACGCACGGCATGCTGAAGAGCTTCCCGGCACGGCAGTCGGGATACCACGCCACGATCGCGTCGACGATGTCGTCGTAGCGGTTTTGCTCCGGCCGGGTCATTCAGCTGTGCGGGTTCTGGCGGTCGTGTGCATCGCTGCCGTGAGCGGCCGGAGGCCGGCTTTGCCGGCCGGGAGGCCAACTACGGGTCATCGTTGTCACGCGCCGAAGGAGGGGGCTCGTGGGGGAACCATGGGTTCCCCCACGTTGGTCGACGATGTCGTCGTAGCGGTTTTGCTCCGGCCGGGTCATTCAGCTGTGCGGGTTCCGGCGGTCGGCAAGGCGCTGGATGGCGTCCTCGGTCTCGCGGGCGAGCGTCTCGACGAGCTCCGCCGCCGGCAGCTCGCGGATCGCCGCCGATCCCTGACCCGCGAGGACGAACAGCAGGTCTGCGCGGCCCGCCGCGAGCGCGGCAGCGCGCACGTCGGCGGTGAGCATCGCCTGGATCGGGAAGGGAGGAGGGTCGACGCCTGCATCCGCGATCGCGTCGACGAGCCGCGTCCGGACGAGCCGGGCGTGCCTCCCCGAGTAGGCGCGCGTGACGACGGTTGCGTCGGCGGCTCCCGCGAGCGCCTCGCGCAGGAGGCCAGCCGTCCCGCCCTCGGGGCAGCCGAGGAACGCCGTTCCGAGCTGGACGCCCTCCGCCCCGAGTGCGAGCGCCGCGGCGATTCCGCGCCCGTCCATGACCCCTCCGGCGAGGAGCACGGGCACCGAGACGCGGTCGACGATCCGCGGGACGAGGGCGACACCGCCCACGACCGCGTCTTCGAACGGCCCGCGGAAGGTCCCGCGATGGCCGCCCGCCTCGCCGGACTGGGCGACGATCGCGTCCACGCCGAGCCGCTCCAGCTCGACGGCCTCGTCGACCGTGGTCGCAGTGCCTACGATCACGCTGCCCGCCTCCCTCACCGCCTCGAACGGCAGGGCCCCGAATGTGAAGCTGAACACCGGCACGCGTGCTTCGGCGACCACCTCGAGCTGCGCGTCGACCAGCCCGGACGGTGGAGGCGAGGGAACGTCCGGCGGCTCGGCCAGGCCGAGGTCGGCGCGGAACGGCGCGAGCACGGCCTGCATGGCGGCCACTGCGTCCGCATCGACCTCGGGTTGCGGCAGGGCCGCGAAGAGGTTGACGGCGAACGGCCGGTCGGTGAGCCTGCGGATCGCGGCGATTGCATCCCGCAGCTCGTCGGGCGTGAGGATGGCGCCGCCGAGCGAGCCGAGCCCGCCGGCGTTCGAGACGGCGGCGACGAGCTCGGGAGTCGTGAAGCCACCGGCCATCGGTGCCTGCACGATCGGATAGCGGGTCCCGAGCAGCCGGCAGACGCTGGTGTCGAGAGCCGCCATCGCTCAGGCGCCCATGTCGAACGTACGCACGACGATGCTCGCCGGATCGGCGCCGCCGTCCTGCGGTGGGTCGTGCTGGTCGAAGCCCGGGTTCCGCCCGCGGAGGTAGTCCCCGAAGCCACAGGCGGGAGCGTGGACGTTGAAGAACCGCGCGGCCGCGTCGCTCGCGTTGTCGAACGAGTGGACGACCTCGGGCGGAATGAGCACGAACGTCCCTGCCGATGCGCGGAGTGGCCCGCTCTCGAACGTGATCTGCACCTCACCCTCGAGGACGAGGAAGGCGTCGGAGTGGTCGTGGTGGACGTGCGGGCGCGCCCCGCGCTTGCCGGGCCCGTACTCGTGCTCGGTCAGCGTCAGGTGCTCGTTGTCGGCGTAGAGCGTCACGCGGCGGCCTGCACGCTCTGTGATCGCCTCGCCGTCGATCCCGCGCACCCTGGCGATCACGACCGACGGATGGGCTCCCTCTGCAACCGGCTGCTGGTCGAACGTGCCCCTTGCCCGCGTGTCCTCCCGTTCGTCCGTCTCCACCGAGGGCGCGCGCAGGAAGGCGCCGTGCCCGGACGACGGGGCGTGGAAGTCGACGAACCGCGTCTCGCTCTCCGTCCGGAGCGTGTACACGACACCCGGCGGCACGACGACCACGGTGTCCGCCCCGGCGACCAGCTCGTCCTTGCCGACGAGGAAGTGGAGCGCGCCGTCGAGCAGGAGGAAGACCTCCGTGTGCTCCGCAGCGGCGTGCGGCGGCGGTACCGGTGCGACGCCGGGCGCGAAGCGCGCCGCAGCGACGGCGATGCTGGGTTGGTCGGCGAGCAGCTCGACGGTCGCATCGGGTCTCGTGACGAGCGTCTCCGCCGGCTGGATGCTCGGTGTCACCGGAGTAGAGCGTAATGGGGCGCTACGTCGAGCTCCACTGCCACTCGGCGTTCTCGTTCCTCGACGGCGCCTCCCACCCGGAAGAGCTCGTCGCGCGCGCCGCCAAGCTCGGCTACCCGGCGCTTGCCCTCACCGACCACGACGGCGTCTACGGCTCGCTCGAGTTCGCGCACGCCGCCAAGTACGCCGGCCTCAGGCCGATCACGGGCGCGGAAGTGACGCTGGAAGGAGGTCGCCACGTCACGCTGCTCTGCGAGAGCGGAAAGGGATACGCGTACCTCTGCCGCATCCTCACGACTGCCCATGCCGGCACCCGCCGTCCGGGCCGGGAGGACAGAGAGCCGCTGCCGCCTTCCGTGCCGCTCGAGACCGTGGCAGAGCTGAACGAGGGGCTCGTGTGCCTCTCGGGCTGCGCCCGCGACGGCCTCGCGCTCCACGATCCCGACGGAGCGGCGCGGCTCGCGTCCGCGTTCGGGAAGGAGAGGTTCTTCGTCGAGCTCCAGCGTCCGTACGAGCGCGGGGACACGAGACGTCACACTGCGCTTCGCCATCTCGCCGAGCACCTCGGCGTCGAGACGATCGCGACGGGGAACGTCCACGCGCACGCGCCCCGGCGGACGCTCCTCCAGGACGCACTGGTCGCGATCCGCTGCCGCACCTCGCTCGACGGGTGCGAGCGCGAGCGGCGCGGGAACCGCGAGGCCATCTTGCGAGCGCCCGAAGAGATGGTCGAGCGCTTCGCGGGCATCGACCGCGCGGCGGCGGAGCGCACGGTGGCGCTCGCGGAACGCCTGACGTTCGACCTCACCGAGGAGCTCGGCTACCGCTACCCCGACTTCTCCGACCGCGCCGACCCTGCGATCCGTCAGCTCGCCGCGATCTGCGACCACGCGTTCGGCGAGCGGTACTTCGCAAGTGACACAGTGTCACTTGCAAAGGCGCGTAGTCGCCTGGAGGACGAGCTGTCGTTGATCGGCCGGCTCGGGCTCGCGGGGTTCTTCCTGCTCCACCACGAGGTGCTCGAGCTCGCGCGGGAGTGCGCGCTCGAGGTTCGCGGGCGCGACTCGCCGCGGATGTTCCTTCCGCCGGGACGGGGGCGGGGGAGCTCGGTCGGGTCGATCGTCTGCTACCTCACCGGCCTCTCGCACGTCGACCCGGTCGAGAACGACCTCTCGCTCGGCCGCTTCATCAACCACGAGCTCACGTCGGTCCCCGACATCGATCTCGACTTCCCCCGGGACATCCGCGAGAAGCTGATCGTCCGGGTCACCGAGCGCTACGGGCACGAGCATGCGGCCCTCGTCGCGAGCTTCGCGACGTACCGCTCGCGCGGGGCGATCCGCGATGTCGGGAAGGCGCTCGGGCTGCCGCACGCGGAACTCGAGCGGCTTGCCCGCGTGACGGACGGCTGGCACGCCGAGCGCGTCGCCGACGAGCTCGCCGCGCTTCCGGACGCCGATCGCAAGCTTCTCTCGAAGCGCTGGCGCGCGTTCCAGTTCCTCACGGGCGAGATCGCGGGCCTCCCGCGGCACGTCTCGCAGCACCCGGGCGGGATGGTGATCTCGTCGCGGCCGCTCGTCGAGCTCGTCCCCGTGCAGCCGGCCGCGATGGCCGGCCGCCAGCTCTGCCAGTGGGACAAGGACTCGTGCTCGGACGCGGGCTTCCTCAAGATCGACCTGCTCGGGCTCGGGATGCTGTCGTGCATCGAGGAGTGCGTCGACCGGATCGCCGAGCACCACGGCGCGCCGATCGACCTCTCGCGCATCCCGCTCGACGACCCCGCCGTCTTCTCGGAGATCCAGGCGGCCGACACCGTCGGCACGTTCCAGATCGAGAGCCGCGCGCAGATGCAGAGCCTCCTCCGCACGCGCCCCGAGACGATCGACGACCTCACGATCCAGGTCGCGCTCGTCCGGCCCGGGCCGATCCAGGGGAAGGCAGTGCACCCGTACATCGAGCACCGCCGACGGCTCCGCGAGGACCCGACGTTCGTCTTCCCGGTCGCGCACGAGTCGCTCCGCGAGCCGCTCGCGTCGACCCTCGGTGTCGTCGTCTTCCAGGACCAGGTGCTCGACGTCGCGATTGCGCTCGCGGGCTACACGATCGGCGAGGCCGAAGGGCTCCGCCGGGCGATGAGCCGCAAGCGGAGCCGCGAGGCGCTCGAGGCGCACCGCGTCCGCTTCGTCGACGGTGCCGTCGCGAAGGGCGTCTCCGCGGAGGTCGCCGACGGCGTGTTCGACACGCTCGTCGGCTTCTCGGGCTTCGGGTTCCCGAAGGCGCATGCTGCGGCGTTCGGCCTGCTCGCCTACCAGTCGGCGTGGCTCCGCCACCACTACCCGGCGGAGTTCCTCTGCGGCCTGCTGAACGAGCAGCCGATGGGCTTCTACCCGCCCGCGAGCCTCGTCCGCGACGCCCAGCGGCGCGGCGTGGAGGTGCGCGCGCCCGACGTCAACCTGAGCGAGGCGCGCTGCTCGCTGGAGGCGACTGTCCCCGGGACTGTCCCCGTATGGGACTGCCCCCCGTGTCCCCCGTGGGCCGTCCGCGTCGGCCTTGCGTACGTCTCGTCCGTGGGCGAGGACGACGCGGAGGCGCTCGAGGCGGAGCGGAACGCGAACGGGCCCTATCGCGACGTCGGCGACCTTGCCCGCCGTGCGCCCGCCTCGCGCGACGCGCTCGAGGCGCTCGTCCGCGGGGGTGCATGCGACAGCCTCGGGGAGAGGCGCCGTGACCTGCTGTGGGATCTCGGGCTCGCGACCCGGCCACGCTCCGTCGAGGGCACGCGCGGCGAGGCGAAGCAGCTGACGCTCGCGCTCGACCCTACGGCCGAGACGCCGGCTCTCCCCGACCTCACCCGATGGGAAAGGATGCTCGCCGACTACCGCGAGACGGGCCTCTCGGTCGGGACGCACCCGCTCGCGCTTCTCCGGCCGCACCTGCCGCCGGGGACGCTGTCGAGCCCCGAGCTGCACGAGGCACGGCACGGGTCGTCGGTCGCGTTCGCAGGCCTTGCGGTCGCGCGGCAGCGGCCGGCGACGGCAAAGGGCGTCGTCTTCATGCTGCTCGAGGACGAGCACGACCAGGTGAACCTCATCGTCCCGAAGGACGTCTACGAGCGGCACCGCGGCATCGTCCGGGGCGAGCCGATCGTCCTCGTCCGCGGCCGCTACGAGCGCGTCGAGCGGAACCGCAACATCCTCGTCCGCGAGCTCGAGAGCCTCTCCGCACTTGCCCGTCGCGTCGCCGCGACGCCGGACATCGTCACCGCGCTCCCGCGCGCACACCACTTCGGTCATCGGTGAGCGAGCCGCAGCACCGTATCGACCAGATCGACCCGCACGAGGCCGGGGACATCGGCGATCGGGATCCAGGCGGCCTGGTCGGTCGTGCCGGCCACCTCCGCCGTCAGCCTGCCGCCGACGACGCGAGCCTCGAAGACGAGACGGTCGCATCGCAACGGCCGCCGGCCGCCGTCGAGGCGCATGTCGGCCGGGACGGTGAACACGTCCTCCCCGAGCAGCCGGATGAGCTCGATCTCGTAGCCGGTTTCCTCGCGCACCTCGCGCACGGCTGCCTGCTCGGGCGTCTCGCCTTCTTCGACGCCGCCGCCGGGAACGGTCCAGGCGCGCGTCGGGCCCTCGTTCCACAGGGCGAGCAGGATTCGTTCGCGGTCGTCGACGAGCACCGCGTAGGCCCCGACACGCGTGTCGTGGTCGCGACAATCCATCAATCCGGCGACCGCATGAGCATCACCTCGACGTAGTCGGTCGCGTGGACGAATCCGAGCTTCTCGTACGCGCGGATCGCCGCTGCGTTGTCGGCGCGGACGTTGAGTGAGATGACATCGATCCCGTCGTCGATGAGAACACGACAGAGGCGGGCGCAGGCCGCTGTCGCGAGGCCCGACCCCCGGAGCGCGGGCAGCGTCGCGACGTTGCCGAGCGCGGCGACCCGCCAGGCCGGCGACCAGACGTGGACGCCGGCCACGCACGCAAGGCGGCCCTCCCGCCGGATGCCGACGTAGCGGCCGGTCTCGAGCATGCGGGGCTGGAACCACGTCCCTGGGTACGCGTCGGCGTAGAACCGCTCGACCTCGGGCAGGTGGGACGGCGAGAGAAGTGCCGTTCCAGCGGTGTCGTACGGCTGCAGGGACGCAGGGTCGGCCAGGCCGAGCTTGCAGTGGGCCACCGGTGCCGTCTCGGGGACGAGCCGCGGGGCGAGGGCGTCCACGAGCCCGGGGGAGAGATGCGCGTAGACACGCGGCCCAAGGTCCGCAGCGACCTCCCGCAGGAGGTCGCACATGCCCTGCTGTCCGTGCTCGGCCAGCGCGAGCAGCACCGGCGGGTCGGGCTCGTCGTAGAGGAGGGCGAGCTGCTCGAGCCGGCCGTCGGCCTCCCAGGCGAGCCACCGCGTGTGCGGCCAGAAGAAGTCGTCGAGGTCGCCGAGCTCGTATGCGTGGACGGCGGGGCGCCGACGGCAGAAGTCGGCGATGACACAGCGATCGCGAAGCTCGACGAGCGCCACGCAGCCGGAGGCTCAGCCAGTTATGTCGGCCGTGCCCGGCCGAGCCTCGTCTGCCCGGGCGTTGCCCGCCCGCCGACACCAGCCCTCGTCGAGGGTGAGGGCCGCGTCGACGAGCGCGAGGTGGGTGAACGCCTGGGGGAAGTTGCCGACGAGGCGGCCCGAAGGCACGTCGTACTCCTCCGAGAGGAGACCCAGGTCGTTGCGCAGCCCGAGCAGCCGTGCGAAGAGCGCTTCGGCCTCCTCGAGCCGGCCCTGGAGCGCGTAGACCTGCGCGAGCCAGAACGAGCAGGGGAGGAACGTCCCCTCACCCGGCGGCAGCCCGTCGACCTCCACGTTTTCGTCGTCGGCGCGGTAGCGCTCGACGAACCCGTCGCGGACGAGCTCCCGCTCGATCGCGGCGACGGTGCCGACGATGCGCTCGTCGTCCGCGGGCAGGAAGCCGACCAGGGGCATCATCAGCGCGCTGGCGTCGAGCCGCCGCAGCCCGTAGGACTGGGTGAACGCGCGGAGCTTCGTGTCGAAGCCCTTGCTGCAGACCTCGTCGTGGATCTCGTCGCGAATCGCCTTCCAGCGGTCGACGGGCCCTTCGCGGTCCAACTCCTCCACGCTCCGCACCGCGCGGTCGAACGCGACCCACGCCATCACCTTCGAGTGGGTGAAGTGGCGGCGCGGGCCGCGTACCTCCCAGATCCCTTCGTCCGGCTCCCGCCAGCCGTCCTCGAGCCACTCGAGCAGCTTCCTGTTGAGCGCCCAGGCCTGGGCCGATGCCGGGAGGCCCGCGACGCGCGCGTGGTAGAGCGCGTCGGCGACCTCGCCGTAGACGTCGAGCTGGAGCTGGTTCGAGGCAGCGTTGCCGGTGCGGACGGGCCGCGAGCCCTCGTAGCCCGAGAGCCAGTTGAGCTCGAGCTCGGGCAGGCGGCGCTCGCCGCCGAGCCCGTACATGATCTGGAGCTGATCCGGGAGGCCGGCGATCGCGCGAAGGAGCCAGTCGCGCCACGCGTGCGCCTCGTCCTCGTAGCCCGCGCGGACGAGCGCGAGGAGCGTGAGCGTCGCGTCGCGGAGCCAGCAGTAGCGATAGTCCCAGTTGCGGACACCCCCGAGCGCCTCGGGAAGCGACGTGGTCGGTGCGGCGACGATGCCGCCGGTGGGCGCGTAGGTGAGCGCCTTGAGGGTGATCAGCGAGCGGACGAGCGGCTCGCGGAAACGCCCCACGTGTACGCAGTCCGTGACCCATTCCCGCCAGAAGGCCTCGGTGTCGACGAGCGACTGCTCGGCGTCGACGCGGGCGGGCGGCCGGCGATGCGACGGATACCACGTCAGCACGAACGGCACGCGGTCGCCCTCGCCCACGTCGAACTCGGCCACCGTGTGGAAGTTGCGGCCGACGAGATCGACCGGCGTCCTGAGAAAGAGGGCGTCGGGGCCGGCAACGGCGGAGATGCCCTCGTCGCGGCGGCGGACCCACGGGATGACCCAGCCGTAGTCGAACCGGATGCTGAGGATCATCCGCATGGCGACGCTGCCGCTGACGCCCTCGACGATCCGAACGACGTCCGGCGCCTCGCCGCGTGGGGGCATGAAGTCGATCAGCCGCACCGTTCCGTCCGCCGTCTCGAGCTCGGTCTCGAGGACGAGCGTGTCGTCCCGGTAACGCCGACTCGCGCGCGTGATCGGCGCCTCCGGAGAGAGCTCCCAGCGGCCGTTCTCCTCCTCGCCGAGCAGCGCGGCGAAGCAGGCGCCCGAGTCGAAGCGCGGGAAGCAGAGCCAGTCGATGCAGCCGTGACGGGAGACGAGGGCGGCCGTCTGCAGGTCTCCGATGAGGCCGTAGTCCTCGATCCGTGCGGCCACGGCCCGCACGGTACCGCGTGCCGGGCGACAATCGACGCATGCGCGCGGCCGTCCAGCGGGTCTCGAGCGCCTCGGTGCGCGTCGGTGGCGAAACCGTCGGCGCGTGCGGTCGCGGGCTGCTCGTCCTCGTCGGTGTCGGGCACGAGGACACGGTGGAGACGGCCGGCCGTCTTGCGGCCAAGGTCGCGCGGCTGCGGATCTTCGAGAACGAGGACGGGCGCTTCGACCGCTCCTTGCTCGAGACGGGCGGCGCGGCCCTCGTCGTCAGCCAGTTCACGTTGCTCGGCGATAGCAGACGTCAGAAGGGAACTCGACCGAGCTTTACCGATGCCGCGAGGCCCGAGCAGGCAGAGCCGCTGATCAAGGCGTTCGTCGAGGCGCTTCGCGGCCACGGTGTCCACGTCGAGACAGGCGTCTTCGGCGCCTACATGGAGGTCGAGCTCGTCAACGACGGGCCTGTGACGATCATCCTCGACTTGTAGTCGCGTCGTCCGACCGACGTCCTAACGCTCAATGAGGGGGAGCAGTCAGTGGCCTCCTAGCCAGGACGAAGATCTGGGCAGAGGCGTGCGGATTGGGCCAGCCACCAATTGGCTCCCATCCTTCCGGCAGCTCCATGCCCGTGCTCGGCTTCAACACGAAGAGTTTCACCTCGTATCTCATCACGCCTCCTCGAACGAGAAACTGACGACCATGCTGCTTCCTCCAGCGGGATTTTCGAGCCACTCATAGAAACGTTCGTGAACGCCCTCCGCTCGGAAGGCGTCCACGTCAAGACGGGGATCTTCGGCGCGTACATGGGGGGTCGAGCTCGTGAACGACCGCCCGGTGACGATCATCCTCGAGATGTAGACCGCGGTCTACCTACGGCGAGCGTCTAGCGTTGCCGGGTGCTGCCCGCCCCGATGCTGCTGCGTTCAGGGCCGATCCCCAGTGGGGTTGGCTGGGCGTTCGAATTGAAGTTCGACGGTTACCGCGGGCTCGTCTCCACCGAAGACGGCCTCCGCGTCCGAAGCCGGCGCGGCTGGAACATGACCGCCTTCGTGCCCGAGCTGGCGTCGCTTCCTGGTGGTCTTCTGCTCGACGGGGAACTCGTCGCGTTCAACGACCAGGGCGCACCGCACTGGCCGCTGCTGTGCGAGCGGATGCTGCACGCCAACCTGTCGATCCCGGTGACGTTCGTTGCGTTCGACGTGCTGCGCGTGGACGGGCACCAGCTCACCACGAGCCCGTGGTCGGCACGACGTGCTGTGCTCGAAGAGCTCGGGATCGAGACGCCACACTCGCGGATCACAGACGTCTTCGACGACGGGCGGATCCTCTTCGACGCGGTCTGCGAGCACGGCCTGGAGGGATCGTCGCGAAACGCGTCTCGAGCACGTACCGGGCGGGACAGCGGGGCTGGATCAAGATTGGGAATCCCGCCTATTGGCGGCGCGACCAGGAGATCGAGTCGCTGAGACGTTCGCTGGAGCGACGAGCTACCGGCGGGAGTCTTTCGCGATCAATGCCCTGAGCGGGTCGGTTCCGCCGATCGCTCCGCTGGTTCCTCTTGACACGGCGGGAATGCCTCGCAGCCTTCGCTCGTCACCGCCAGCGGTCCCGCATGCAACTCCGTGAACTTCGACTTCACCAACGTCGCGGATGATCCGGTCGACCCTTCGCCGCGTCCTCGGCCTGCAGCTGGCGACGGAAAGTTCGTGGCAACGGCTGCGGGACGATGCGGAGCGTAAACGACCAACCGCATTCCGTCCAGAGCGAGATGTAGGATATGCAAGATGCGTGGCTCATCCTCCGAGCGGTAGTCAACAGGCAGCGGCCGCCCCTGATCTCGACCGGGGCCGCTGCCGCCGTCGCCGGCTGTCATCCCGTCACGATCCTCCGCGCAATCGAGCGCGGCGAGCCGGAGGCCGTCCGGCTCGGCCGACGTGGCGACCACCGCGTCTACGTCGACGCACTCAACGGCTGGATGCGACCGGCAGGCGAGGCGCAGGAACCGAGCACGTGAGGCTCTCGGTCCGCTTCAGCGACGCCGACCTCGTGGCCGCGCCACCGTCGCCTACGTCCCGAGCGGCGCAAACATGACCTTCTACGTCAGTGGCACCGGCGACGTCGTCTTCATCGAGCGGTTTCCCGGCGCCGCCACGTGGTCGGAGATCGTCGCTCGCAAGGCTCCCCGATGATCGAGGCGTCGATCATGTTCGCGCCGCTCCACACGGTCGCGCGGCACAACGACCCGAGGTGGAACCACAGTGGTCGCACCCTCTACGAACAGAAGGCGATCCGGTTCATGCCCGGCGTCACCGAGATCCCGCTGCTCGTCGACCACGACGAGAGCCAGCAGGTCGGCGTCGTCGACCTGCTCTACCGACTCGAATGGACAGACGGCCCGTGGATGGTCGCGAGCGCCACCGTGCACGAGCCGCCGCCCTGGCTACGCAAAGAGGACACGAAGGCGTCGTTCTCGTTCATCGCGCTCTGGCGTGGCAGCTTCACCGCCTGCGAGCACGTCATGGACGCGTTCGTCCGCGAAGTCTCCATCCTCAGCCCCGGCACCGAGCCCGCCGAGCCACTCGCGAGAGTGCTGCGACTGGCGCCGGTCGACGAACCGCCAAACCGCACGCCCGCCCGCGAGGTCATCTACGGGGGCGGCATCATCCGCAGGCCCGGCATCGGCCAGGTGCTCCGCGTCAGATGAGAGAACGCACATGGGCGTCGCGCCTAACATCACAACGATGGGCAAGATCGTCGTCGACCAAGAACGGAAGTGCCCGATGTGCGGCCATACGACCTGGGTGCTCCTCGACGGCCACTCACTCCTCCAAGCTCTCGAGGGAGGCCTCGAAGCGTTGGCTTATTCCTGCGATGCGTGTGGCTTCATTCGCTGGCATCGATTGGACAAGGCCATACATCCGTCCTGACCATTTCGGTGCCGGCCGCTGACGTGGCCCGTCGCCGGCGCAAACCTCCTGGCGCCACCAGCAACGGTGGCTGGGGGCACCGGCACCAGCAACGCCGCGC
>JBKPNM010000187.1:0-10465 GCA_046732615.1 Actinomycetota bacterium | reverse complement strand
CCCAAGAGGCGCTCGAGGGTCTCGTTGCAGACATCGAGAGCGGGGCGCTAGGATGAGCGTGCTTCATCCGGACTTTCCCTGCAAACGCGTAGTTCCGAACCCGAACGAACCCGTGACACTCGAGTCGACCACCCACCTCGCACACGACCCGGCGCGCGCAGCGTGCCTGCGGGAGGGCTCGCCGGCCTAGCGCCACGCCCAGCGGTACCGGATCCCCGCGCGCGGAGGGGGTTCCGGATGTGAGCAGCCGCGGCTTTGCCGCGGACAAACCAGGCTCCTGGAGGAGTTGAGATGCTCACGGTGATCGCGCTGCTGGTCGGACTCGGGGTGGGGGCGGTGTCGACCGCGGTCTGGCTGCGCGCGTCGAGCGCGTCGGCGGTGCGACGGAGCGACGAGGAGCGCCGACGGCTCGTCGCCGATGCCGAGCGCGAGGCGGAGACGATCCGTCGCGAGGCCCACGTCGAGGCTCGCGAGGGCGCCGTGAGGCTCCGCGCGGAAGTCGAGAGCGAGGTGCAGGACCGCCGCGTCGAGATCGCGAAGGTCGAGGAGCGGATCGCCCAGCGCGAGGCGGAGCTCGACCAGAAGCTCGTCGAGGTCACGCGGCGCGAGCAGGGGATCGGCGACCGGGAGGTGCACCTGAAGCAGCTCCAGGACGAGCAGAAGGAGGCCCGCGACCGCGTGCTCCACGAGCTCGAACGCGTGTCCGGAATGACCCTCGGCGAGGCGAAGAGCGCGATGTTCGAGCGCTCGCAGGATCTCGTCCGGCACGAGCTCGCGCGGTCGGTGCGGCAGATGGAGGAGGAGGCCCGCGGCGAGGCGCGGAGGAGGGCGCGTGCCCTGGTCGCCGACGCGCTGCAGCGCGTCGCCGCGAGCCACACCGCGGAGACGACAGTGACCGTCGTCGAGCTCGCGAGCGACGACATGAAAGGGCGGATCATCGGCCGCGAAGGTCGCAACATCCGTGCCCTCGAGCACCTCACCGGTGTCGACGTGATCGTCGACGACACGCCGCACGCCGTCGTCCTCTCGTCGTTCGACGGCATCCGCCGCGAGATCGCGAAGCTGACGCTCGAGAAGCTGATCGAGGACGGGCGCATCCACCCGGCGCGGATCGAGGAGATGTACTACCTCTCGAAGGCCGAGCTCGAGGAGCAGATCCAGCAGGCTGGCGCGCAGGGGGTCTTCGAGGCGAACTGCGGCGAGCTCAACGAGGAGCTCGTTGCGATCCTCGGACGGCTGCGGTTCCGGACGAGCTACGGGCAGAACGTCCTCAAGCACACGCTCGAGGTCGTGCACCTCGCCGGGATCATGGCGGCCGAGCTGGGAGCCGGCGTCAAGACTGCCAAGCGCGCTGCGTTGCTCCACGATCTCGGGAAGGCGATGACGCACGAGGTGGACGGATCGCACGCCCTCGTCTCGGCCCAGCTCGCGCGACGCTACGGCGAGTCGGAAGGCGTCGTGCACGCGATCGAGGCGCATCACTACGAGGTGCAGCCGCAGACGGTCGAGGCGGTGCTCCTGATCGCGGCCGACGCGATCTCCGCGTCGCGGCCGGGCGCCCGGGGCGAGAGCCTCGAGCACTACATCAAGCGGCTCTCTGCGCTCGAGGAGATCGCGATGTCGAAGACCGGCGTCGCCAAGGCGTACGCGCTCCAGGCCGGGCGCGAGATCCGCGTGATCGTCGAGCCGTCGGAGGTCGACGACGACGGGACCGCGCTGCTCTCCTACGAGATCGCCCGGCAGATCGAGGACCAGCTCGAGTATCCGGGTCAGGTCAAGGTGATCGTGATCCGCGAGTCCCGCGCGGTCGAGGTCGCGAAGTAGCTGCCGGCGTCTCCCGCGCTGGTCCCGATCCGTTACTCGGGCGGCGGGCCTAGCTGACCGACCAGTAGCACGTACCCGTCCGGGTCGGCCACCCTGAACTCGCCGGCAGGCATGTAGAACGGTTGCTCGATCGCTCCGACCGCAATGCCGGCGCTCCGGAGCTCGGCGTGGAGCCCCTCGACATCCCCAGACCAGCAGTAGAACAACACGGCCTGTTGCGACGGATCGACAGGACCGTCCGCCAACGCCACCATCAGACGCGCGCCCGCCTCGTTCGGGTCTGCCGCAGGGCTCGTGAGGAACGCCCAGACGACCGTGCCGTCCTCTTCGTGGCTGTTCCGGACGTCGAGCCCGAAGTACCGGTAGAAGTCGATCGCGCGCCGAACGTCTTTCACGTGGGCGTACGCGGTGAGCCCCTCGATCGGCACGCTCCCGATGATCTCAGACCTCGAGCCGGGCTCTGGACGCCGCCCGGCTAGCCTTACGGGTCCGTGCGCACGTACCACGTCACTACCTTCGGGTGCCAGATGAACGCTCACGACTCGGAGCGGATCAAGGGCATGCTCGAGTCGCTCGGGCTCGGCGAGGCAGCGGCGCCCGAGGATGCCGACGTCGTCGTCTTCAACACGTGCACGATCCGGGAGAAGCCCGACACGAAGCTCGCCGCCTACCTCGGCGACGCCGCTGCCCGCAAGCGCCGGCGACCGGACCTCGTGGTGGCCGTGGGCGGGTGCTACGCGGAGGCCCAACGGGAGCGCATCTTCGAGCGCTACCCCTTCGTCGACGTCGCGTTCGGTCCCGGCTCGATCCCGCACCTCGGCGAATGGATCAGCGCGGGCGGGTACGCGGTGCCACGTGGCCGGTTCGGATCGCACGACACGTTTGCCGCGTCGCTCCCGATCCATCGTGAGCGCCGCTTCAACGCGTGGGTGCAGGTCTCGATGGGATGCAACTCGGTGTGCTCCTACTGCATCGTTCCCGCGGTTCGCGGGCGCGAGCAGAGCCGGCGGCCGGGTGAGATCGTCGCGGAGGTCGAGCGTCTCGCGGCCGACGGCGTGAGGGAGATCACGCTCCTCGGCCAGAACGTCAACTCGTGGGGGCGTGACCTCGCGCCCGACCTCCTCACGGAGTTCGGCGAGCTGTTGCGGGCCTGCGACGCCGTCGAGGGGATCGAGCGGATCCGCTTCACGAGCCCACATCCGAAGGACTTCCGCGAGCCCGTGATAACTGCGATCTCCGAGTGTGACTCCGTCTGCGAGCACGTGCACCTGCCGCTCCAGTCCGGGTCGACGCGCATCCTCAAGGCGATGCGCCGCACCTACTCACCCGAGCGCTACCTCGCGCTCGTCGACCGGCTGCGCGCCGCGATCCCCGACCTCGCCCTCGGAACGGACGTGATCGTCGGCTTCCCGGGCGAGACGGAGGAGGACTTCCGCGAGACGCTCGAGGTCGTCCAGGCGGTCGGCTACGACAGCGCCTTCACCTTCGCCTACTCGCCGCGCGCGGGAACGGAGGCGGCCGGGATGCCGGGCCAGGTGCCGGACGAGGTCAAGCGCGAGCGGATGGAGCAGCTCGTCGAGGTCGTGCAGCGCTGCGCGGCGGGCCGCAACGCCGATCGCATCGGTCTCGTCGAGGAGGTGCTCGTCGAGGGACCGAGCCGCACGGATCCGGCGCTGCTCCGGGGCCGCACCCGCCGCAACACGACTGTCAACTTCGCCGGAACCTCCGGGCCGGGCGACCTCGTGCCGGTGACGATCGAGGCGGCCACGTCGACGACGCTCAAGGGCCGCGAGACGACGCTCGTTCCCGCGTGAGCTCTCCCCTTCGCGAGTCGGTCGCCGCGGCGTGGAGCGATCGGCACGACTTCGGCGCAATGTCGTGACCCACCTGGTGGCATTTCACGAGTAGGCTCGAAGCGTGGGGAGGAGGCCGGTGGCCCAAGACCCCGTCCGGATGGGACATGTCCCGGCGAGACACGTGCGATCGTGAGGTATCCGCTGGCGGGGACGTGTCGAAGGCCGCCGTGCAGGGCGTGAGCGGCGCCGCGGACGCCGCCGACGATGGCGAAGCCCGCATGGGGGCGCCGAAGATCGCGGAGCCTCCGGAAGCCCACGAGACTCCGGAGCCCGCGCAGGCCCCGGACGCCCGGGACGGCCTGGACACGGTGGAACCGCCGCCAGATGCCGTGCACCACTTCGCGCCCGAAGCCACGGCGCGCGGGCTGCGCGCGCCGGGAGACAGCGCCGAGGCCGAGGCGCACCCTCGGCGAGCCGAGGTGATCGCCATCTTCGGTCCGACCGCGTCCGGCAAGAGCGCCGTCGCCGAGGCGGTCGCGAGCCGCCTCCGAACAGAGGTCGTCTCGGCCGACGCGATGCAGGTCTACCGCGGCCTCCCGATCCTCACGAATCAGCCCGCGTCGGCCACGCGGCTCGTCGCGATCCGGTCGCTCGACGAGACGATGAGCGTCGGAGCGTTCGCCGCGCTGGCGCATGGCGAGATCGACGGCCTCGTCGAGCGTCGCGGCGTCGCCGTCGTCGCGGGCGGAACGGGGCTCTACCTGCGCGCAGCGCTCGCCGATCTCGGCGTGCCGCCGCCGGCTGCGGAGGACGCGAGAGCGCGTGCGCTTCGGGACGTCGAGCGTGATCGCATGGCAGCTCACCGACGTCTTTCCGAGCTCGATCCCCCGGCGGCGGCCTCAGTGCATCCACACGACACGAAACGGCTCGTCCGTGCGCTCGAGCTCGCCGAGTCGGGTCGCTCGCTCGTCTCGGGCCAAGACAGGCTGTGGAGCAGCGAGATGCGGCGGCCGACGCGCGTTTTCGGGCTCGACGTTCCGTCGCCGCTGCTCGGGCGGCGCATCCGCCGCAGGACCGAGGAGATGTTCGCGCGCGGCGTCGTGGACGAGGTGCGCGCCGCGCTTGCCGGGCCGGTGTCGCAGACCGCCGAGAAGACGCTGGGTCTCGCCGAGATCGCTCGGCTCGAGCCGGACGAGGCGCTCGAGCGCATCGTCGTCCGCACGCGCCGGTACGCCGCCTACCAGCGAAAGTGGATGAGGCGCATTCCGGGCCTCGTGCTCCTCGACGGCTCGCTGCCCGCCGACGAGCTCGCCGCTCGGATCGCGGCGGGGGCGCGGATGTAGCCTCCCGACCGATGCGCTTCGAGAAGTGGCATGCCCTCGGCAACGCCTACCTGCTGGTCGAGCGGCGCGAGGCGGGCCCGCTGAGCGCGGACCGCGTCCGTCGGCTCTGCGACGTCGACACCGGAATCGGCAGCGACGGCCTTCTCGAGGTGCTCGAATGCGTCGCCTCACGGGCGAAAATCCGGATCTGGAACCCGGACGGGTCGACCGCAGAGCTCTCTGGGAACGGGACGCGCATCGCGGCCGCCTGGCTCCTCAGGGAATCCGCCGCCGACGCCGTCGAGATCGAGACGGAGGCCAGGGTCGTGCACGCGACACGAACGTCGATCGAGGGCACCGTGCGGCAGGAGCTCGGAGCCGTCGCGGTCGGGGAGGAGGAGCACCTCGACGTCGCCGGCGAGCTGTTGGCCGTCGTCCCCGTCGACGTCGGCAATCCTCACGCGGTCGTCCTGCGCGACGAGCTCTCGCGCCAGGAGCTACTCCGTCTCGGCCCGGCGATCGAGGCGCATCCGAGGTTCCGGGGACGAACGAACGTGCAGCTGGTGAGACCCGGGCCGGACGACTCGGTCGCAGTTCTCGTCTGGGAGCGGGGAGCGGGGGAGACGGCGACGTCGGGCTCGTCCGCCGTCGCGGTCGCGGCGGCCGCGACGTCCCGAGGCTGGTGCCGCAGCCCGGTCCGCGTGACGATGCCGGGCGGCGAGCTCCGCGTGGCGATCGAGAACGGACGGGCCGTGCTGGAGGGCCCGGTCGAGCAGATCTGCGCGGGCACGACGCCCCTCTGACGCGCGGGATCGTGGCATCAATCGCCTAGACGGCAAGCTCGAACTCGCGCAGCACGTCGTTGAGGCTCAGCCTCAGGTCGTGCGAGGCTTCGCGCCAGCCGACGATCAGCGCGCACGCGAGCTGGTACGTCCCAGCGGGAAAGCTTCGAGGGCGCGTTCCCGGCACCACGACCGCCCTGGGCGGAACCTCGCCGCGGTACTCGACGGGCTCCGGCCCCGTCACGTCGATGATCGGAACCGATGCCGTCAGCGAGACGTTCGCGGACAGCACCGCGCCTTCGCCGACCCGCACGCCCTCGGTGACGATGCAGCGCGAGCCGAGGAACGCCCCGTCCTCGACGATCACCGGCGCCGCCTGCGGCGGCTCGAGCACGCCGCCGATGCCGACCCCGCCCGCAAGATGGACGTCGGCGCCGATCTGGGCGCAGGAGCCGACGGTCGCCCACGTGTCGACCATCGTCCGCGGTCCCACCCAGGCGCCGATGATGACGTAGCCCGGCATCAGGATGACGCCCTCCGAGAGGAACGAGCCGCGACGGGCAACACCGGGCGGAACGACCCGCACGCCGAGGGACGGGTCGACCTCCTTGACCGGGATCTTGTCGAGGTAGCGGAGCCCGCCGGCCTCGAGCGGCTCGACCTTGCGGAGCCGGAAGTAGAGGAGGATCGCCTTCTTCACCCACTCGTGCACGACCCAGCCGTCGGGACCGGGCTCGGCGACGCGGAGCTCGCCGCGGTCGAGGAGCTCGATCACCTCCTCGATCGGCCCGGCGTCGAGCTCGCCGCTCTCCCACATTGCGTCGATCGACTGCTCGAGGGCCATCAGAGGACATCCTCCAGGATCGCGACCGCGCGGGTGCACTCGTCCTCGGTCGGCACGAGGGCGTAGCGGACGTACCCCTCACCAGACGGGCCGAGGTACGAGCCGGGCGTGACGAGGACGCCGTGGTCGAGCAGGTCGGCGGCGTGGCTCTCGGAGGTCTCGCCGGCGGGGACCGCGATCCAGAGGTACATCGTCGTCGGGCCGCCCGCATCGCGGAGGCCTTTTCGGCCGAGGACCTCGAGCAGAAGCGCCCGCTTCCGGCGGTAGGCGTCTCGCGCGCGAGCCACGTGCTCCTCGTCGCGCCAGGCGACGACCGACGCCCGCTGGACGAACTCTTGCGGCGCGGTGCCGACGTTCGGCCGGAAGCGCTTGAGCGCCGCGATCAGCTCGGCGTCCCCGGCGACGAAGCCGCTGCGGAAGCCCGTCATCGAGGATCGCTTCGACAGCGTGTTGAACGCGACCACCCCCGTCAGGTCGTCGAGCTCGAGGGCCGACGGCGGAGCCCGGTCGAACCAGAGCTCGCTGTAGGCCTCGTCGGAGGCGAGAACGAAGCCGTGCTCGCGCGCGAGACCTGCGAGCCGTCCGAGGAAGCCCAGCGACGCGACTGCGCCCGTCGGGTTGTTCGGCGAGTTGAGCCACAGGACTGCCGTCCGCTGCCAGAGATCGTCGGAGACGGCCTCGACGTCGGGCAGGAAGCCGTTCTCCTCGCGGAGCGGCAGCTCGACGACACGCGCGCCGATGAACGCCGCACCGCGGCCCGGAACCGGGTAGCCGGGCTCGGTCACGACGACGGTGTCGCGCCCGCCCGCCGCGTCGAGCACGACCTGCGCAAACGAGAAGATCGCCTCCTTCGACCCGAGCGTCGGGATCACCTGGGTGTCGGGATCGAGCGCGACGTCGAAGCGGCGAGAGACCCAGCCGGCGACCGCCTCCCGCAGCTCCGGTAGCCCGACGGCGGCCGGGTATCCCATGCGCTCTCCGACTCCGTCCCGAAGGGCCTGGAGGATCGCGGGATCGGTCGGCTCGCGCGGGTCGCCCATGCCCAGGTCGATCACCCCGAGGCCGCGGGCGCGGCGCTCGGCCGCCGCCTCGTTCAGGCGAACGAACGGGTAGGTCGCCGTCGCGCGGAGGGCGGGGGAGAGGGGCACGCCCCGAGGCTAGTCGAGGTCGCCGAGCGCGACGCGTCGCAGCGCGAGGTAGCCGCGCTCGAGCGCGTCGATCTCGACGAGCTCGTCCTTCGCGTGCGCGTAGCGCGTCGCCCCGGGGCCGAAGTTCACCGCCGGGATCCCGCGTGAGGTGAAGTCGGCGACGTTCGTCCAGGCCTGCTTCGGCTCGATCTCCGCGCTCGACGCGGCGCGGAGCGCCTGCACGAGCGGCGCCTCGAGCGCGACGGCGCCGGGAGGCGAGTTGCCGACCACCTCGACGGTCGCATCCGTCGGCACGAGCGAGCGCAGGAGCTCCTCCGCGTCCGCCGGCGCGCGATCCGGTGGGTAACGGAGATTCACCGTCGCGACCGCGCTGTCGGGGACGACGTTATCCGCGACCCCGCCTTCGAGTCGCGTCACGGAGGCGACCTCGTAGAACGGCAACCCGTCGACGACGGCCTCGCGACGCTCGTGCGTCGCCACGCGTGCGAGACCGTCGATCGCGCGATGGAGGGCGTTGTCGGCGAGCCACGGTCGCGCGGAGTGTCCGCTGACGCCGTGGAACGTCACGCGCGCCGAGAGGTTGCCCACACAACCCGCCTGGATGGTCAGGTCGGTGGGCTCGAGCAGCACCGCGAGATCCGCGTCGCGGACGAGCGGTGAGGCGTCGAAGAGCGCAGGAAGAGGGTTGTGCCGCGGCGGGAGCTCCTCGCGGCCGAAGAGGAGGAGCGCGACGTCGACCGGCCCCGGATCGCGCTCCGCGAGCTCGCGGACGAGCTCGAGGGCGACGGCGACGCCGCCCTTCATGTCGCTCGCGCCGCAGCCGTGCACGGCACCGTCGGCGATGCGACCCGGCACGTTGCCTTGGGCGGGAACCGTGTCGTAGTGCCCGGCGAAGACGAGCAGCGGGAGCCCCTCGCGGCGCGCGCGCGCCCAGAGGAACGCCTCGTCGCCGCCGTAGACTTCGACGAACAGCGCCGGCACGAGCGCACGGAGCCGCTCGCGGATCGCCTCCTCGTGCAGGCTCTCCGACGGGATGTCCACGAGCTCCAGCGTCCGCGCGGCGAGACGGTCGGCGAGGGAGCTCACGGCGGCGAGACTATCGTGGCTCACCGGGGCATACTTCCGCTGATGACGGGAGGCGAGCCCGAGCTCCGGGACGGCCCGGAGCCCGAACGCGGGTTGCTGCTCGCCGTGCTGCCGCAGGGCGTCGACGCCGACGAGGAGCTCGCCGAGCTCCGGGAGCTCGCCCGCACGGCAGGCGTCGCCCCGGTGGCCGAGGTCGTCCAGCGCCGCGCGCATGCCGATCCCCGCCGCTACGTCGGCAAGGGCAAGCTCGAGGAGCTCAAGGCGGCGTACGGTGACAACCGGGCGGAGGTGCTCGTCGTCGACGACGAGCTCCAGCCGGCGCAGCAGCGGGCGCTGGAGGACGCGCTGTCGGCGCGCGTCGTCGACCGCACGCAGCTGATCCTCGACATCTTCGCCCAGCACGCGGTCTCCGCCGAGGGAAAGCTCCAGGTGGAGCTCGCGCAGCTCGAGTACAACCTCCCGCGCATGCGGGGCATGTGGAAGCACCTCGAGCGACTCGGCGGCGGCGTCGGGACGCGCGGACCCGGTGAGTCGCAGCTCGAGAGCGACCGGCGGATGGCGAACCGCCGGATCACGCTGCTCAAGCGTCGGCTGCGCGACGTCGGGGCGCACCGCGCGACCCGGCGGAAGGCGCGTACGCGCTCCGAGACGCCGACGGTCGCCCTCGCGGGCTACACGAACGTCGGCAAGTCCACGCTCCTGAACGCGCTCACGGGTGCCGAGGTGAGCGTCGAGAACCGTCTGTTCGAGACCCTCGATCCGACGACGCGGACGTTCGAGCACGCCGGCAAGCGGTACCTCGTCACGGACACCGTCGGCTTCATCCGGCGGCTGCCGACGCAGCTCGTGGAGGGATTCGCCTCGACGCTCGAAGAGACGCTCGTGGCTGACCTCGTGCTGCACGTCGTCGACGGGTCGCTGTCCGAGGACGTGCTGGCGGAACAGATCGACGCGGTGGAGACCGTGCTCGCGGAGATCGGGGCCGGGGAGATCCCCGTCGAGCTCGTCGTGAACAAAACCGACCGGCTCGACCGCCTCGGGCGCCGGCGCGTCGCGAACCGCTTCCCCGACTCGATCCTCGTGTCGGCGACGACCGGCGAGGGGCTCGACGAGCTGAAGGCGAGGATCGCCGAGCGCTTTGCGGACCGGTTCGAGGCCGTCCGCCTGCTCGTGCCGTACGACGAGGGACGCGTGCTCTCGGATCTCTATGCGCTCGGTGCACCGATCGACGAGCGGACGGACACCGAGGCCGGCGTCCTCGTACGCGCGCGGCTCCCACACCGCGAGGTGCGGCGCTTTGCGCCCTTCCTCGTGGCGGGCACGGACATCACCGACTCCGAGGCGGAGAGCGCGTAGTGCGACCCGGGGCGCTCACGACCGCAGAGGTCGCCGTCACGCGCCTGCGCCCGGACGCAGTGCTCCCCGTCCAGGCGTATCCCGGAGACGCCGGCTTCGACCTCGCGGCGTGCGAGCGCGTCGAGCTCCAGCCGGGAGCGCGCGCCGTCGTCGGCACCGGCATCGCGGTCGCGCTGCCCGCGGGGCACGCCGGCTTCGTCGTGCCGCGCTCGGGGCTCGCCGCGCGTCACGGGCTCGGCAAGGTCAACTCGCCGGGCCTGATCGACGAGGGGTACCGCGGCGAGATCCGGGTGATCCTGCACAACAC
>JBKPNM010000186.1:0-32119 GCA_046732615.1 Actinomycetota bacterium | reverse complement strand
TCGTCGGCGGCGTCACCGACCGACCACCCTCGACGTGGACGTCCTCGACGAGCGTGACGACCTTTCGGACCCCGTCGGCGGGCACGGGTCGAGCATACTGCGACCCACGCATGGAACGAGTCCGCTTCTACTACGACGTTGTCTGCCCGTACTCGTACATGGAGACGCACGCGATGGAGCGGGCGGAGGACGAGCAGCTCGCGGAGATCGAGTGGCTCCCGTTCGAGCTCCGACCGGCCCCCAAGCCGCTGCTCGAGCCGCGCGGCGATCACCTGCGCGTCGACTGGACGACGTACGTCTACGCGCGCGCGCAGGCGCGGGGGATCGAGATCCACCTCCCGCGTTACCAGCCGCGGTCGACCCTGCCGCTCGCGGCGTGCCTCTGGGCCGGGAGCGAAGGGCGGCTGCGGGAGTTCAAGCACGCCCTCTACGAGGCGTTCTTCTGCGAGGGAGAGGACATCGCGACGGACCGCGAGATCGCGCGGGCGGCCGAGCGTTCCGGCCTCGACCCGTCCGGTGCCGTGGCGGCCGCCTACGACCCGAAGCTCCAGGAAACCCTGCGCTCGATCCGAGCGGACGCCGAAGCGGCCGGAGTGTCCGGGGTCCCGTCGCTCCTGGCCGAGGACGGACGCACGCACTGGGGCATGGGCGGCCTCGAGCGCCTGCTCGCCGGCGAGCCGCTCGTTCCACGCTCGTAGGAGCCGCGACGACCGCCTCCGAGCCGACGGCAGCGGCGGACGTTCTGGCCGAGCTCCTCGCCGCGACCGGCGCGAGCCGGGTCACGCTGCGGCGCGACGAACCCGGTGAGTACGCGTTCCCCGTCGTCGAGGAGGCGCTCGCGCCGGGCGTCGGGTCGCTCCGGGACGAGCGAACCGTCGACCTCCGGCGACAGCCCGTCGTGCTGGAGCTCGCGAACGGCCGCCAGGTCGTGCAGCACGACTGTCGTTCGGCGTACGACGACGCCCGCTTCCAGGCGATGCTCGAGACGTACGGCGGCCTCGCCGCGCAGATCGTGACGCCGGTCCTGTCCGGCGGCCGCCTCGTCGCGATCGTCTCGGTGCACCAGCTCGGGTCGCCGCGCCGCTGGTCTTCGGATGAGGTCGAAGCCGCGACCGACGCGGCCCGACGGATCGGGGAGCTGCTCTGAGGATCCCCTCCACCTCGGCCCACAACCGCTGGCACCCGGCGCTCGAGCCGGTCGTCGTCGTCGAGCC
The DNA here is from genome assembly GCA_046732615.1 of Actinomycetota bacterium. GTDB lineage: Bacteria > Actinomycetota > Thermoleophilia > Gaiellales > Gaiellaceae > Gaiella. The sequence continues at coordinate 30,905 of JBKPNM010000186.1, read as the reverse complement.
GGGGCAGGAGATCGTGCTCGAGACGCGGGACGGCCTCGACGGACAGCTGACCGCCGACAGCACGCACGCGGACTGCGCGGCGCTCGATCTCGGCCTCGGCCACCCGCTGACGGGGCCGGTGTTCGTCGAGGGCGCCGAGCCCGGGGACCTGCTCGCCGTCGAGATCCTCGGCTACGAGACGCCCGCCTACGGCGTCAACGCCGTCATCCCGGGGTTCGGGTTCCTCGCGGACGTCCTCGCCGAGCCGTTCCTCGTGGGTTGGGAGCTCGACGGCACGCATGCCCGGTCCGACGAGCTTCCGGGCGTCGCCGTTCCCGCATGTCCGCACGCGGGAGTCGTCGGCGTCGCCCCCTCCGCAGAGCTGATGGAGGCGCAGCGCGCCCGGGAGGAACGCATTCGGGCGGCCGGCGGCCCCGTGGCCGAGCCCATGCCGGAGACGGCCTTCCCCCCGCTCGCGGCGTCCGGTCTGCGGACGATCCCTCCGCGCGAGACGGGCGGGAACCTCGACATCCGCCGGCTCGTCGCCGGAGCGACGCTGTTCCTTCCCGTCCAAGTGCCGGGCGCGCTCCTCTCGGTCGGCGACGTCCACTTCGCGCAGGGCGACGGCGAGGTGTGCGGCACCGGGATCGAGATCGAGGCGGCCGTCCACCTGCGCTGCGAGATCCACGCGGCGCAGGCGTGGGCACCGCGGTTCCCCGCGTACCGGACGCCCGGAGAGTCGCGGGGACCTTCCTTCGCCACCACCGGTATCCCCGTGGACGACGCGATGGACCTGACGGTCGCAGCGCGGAGCGCGCTCCTCGCGATGATCGACTGGCTCGAGGCAGAGCACGGCCTGTCGCGGCCGGCCGCCTACTGCCTCTGCTCGGCGTGTGTCGACCTCCACCTGTCGCAGGTGGTCGACGTGCCCTACCCGCTCGTCTCCGCGCTGATCCCGCTCGAGGTGTTCGACGGCGCGTGAGCCGGTCTAGCGCGTGACCGCGATCGCCTCGATCTCGATCTCGAGGCCGGGCAGCGCAAGCGACGAGACCTCGACGATGGTGTCCGCCGGGTAGGGAGCCGTGAACCACTTTCCGCGGAGCTCGACGATCTTCGAAAAGTTCGCCATGTCGGTCAGGTAGATCGTCACCTTGACGACGCGATCCAGGCCCGACCCGGCAGCCTCGAGGACGCGCGCGAGGTTGCGGAAGACCTGCTCCGCCTGGGCGTCGAAGTCGCCGATGCCCACGATCCGCCCGTCCTGGTCGATCGCCGCCTGCCCCGAGACGATCACGAGGTCGCCGACGCGGAAGCCCTGCGAGAGCCGGAACGGCTCGTACGGATCGGGGTCGAGGCGGATCTGCTCGACGTCGGTCACGCGTGCTCCGGCACGTCGGCGATCGTCGTCGTCCGTTTCGCGCGCGCCATCACGTCGAGATCATCTTCTTCTCGATGCCGACCCCGGCGGCGAAGGCACGCTCGACCTCGAGCGGCACTGTGGCCGAGTCCTGCAGCGCGATGCCGGTCGAGTCGAAGACCGTCACCTGGTCGTCGCTCTGGCGGCCCTCGAGCTCCCCGCAGATCACCTTGCCGATCTCGCCCGCGATGTCGCCCTCCGAGATCAGCCCCTCGCGGAGCGGGACGTTGATCTCGCCGTCCGGGATGCACTGGCGGATGTCGTCGACGAACACCCGCCCGCGCTGGAGGATCGCCGGATGGAGCTCCTGCTCCCCCTCCAGGTCGGCGCCGAGCGCCGCGAGGTGCGTCCCCGGTGCGATCCACGCGTCGTCGACGATCCAACCGCGCGCGTGCGTGCCGGTCACGACGACGTCGGCGCCGCGGACGACGGGCTCGAGGTCGGTCGACCCCGTGATGCGAAGGTGCGGATAGCGGGGCTGCTGCTCGGCGAGAAAGCGGTCGAGCGACTCCTGGGTCCTGCTCCAGACGCGCACCTCCGACCAGCCGAACACCGTGTCGCACGTCGCGAGCGTCCCCTCCGCCACGCTGCCGGTGCCCGCGATCGCGAGCACGGTGGAGTCCGGCCGCGCGAGCCACTTCGCGGAGACGGCGGCGGAAGCTCCGGTGCGCATCAGCGTGTGGTGCGAGCCGTCGCAGATCGCGAGCGGGAAGCCGGTCTCGGGGTGCGTGTAGACGAGGATCGAGAACACCGCCGGGAGGTCGTACGCAGCGTTGTTCTCGCGGATCGAGACCCACTTGCAGGCCGCCGCCTCGGGCTCCTCGATCCAGGACGGCATCACCTCCCACTCGCCCTGGTAGCGGTCGAGCACGATGTGGCCCTTCGGCTCCATGTAGACGCGCCCGAGGCCATGCATCCGGAAGGCATGCTCGACGCAGTCGACGTACTCCGACGGCGCGAGCAGGCCGACCATGTCCGCGCGCCCGAGGATCAGCGTCTTACGGTGGCGCCAGCTCTCCACCGGCCGATTCTACGTCCCGCTCGACGAGCGCGACCAGCCCCGCCGCGTCCGGGAAGGGGGCGAGCCGACGCCGTGCGCGCTCGAGCTGGCGACGTGCCCGTTCGGCCTCGCCGATCTGCGCCCGGTACCCGGCGGCGGCGAGGTGGTGGAGCCCCTTGACGAGCTCCTCGCGCTCGCCGGCGATCCCGAAGACGCCGGCCAGCGCGTCCGAGGCCGCAAGGTACGCCCGACGCTCGAGCAGCCTCTCGCCCTCCCAGAGCGCGGCCTGCGCTCTGGCCTCGCGAGGCGGCCATTCGTCGTCCACGTCCGGGCCATACTAGAGTCGCTCTCGTGGTCGACCGCGCACGGAGCGCCTCCCGGATCGCGGCCGAGATCGAGACGCTCTCCGGCCCCGACTTCACGCTCTCGGACGAGGCCATCCGGCGGTACGCCTACACGGAGCCCTACCGCAGGACGCTCGGCCACTTCACGAGCGCGCTCGCGGCGCTCGACTTCGACGTCTACGAGGATCCGGTCGGGACCCTCGTGGCGCGGAACCGCCCCGCCGGCGAGGCGGTGTTCGGCATCGGCTCGCACTGCGACTCGAACCGGAACGGCGGCCGCTACGACGGGACGATGGGCGTCGTCACGGCGCTCGAGGTGTGCCGGCTGAACGCAGAGCTCGGTCTCGACCTGCCGTTGCAGCTCGTCTCGTTCCTCGAGGAGGAGGGCTCCGGCTTCGGCCAGATGCTCCTCGGCAGCCGGATCATGCTCGAACGCGTGACCGAGGAGGAGCTCCGCGAGACGTTCCGCGCCGTCGACGACGGCCGGAGCTTCTGGGAGCACGCGGAGGACGCGGGGTACGAGCCCGCTCGCTGGCGCGAGTGCGGGCGCGTGCTGGACGACCTGACGGGCTGGATCGAGATGCACATCGAGCAGGCGCGCGTGCTCCAGGACACCGGCAACCGCATCGGGATCGTCAACGCGATCGCCGGCTACGTCCACGCCGACGTCCGCATCCGGGGGCGTGGGGATCACGCGGGCGCGACGCCGATGGACCTCCGGCTCGACCCGACCCTGCCGCTCGCGGAGACGATCGTCGAGCTCGAGCGCCTCGCGCGGGCGGCCGGCGGCGGCACGGTCGGCACCGTCGGCGAGCTCGAGGCAGACCCGGGCCTGATCAACGCGATCGCGGCGGAGGTGCGGCTCTCCCTGGACATCCGCGGCCCCGACGGCGACCGCTTCCAGGGCGTCGCGCGCGACATCGGCGCGTTTGCGACCGCCGCGGCGGAGCGGCGCGGTATGACCGCGGAGGTCACGCCACGGCAGACGCTCGCTGCGACCCGCCTCGACCCCGGCGTCGTCGGAGCGCTCGAGGAGGCGGCGGCCGCGAGCGGAGAGCCCACGATGACGATGCACTCCGGGGCCGCCCACGACACGATGTGCGTGGCCGCGCGCGTGCCGAGCGCGATGGTCTTCGTTCCCTGCCGCGACGGGATCAGCCACCACCCGGCAGAGCACGCGGAGCCGGCCGACGCCGCGCTCGCGGCGGAGATCATGCTGAACGCGATCGTCGCGCTCACACGCTAGTCCAGCGTGGACGCCGTCCTCCTCGGCGTCCTCGCGGGGGCGCTGTTCGGGGCGATGACCGTGGCCGTGCGGTGGGCGCTCGTCCGCGGCGGGGATCCGTTGGCGGGCGCTGCGACGGTGATCACGATCGCGTTCACGACCGGAGCCCTGCTGGCGCTCCCGACGATCGCCGACGGAACCGATGCCGGCGAGCTCGTGCGGTTCTTCGCGATCGGCGCGCTCGTGCCGGGTGTCTCCCAGATCGTCTTCACCTACGCGGTTCGCGCAGCCGGCCCGTCCCGCGCCGCGATCCTCTTCGGCACGGCGCCGCTCCTGTCGGTGGTCCTCGCGCTCGCCCTTCTCGATGAGCCGTTCGAGCCGGCGCTGATCCTCGCCACGGCGCTCGTCGTCGCCGGGGGCGGCGTCCTCGCGGCCGAACGCACGAGGCCGGTCGACTTCCGGGTCGTCGGCGTCGTGCTCGCGCTCACGTGCGCCGTGCTCTTCGCGGTCCGCGACAACGCGGTGCGCTGGGTCGCGCGGGACGCCGACGTTCCCGCGCTCCAGGCCTCTGCCGCCTCCCTTCTCGCGGCTGCGCTGGTGACGGTGGGGTTCGCGGTCGCAACCCGGAGGCGCGAGCTGCGCCCGTCGCTACGGGTTGCGCTTCCCGCATTCGCACCTGCGGGACTGCTGTTCGGACTGGCCTACGCGGCGCTCGTCACGGCGTTCGACCGCGGCAGGGTCGGCATTGTGGCGCCCCTGAACGCCACGCAGTCGCTCTGGGGCATTCTCTTCGCTGCGCTCCTGTTCCACCGGACCGAGGCGATCGGGCGGCGGACGGTCCTCGCCGGACTCCTCATCGTCGCCGGCGGTGCGATCGTCGGCGTCGTGCGCTGAGTCCGACGCTCAGGCCACAGGTACCGGGACGCTCTCGAGGTACGCGATCGCATCCTCGACCGAGACGACGTCCGCGTACTTCGCCTGGATGTCGAACAGGTTCGCGTCGTGCGGCGCCTGCGCCCGGTCGCCGACGCACTCCCGCGGCACGATCGTGGGCCAGCCGTACTGCAGGAGGTCGATCGCGGTCGCGCGGATGCAGCCGCTCGTCGTCGCGCCGCAGAGGATGACCGAGTCGACCCCCTGCGACACGAGCACGGACGCGAGGTTCGTGCCGAAGAACCCCGAGGCGCCCTTCTTCACGATCACCGTCTCGCCCTCGCGCCGGCCGAGCCGCTCGTCGATCTCGACCCACGGACCGCCGAGCTGGAGGTCGCCGAGCGTCGGCACCTTCTGGAGCCACAGGCCGCCGTCCTTGAGGCTCGCGCCGAACCCGATCGTGGTGAAGACGACCGGAAGCCCCCTGTCGCGCGCGGCGTCCAGCAGCCGGCGCGTCGCCTCGACCTGCGGGGTGAGGTCGGAGCCGAGCGCGCACGCAGGGTCGGTGAAGCCACACGAGAAGTCGACGACGAGCACGGCGGGCCGGGAGCCGAGCGTCACGCTCGCCCCCAGGCCCGCCTGCGCGTAGACCGCGCGTGCTTCCTCGTCGGACATCAGACGGCCGCGGCCGGCGCTGCCAGCAGCTCCTCCCCGAAGCGCGCCCGCTTGACGAACTGCCCCGCGCCCGGCTCGGCGACGAGCTCGTCGTCCTCGACGATCACCTGGCCGCGGACGAGCACGACCTCGGGAGCACCGGTGACCTCCTCGCCCTCGAACAGGTTGTAGTTGACGTTCGTGTGATGCGTCTTCGCGGAGATCGTCAGCTTCTTCTCCGGGTCCCACACGACGATGTCGCCGTCGGAGCCGGGCGCGATGGTGCCCTTGCGCGGGTAGAGGCCGAACAGCTTCGCGACGTTCGTCGAGACGAGCTCGACGAAGCGGTTGGGCGTGATCCGGCCGGTGCGCACGCCGTGCGTCCAGAGCATGTGGAGCCGGTTCTCGATCCCCGGACCGCCGTTCGGGACGACCTGGAAGTCGCGACCGTTGATCCCCTTCTGGTCGGGCCAGTTGAACGGGCAGTGGTCGGTCGAGACGGCCGAGAGCACGTCGGTCTTGATCGCCTTCCAGAGGTGCTCCTGGTGCTCCTTCGGCCGCGGCGGAGGCGTGTAGATGTACTTCGCGCCCTCCCAGTTCGGCTTCTCCATCATCGTCTCGTCGACGAAGAAGTACTGCGTGCACGTCTCGCCCCAGACCTTCCAGCCCTTCTCGCGGGCGAGCGCGATCGGCTCCACGGCCGGCTGGCAGGAGACGTGGACGACGTACAGGGGCGCGTCGGCGACGTGCGCGAGCTGGATCGCCCGGTTGGTCGCCTCGGCCTCGGTCTCCATCGGCCGGCTGCGTGCGTGCCAGACGGGGTCCGTGTTGCCGGCCGCGACGGTCTCCTTGACGATGATGTCGATCGCATCGCCGTTCTCGGCGTGCACCATCACGAGCCCGCCGGTCTCGTGCGCCGTGCGCAGCACCTTGAACAGCGTCTCGTCGTCGACCATCACGGCGCCCTTGTAGGCCATGAAGACCTTGTAGGACGTGACCCCCTCGTCCGGCAGCTTCGCGAGGTCCTCGAGCGTGCCGCCGGTATGGAGGTCGGTCACGCCGATGTGGAACCCGACGTCGATCAGCGGCGGGCAGCGCGTGATCTTCTCGTGGTACTTCTCGAGCGCCTGCGCGAACGTGTCGCCCGGCGTCTGCATGCAGAAGTCGATCAGCATGGTCGTACCGCCGAACGCCGCTGCCGTCGTCCCGGACGTGAAGTCATCGCACGTGGTCGTCCCGCCGAAGAACATCTCGATGTGCGTGTGCGGGTCGATCGCGCCCGGCATCACGATCTTGCCGCCCGCGTCGATCACCTTGTCCGCGGTGACGTCGAGCGCGCTCCCGAGCAGCGCAACCCTCCCGTCGTCGACGAACACGTCGCCCACGTAGTCGTCGGTGGCGGTGAGGATGCGGCCGCCCTTGATCAGCACGGACATTCTGTCCCCTTTCGGTCGCTGCTGAATGGTGTATACGCTCCCGCGCTCCGCGGCGTCAAACGGCATCGGCAGGCCGCCGCTCGTGCCAGTCGGTCGCCTGCTGGAAGGCGTGCGCGACACGCAGCACCGTCGCCTCGCCGAGACGGCGGCCGGTCAGGGCGAGCCCGACCGGGAGGCCGTCGACGAGGCCGCACGGCACGCTCGCGGTGGGGACGCCGAGGCAGCTCCAGGGCGAGTTGAACGGGATGAGCGAGAGCCGGTAGGCGATTCGCTCTCTCCCGACCTGGACGGGGTCCTCGCCGATTCTCGGCGCGACGATCGGCATCTCGGGCGACGCCAGGAGGTCGTAGCGCTCGAACAACGGGCGCGCCTCCTCCGCGAGCGACCGGCGGGCGCGCTGCCCGGTGACGGGGGCGGACGACGGCAGGAGCAGCCCGGCGAGGAGGCGGGCACGAACGTCCGCGCCGTAGTCGGGGAGGCGCGTGCGGAGCCAGGGCAGGTGCGCCTCGGCCGCCTCCGGAAGCATCACCAGCTGCTGGACGACCTCCGCGCGGCGCAGGAACGGTGCGTCGACGCGCTCGACCTTCGCCCCGATCCGCTCCAGCTCGCGGATCGCGGCCTCGACGGCGTCCGCGACCCGGGGGTCGATCGGGACGCCCTCGAGGAGATGCGCGACGACTCCGATCCGGACGCCCTCGGCGCCGCGGCCGATTCCCTCCAGGCACGGCGGCCCCACGGCCGGCGTCGTCGAGGCGTCCTCCGGCTCGGGGCCGGCGATCGTGTCGAGGAGGAGCGCGCAGTCCTCGGCCGTGCGCGCGAGCGGGCCGACCGTGTCGTACGTCCACGAGACGGGGATCACCCCGCGGTTCGGGACACGTCCGGTCGTCGGCCGGATTCCCGTGACCCCGCAGAGCGCTGCGGGGATGCGCACGGACCCCGCCGTGTCGGTGCCGAGCGCGCCGGGAACGAGGCTCGCAGCCACCGCCGCGCCGCTGCCGCCGCTCGAGCCACCGCAGATCCGCTCCGTGTCCCACGGGTTCCGGGCCGGGCCGAACGCCTCGCTCGTCGTCGACGCGCCCCAGGCGAACTCGTGGGTGTTGAGCTTGCCGACGACGACGGCGCCTGCGCGCCTGAGCCGCGCGACGACCGTCGCGTCGGCCGCGGCGATGTTCTCGGCGAGGACCTTCGACGCCGCCGTCGTCCGTGTGCCCGCGACGTCGATCACGTCCTTGATTCCGATCGGGACACCGTGCAGCGGGCCGGTCTTCGCCGGCAACGCGTCGGCCTCGGCCAGCGCCTCTTCGGCGCGCACCGTGATGAACGAGTTGTACGCACCGTCGCGGTGCTCGATCCGGTCGAGCGCGTTCTGGACCGCCTCGCGCGGCGACAGCTCGCCTCGCTCGATCGCTGCGGCGAGCGCGACGAGCGTCACGTCGCCTCCGGGTCCGGGAGGTACATGCCCGCCGGCGGGACGTCCCGCGGCGTCGCCTCCTCGAGCTCGCGGAGCGAGGGAAGGACGGTTCCGAGGAAGCGCAGCACGCCTTCGAGGTCGGCGTCGCTCGGCTCGACGCCCTGCGCGCGCGCCAGGGCGCGGAGCTCCTCGAGCGACGGGACGGGGCTAGACTCCGCTTCCATGCCCGTCTACGAGTATCGCTGCGAGGGCTGCGGCGCGAAGTTCGAGGAGTTCCTCTCGACCTCGGACAAGCCCGCGCCCCCGTGCCCGAAGTGCGGGTCGGCGAAGGTCGAGCGCCTCCTCTCGCGGATCAACACCGAGTGGCTCCCGAGCGACGTCGCGTGGGACCGCGTCGGCCGCTCCTGGGACTGAGCGACGCGTGCCGTACGCGGAGATCGACGACGGCATCCGGCTGTACTACGAGCTGACCGGGCCCGAGGACGGGCCGGTCGTGATCCAGTTGGGCGGCGGGCTCTTCGGCCGGCACAACTTCGGTTTCGTCAACGACGGGTTCCGCGAGCGCGGCTTCCGGCTCCTGTCCTTCGACGCGCGCGGCTACGGCGCCTCGACGAGCCCGCGCGAGTGGTACACGATCGAGGGCTGGGCCGACGACGGCGCCAGGCTGCTCGACGCGCTCGGGCTCGACCGCGTGCTCGTCCACGGCACCTCGATGGGCGGGATGATCGCGATCGCCTTCGCGGCGACGCACGGCGCACGAACGATCGCAGCGTGCGCCGACGTGGCGTTTGCGAAGCCGGACGTCTACCGGGCGACTCTCTTCCGGGTCTGGCGGAGGATGGCCGAGTCGATGCCGTGGGACGACTTCTCCGACCACGTCACGACGCAGGCGGTCGGCGCGGCGTTCCTCGAGAGCGAGGAGGGCAAGGACACGTTCGCGACCGTGCGCTCGGTGATCGGGGTCAACGACCCCTACACGGTCCGGCAGGCGTGCCTCGCGATGGAGCAGATGGACCTCTCGCCGCTCGTGCCGGCGATCGAGCGGCCGCTGCTCATGACGAACGGGACTCACGACGTCCTCTGCCCGCCCGTGCTCGCCCCGTCCGGGCTCGGGGCGCGCCGGATGGCGGAGCTCAACCCGGCGATCACGACGCACGAGTTCCCCGACATCGGCCATGCCGACCTGCTCGAGTGCCCGGACGAGGCCGTGCGCATCGTCTCCTCGTTCTTCGAGGCCGCGTTGTCGGACGACGCCGACGCTCGCTGAGTTCCACGGTCAGTGGAGCGGGTTCGTCCCCGCCATCCAGATGATCACGCGCTCGAACTTTCCCTCGGTGTCGAAGTCGAAGAAGTTGCAGTTGTGCATGTCGTTCCGCGAGCCGTCCTGCAGCTCCCCGATGTAGCCCTGCTCCGTCGCGACCTTCCCGGCCGTCTCCTCGACGACGATGTTCCGGATCTCGTGGCGGATCGTCTTCGAGCTCGCGAAGAAGTCCGTGAACATGCGACGGATCTCGGTCGCGCCGTCGAACGTCACGTGGTCGGTCTGGACGGTCAGCGTCGCGTCGTCGGCGAAGTGCGCGAGCACGGCGTCGACGTCCATGGCGTCGACCGCGTCGAAGTAGCTCTGGGGCGCGGCGGCGAGCGCCTCGCGCGACCAGGTCGCAGGGGTGGTTGCCATCGTCGGCTCCCTTCGGTCGAGATGTCGGCGATCGTGTCGCCGCTTCAGTGGACGCCTTCTATGCCGTCGCCTGGCTCATCACCCCCGCTCTGCTCGTGAACGGCGCGATCCCCTCGAGGTAGGAGAGGACGTCCTCGAGCGCCTCGACGTCGCCGAACTTCGCGTCGATGTCGAACAGGTTCCACTCGACGACGCCCGGGACACGGTCGCCGACGGCTTCGCGGACCACGATCGGGCGAAAGCCCTGCGCGATCGCGTCCTCGGTCGTGTGGCGGACGCAGCCTGCCATGGTCACGCCGGTGACGATGACCGTGTCCACGCCGTGCGCGTTCAGGTAGCTCGCGAGGTTCGTGCCGTGGAAGCCGCTCGCGCACTTCTTCACGAGTACGAGCTCGCCGTCCGCCGGCGCAATCCGGCTGTCGATCTCGACGTCCTCGCTTCCGACCTGCAGGAGCTCGCACGGGATCTTCCGGCCCCAGAGCCCGATGTCCGAGTTCGGGCCGTCGACGTCCTGGTAGGCGGTGGTCGTGTAGACGACGGGGATGCCCTTCGCCCTGCCGGCCTCGTTGAGCGCCCGTACCGCCGGAATGATGGTCTCCATCCCTACGCACGAGAACGCGTGGCCGGGCCTCGTCCAGGCGTTCGCGAGATCGATGTGGACGAGCGCGGGCCGGGTCCCGTATCCGACCCGGCGCTGGAAGCCCCGCGTCTGGTAGACGCCCGTATCGGCATCGAAGATCGTCTGCAGCGCGGTTCGCACCGCATCGGCGTCGGTCATCACGCACCTCCTGGCGCTTGATGCTCGGCCCGCCAGTGGCGGGCGATGTCCGCCCGGGTCGAGACCCAGACGTCGTCGCAGGCCGCGACGTGGTCGAGGAACCGTCGGAGCCCGCCGATGCGGCCGGGCCGGCCGACGATCCGACAGTGGAGCCCCACGGACATCAGGCGGCCGCCGTCCCCGCGGAGCTCCTCGAGCGAGTCGATCAGGTACGTCGCGAAGTCCTCCGAGGTCACGAACCCGTTCGGGAGCAGGAACTTGAAGTCGTTCGCGTCGAGCGTGTACGGGATCACGAGGTGCTGCGTCCCGTCGACGTCGAGCCAGTACGGAAGCTCGTCCGCGTACGAGTCCGAGTCGTAGAGGAAGCCGCCGTGCGCCACGACGAGCCGACGGGTCGCGTCCGACCCACGCCCCGTGTACCAGCCGACGGGCCGTTGCCCGCACACGCGCTCGATCGTGGCGACGGAGCGCTCGAGGTGCGCGCGCTCCTCCTCCGGCGAGAGCTCGCCGTAGTCGATCCAGCGCCAGCCGTGGCTCGCGACCTCCCAGCCCGCGTCGACCATCGCCTGCGCCGCCGCCGGGTTCCGCTCGAGCGCCTGGCCGACGCCGAAGACGGTGAGCGTCATCCCGTACGAGGTCACGAGGCGGTGCACGCGCCAGAACCCGGCACGGCTTCCGAACTCGAACATCGACTCCGTGTTGAGGTTGCGCCGGCCGACGGTGGCGGGCGCACCGACGACCTCGTGGAGATACGCCTCGGAGGCGGGATCCCCCTCGAGCGGGGAGCTCTCGCCGCCCTCCTCGTAGTTGAGGACGAGGCTGAGGGCGACCCGCTTCCCGTCCGGCCAACGAGGGTCCGGCGGCGCTGCGCCGTACCCGACGAGGTCGCGCGCTCCGGCGTTCACGGCGCGGTCACCGGGCGCTCTCCGAAGACTCCCGCGTCCCCGAGCTCCCGCACCCGCTCGGTCGTGTAGCCGCAGAGCTCGACGAGGACGGCCTCGGTGTGCTCGCCGCGGAACGGCCCGCGCTCGGCCGGGCGCTCGAGCGACGTGTCGCCGTCGGCGAGTCGGAGGGGAGTGCGGATCGAGCGCACGCGACCGAGCGTCGGGTGGTCGTGCTCGACGATCGACCCGCGGACGGTCGTCTGCGGGTCGACGAGCGCCTCCTCGACCGTGTTGATGCGCGACGCGGGGACGCCCGCGGCGACGAGCGCCTCGACCCACTCGTCTACCGTCCGGGCGCGGAACGCCCCTGCGAGGAGCGGCAGGAGCTCGTCACGGTGCTCGTTGCGGCCGGCCATCGTCGCGAAGCGGTCGTCCTCGAGCAGGTCGGTCCGCTCGATGACGGCGCAGAGCCGCTCCCAGAACACCTGCTTCGCCGCGCCGACGACGAACCAGCCGTCGGCCGCCTCGAAGTTCTGGAACGGGACGATCGTCGGATGCGCCGAGTTGCGGCGGCGCGGCGGGACGAATCCGTGGGTCGCCGCCCAGGGGCCGATGTACATCAGCTCGTGCAGCGCGGTCTCGAACAGCGAGACGTCGCAGTCGCAGCCGACGCCGTCGCGCCGCGCGCGCCAGACGCCCGCGAGCAACGCGATCGCGGACGCGTAGCCGCCGGAGAGGTCGACGAGCGAGAGCCCGCTCTTCGTCGGCGGCCCGCCGGGCTCGCCCGTGAGGCTCTGCCAGCCCGCGAGGCCCTGCATCATGTAGTCGTAGCCGCCCTCCGCGGCACGGGGCCCCGTCATCCCGAAGCCCGAGAGCGAGCAGCAGACGATCCGCGGATTCACATGCTTCAGCCGGTCGTACGTGAGTCCGAGCTTGTGCGGCTGGTCTCCGCGGAGGTTCGAGTAGACGGCGTCGCAGACGCGCACCAGGTCGTGCAGCACCGCGCGGGCGTCGGGATGGCGGAGGTCGAGCGAGATGCTCCGCTTGCCGCGATTGAAGGTCTCGAAGAAGAGCGAGTCCTCGTCCTCCTGGAACGGCGGCACGTAGCGCCCGACATCCCCGTTCGACGCGGGGTCCTCGAGCTTCACGACGTCCGCCCCGAGATCGGCGAGCTGCAGCGTGCCCCAGGGCCCGGCGCCGAACTGCTCCACGGCGAGGATGCGGACGTCTGCGAGGGGGAGGCTCATGTCCCGGAGGCGAGCGGCAGGCGGGCCGCCTTCCACGCCTTCTCGTAGTAGGGGACGAGAAACGCGAGATGCGCGTGCATCTCCGACCCGGCGGCGCCCTCGTCGCCCGCCTCCACCGCCTCGACGATCCGCGCGTGGTGCGCGTGGATCGAGCGGTGGAAGACGCGCGGCAGGCCCGAGCGGGACAGGCTGGTCTGCAGCGCCGAGAAGACCGGCTGGGCCGCGATCTGCAGCAGCCGGTTGTCGCAGCACTCGATGAGGGTCGCGTGGAAGTCGCGGTTGTGGACGAACTCGGCCTGCGTGTCGAGCGCGGGCCGGTCGGGCGGAATCGTCGCCCGGAGCCGCTCGAGGTCGGCCTCGACGCGCCTCCGGGCGGCAAGCCGCGCGGCCGGCACCTCGAGCAGTATCCGGACCTCGATCAGCTCCTCGAGCGTCAGGTCGCGCGCGTCCGCGAGCAGCGCGATGTTCGAGCTGAGCGACTCCGAGATGTGGTCGACGGTCGGCAGCGTCACGTAGCTCCCGCCGGCCTGGCCCTTCGCGGTCCGGACGAGCCCCTGAGCGGCGAGGAGACGAAGCGCCTCGCGGACGGTCGCCCGGCTGACCCCGAGCGAGCGCGCGAGCTCCGTCTCGGTCGGCAGCCGACCGCCCTGCGGAAGCTCGCCCGTGACGATCAGCTCGCGGAGCTGGTCGGCGACCTGCTCGTAGCTCTTGCGGACACGGCGGAGAGGCAGCCGCGGCTCCTGCCTCCGCTCTCGGCGGGCCTCCGTCACGTCATCCCGAACTCGGCGTTCCCGGCGATCGACACCGGCTTCGTCGAACGCGGCAGCTCTGCGGCGAAGTACTCCGTGAGCGACGTCACCGAGCGGCTCTTCCGGAGCTCGCCCCGCAACGCCTCCGTCGCGGCGGCGTCGATCTCGAGCGTCCGCTCGTCGCCGAAGACGACGCCGTAGGCGTCGCGGGCGAGCGCGATCGTCGTGAAGTCGTCGAGCACGTCCTCCCGCACCGCGTCCGGCGGCCGGTCGAGCGGGTCGCCGTACCCGGCGGCATTCGGCTCGCGGAACTCGATGAACTCGCCGGCCGCGAACGGGACGCCGGTGACCTTCGCCGGCAGGATCTCCTGCTGCGCCGTGTCGGGGTTCTTCCGGCACGAGGCGACGAGCCCGTCCCAGCCGCCGAAGATGCCGCGGGGCGGGTCGGTCTGCCGGTCGCCCTCGCACGAGTACACGCCGTCGACGAGGAAGCGGTTCCGCCGGATGATCCCGATCCCGCCGCGCCAGCGTCCTGGAGCCGCGGGCTCGGGGCGAAGCTCGTACTGGTCGCAGCGGATCGGGAAGCGGAGGTCGAGCTCCTCGATCGGGTTGTTGCGCGTGTTGGCCATCAGGTTGTCGACCGAGTCCATCGCGTCCTTGCCGAAGCGGCCGCCGTACGCGCCCTCGTTCACCTCGAGGTAGAGCCAGTACTCGCCCATCTCCTCCGAGAAGCCGGAGTAGGCGCAGAAGTGGATCCCGGCCGAGTTCCCGGCCGTCACGCCTTCGGGGAGGGCGTCCGCGAGCGCGAGGATCGTGTTGTCGACGACCCGCTGCACCTGACAGAAGCGCGAGAAGCATGCCCGCGGGAAGGTCGGGTTGTAGATCGTCCCCTTCGGGGCGATCACCTTCACCGGCCGGAAGACGCCGTCGTTCTGCGGCACGTGCTCCGGGAACGTCACCTCGTCGAGGAGGATCGTGCGCACGGCGTAGTAGGCGCCGACGAGGAGCGAGCCCTCGAACGGGACGTTGTAGCCGGTCGGCACCTCGGCGTTCGACCCCGTGAGGTCGATCGTGATCTCGTCGCCGTCGACGATCACCTTCGTCTCGATCCGGAGCCGGACGTCGCGGTTCCGGGCGTCGTCGTCGAGCCAGCCCGTCGGGGCCGTGTACTCGCCGTCGGGCAGCGCGCGGATCTGCTCGCGGAGCATCGCCTCGCTGTAGTCCATCCAGTCGTACGCCGCGCTCATCACCGTGTCGACGCCGTAGCGCTCGTAGAGGCGCAGCATGCGGTCGCGCCCGAGCTGGCACGCGGCCATCATCGCGTTCATGTCGCCGCGGTTCATGGTCTCGGTGCGGACGTTGTCGAAGACCATCCGGTCGAGGTCCTCGTTGAGCTCGCCTGCCTGGTACCAGCGCAGGCCGTCGTAGATCTTCGCCTCCGCGTACATGTCGAACGCGTCGGCGTTGATGCCGGGGAACGACCCGCCCACGTCGAGGACGTGCGCCGTCACCGCCGCGAACCCCTGGAGCTCGCCGTCCCAGAAGATCGGCACCGCTACGGCGATGTCCGGGCTGTGGGAGGCCCCGTAGTACGGATGGTTGTGGATGATCACGTCCCCCTCGACGATCTTCCCCTCGAGGTGGCGCATGAAGCCGCGGATGTACCACGGGAGCGAGCCGATGTGCATCGGCGTCGAGTCGGACTCGCACAGCTCGCGGCCCTGGGCGTCGAAGATCCCGGCGCCGAGGTCCTCGGACTCGCGGATGATCGACGAGTAGGACATCCGGAACAGGACGCCCGACATCTCCTTCGCGATCGCGTGGAACGCGCCGCCGAGGACGCGCATCGTGATCGGATCGACCTCGACCCGCTCGAGCTCCGGTGGCCCCGGATGCTTGCCCAGCTCGTATTCGACGGTCGACACGGTCACACCCCCTCGTTCGCGGTGACGGTTGCGGCCGCGCCTGCCGCGGCCGAGGCGCCGACCTCGATCACGATGTTCCCGAAGCGGTCGACGTGCGCCTCGACGCCCGGTGGGATCACCGTGGTCGAGTCGTACTGGTTGACGATCGCGGGCCCGACTAGGCGGTTGCCCGCCTCGAGCGCCTCCCGGTCGTAGTAGCGCGTCGGCACCTGCTCGAGTGATCCCTCGACGAGGAACCACGCCTCTCCCTCGTGGCGGAGCGCGTGGTCGGCAGATGCGTCGCCCGTCCGCACCTCGGGCGTCGACAGCTCGGGCATGAGACCGATCCCGCGGACGCGGATGTTCGGGACCTCGATGTCCGACTCCTCGAAGCGACGCGAGTATTCCCGCTCGTGGATGTCGTGGAAGTCGGCGCGGAGCCGCTCGACCCACGTCTCGTCGATCGCGCCGGAGCCGACGTCGACCCGGAGCTCGTATCCCTGACCGAGATAGCGGGCCTCGGCGATGCGCTGGATGACGATGCGGTCGGCCTCGATGCCGTCCTCCTCGAGCTGGGCGGCGGCCTGCGCCTCGAGCTCCTCGAAGCGCGATTGCAGGCTCGCGGCGTCGAGCTTGGAGAGCCGCTGGTAGGTCGTCGCGCCGTACTCGTAGACCATGTCCGTCGCGACGAGCCCCATCGCGGCTGCGATGCCCGGGTGCGGCGGCACGACGACGTTCGGCGTGCCGACCTCGATCGCGATCGGGACGGCGAAGACCGGGCCCGCGCCGCCCTCGGCGACGAGCGCGAAGTCGCGCGGGTCGAATCCCTTCCGTACCGAGTTCTCCTCGATCGACTGCACCATCGAGTGCGTGAGGATCTGCACCGCGCCCATCGACGCCTCCTCGACGCTCATGCCGAGCGCCGCGGCCGGGCCGTCGGCGAACGCCGCGCGCGCCTTCTCGCCGTCGAGCGACATCCCGCCGCCGAGGAACGCCTCGGGGAGCAGCCAGCCGAGGTTGACCATCGCGTCCGTCGCTGTCGCCTGCGTGCCGCCGCGGCCGTACGCCGCGGGGCCCGGAACCGCGCCCGCGGAACGGGGGCCGACGCGGTAGATCCCGCCTGCGTCGACGTAGGCGATCGAGCCGCCGCCGGCGCCGATCGTGTCGACGTCGACCATCGGGATCATCGCCTGGTACGGCCCGACCTTCGTGTCGAGCAGGTGCTTCATCCGCAGCCGGCCCTCCTGGGCCAGGCCGATGTCCGCCGACGTCCCGCCGACGTCGAGTGTGATGACGTTGTCGTAGCCCGCCTGCTTCCCCGCCCAGATCCCGCCCACGACGCCTGCGACGGGACCGGACATGAGGAGGTTGACGGGCCGGCGGATCGCCGCCTCGGAGGTCGCCACGCCGGACGCCGACGTCATCAGGTGGAGACCCGAGCGGAGGCCGAGCGCCTCCAGCTCCTCGCCCAGGCGCGCAACGTACGACGCGACCTTCGGACCGACGTAGGCGTTGAGGCCGACGGTCGAGAACCGCTCGTACTCCCGGTACTGAGGAAGCACCTCCGACGACACCGAGAGAAACGCCTCGGGGAACTCCTCGCGCACGATCTCCGCGACCCGCCGCTCGTGATTCGGGTTCAGGAACGAGAACAGGAAGCAGACGCAGACGGCCTCGACGCCGGCCTCCTTCAACGCCCGCACCTGCTCTCGCGCCCGCTCCTCGTCGAGCGGCACCAGCACGGCGCCGTCGCCCGTGACCCGCTCGGGAACGGTCAGCCGGTAGCGGCGCCGCACGACCGGATACGCCTGCCACGGAAGATCCTGGTAGTTCGAGAAGTTGAGCGGCTTCTTGTGCCGCGCGATGTGGAGGATGTCCCGGTAGCCCTCCGTCGTCAGCATCCCGACCCGCGCGCCGGTGTGCTCGATCACGATGTTCGTCGCGATCGTCGTCCCGTGGAAGACCTGGTCGAGCGACGACGGCTCCGCGCCCGCTTCGGCCGCGAGCTCCTTCACGCCCTGGATCGTCCCCTGCGAGGGATCGTCGGGCGTCGTCGGCAGCTTGTGGACCCGGATCACGCCCGCCTCGTCGTCGACGTAGATGAGGTCGGTGAACGTTCCGCCGACGTCGACGCCGATCCGCTTCATGCGCCACCTCCCGCAGTGAGGACGATCTTCCCGAAGAACTCACGGCTCTCCATGAGCTCCATCGCCTTCGCCGCCTCCTCGAGCGGAAACGTCGCGGCGACCTGGGGCTTGAGCGCGCCGCGTGCGATCAGCCCGAAGACCGTCTCGAGCTCGTTGCGGTCGAAGACGAACGAGCCGATCACCGAGAGCTGCCGGCGGAAGAAGGGGATGATGTCGAAGTCGACGACCTCGCCGCCGTGCGCCCCGCACACGACGAGCCGGCCGTCCTTCTTCAGCGAGTCGAGGCCGTACTGGAACAGCTGGCCGCCGCAGTGCTCGTAGACGACGTCGACGCCCTCCCCGTCGGTGTGGCGGAGGACCGCCTCGACGACGTCGTGCGTCGTGTAGTCGATCCCGACGTCGAGCCCGAGCTCGCTCGCCTTCTGGAGCTTGTCCGCGCGGCTGGACGTGCCGATCACGAACGCTCCCGCGTGCTTTGCGACCTGCACGGCGGCGGAGCCGATCCCGCTGCCCACGGAGTTGACGAGCACCGTCTCCCCTGGCCGCAGTCGCGCCCTCGTGATCAGCATGTGCCATGCCGTGCCGAACGCGATGTTGCTGGCGGCCGCCTCGACGTCGGTGACGCCGTCCGGGATCCGGATCAGCTGCGTGGCCTTGCAGATCACGCGCTCGGCGTAGGCGCCCGGCGACCCCATGCCCACGAACCAGTCCGGGGACGTGCACAGCGACTCGCGGCCCGTCCGGCAGTAGACGCAGCGGCCGCACGTCGCGATCAGGTACACCGCGACGCGGTCTCCGACCGACCAGCCCTCGACGCCGTCGCCGAGCGCCGCGATGCGACCGACCGGCTCGACGCCGAGCGTGTGCGGAAGCTCGATCGGGAAGCGCGAGACGCCCTCCCTGACGTCGACGTCGAGGTGGTTGAGCGCCGAGGCGGTGACGTCGACCGTCACCTCGCCCGGCCCCGGAGCGGGGTCGGGGAGCTCCTCGATGCGGAGCACGTCGGCGTTGCCGAACTCGTGGAAGACGACGGCCTTCACGGCTTCGCTCCTCCCTCCCGAACGCGTTAGTGTTTAAGTCAGACATTCGCAATTCTTTCAAAGCGATGGCTTCTCTTCAAACCGCCCGTTCGTTCCTCTTCGCGCCGGGAGGCGAGGAACGGAAGCTCGTGAGGGCGCTCGAGTCCGGCGCCGACGCGGTGGTCGCCGACCTCGAGGACGCGGTGGCTTCCGAGGAGAAAGGCGCGGCGCGCGAGCTCGCGACGCGCGTCCTCGCCGACGTCGAGACCGAATCCCTGCGTCTTCTGCGGGTCAACGGCGTCGACACGGAGTGGCACGACGCGGACCTCGCCGCGGTGCGCGGTCGCGACCTCGACGGGATCGTCGTGCCGAAGGCCACCGAGGCCGCGATCCGGGCCGTGGCCGATCGCGCCGACACCCCGATCGTCGCCATCGTCGAGACGGGGCGGGGGCTCAGGGAGGCGTTCGCAATCGCGTCGCACGAGCAGGTCGCGGTGCTCCTTCTCGGCGCGGTCGATCTCGCGCTCGACCTCGGTCTCGAGGAACGCGAGGACGGTCAGGAGATCCTCTTCGCGCGCTCGTCGCTCGTCGTCGACTCCGCCGCAGCCGGGCTGCGCGGCCCCGTCGATCGCGTCTGGGTCGGCGTCCGGGACCCCGAGGGCCTCGCGCGCGACTGCGCGGTCGCACGGTCGCTCGGCTTCCGCGGCAAGGCGCTCGTCCATCCGGACCAGGTCGCGCCGACGCACGAGGCCTTCGCTCCGACGGCGAGCGAGCTTCGGCGTGCGCGCGAGATCGTCGCGGCCTACGACCGCGCGGTCGGCGAAGGGCGCGGCGTCGTCGCCCTCGACGGCGACATGATCGACGCCCCCGTCGCCGCGCGCGCACGGGAGCTGTTGAGCGACGAGAAGAGGAGCGTGCTGCATGCGGAGTGAGACCGAGGCAGCGCCGAAGGAGTGGCGCGGGCGCTTCTACGAGGACTTCGCCGTCGGCGACGTCTACCGCAGCCGGTTCGGCCGCACGGTCACCCGGACGGACAACATCTGGTTCACCTGCCTCACGATGAACACGAACCCGATGCACTTCGACGAGCGGTACGCGGCCGGGACCCGGTTCGAGCAGCCGCTCGTCAACAGCGCATTCACGCTCGCCGTCGTCACCGGCCTCACCGTCCCGGACACGAGCGAGAACGCGGCCGCCAATCTCGAGTGGACGGACATCAAGCTGCCGAAGCCCGTCTTCGAGGGCGACACGCTCCACGCCGAGAGCGAGATCCTCGACGTGCGCGAGTCGAGATCCAACCCGAGCGTCGGCATCGTCTCCATGCGCTGCCGCGGCATCAACCAGCGCGGCGAGGTCGTGATCGAGTTCCGGCGGACGTTCATGGCGTACCGCCGCGGCGCCCCCGAGGTGGCCGACCGGTTCCCGCACACCGACGCGGAGTGGACGGTATGACGACCGCCGCGCAGAGGATCGCCGCGTGGGCGACACGGCTCGAGCCCGACGACGTCCCGGAGAGCGTCCTCACGGACGCCAAGCTGCACCTCCTCGACGCGATCGGATGCGGGCTCGCGGCGCACGCGACGGGAGTCGCGCACGAGGGCCGTGCGACGATGAGCGAGCTCGGCGGCCGACCGGAGGCGACGGTGATCGGCACGCAGGAGCGCCTGCCCGCCGCGAACGCCGCGTTCGCGAACGCGATGCTCTGCCACGGGCTCGACTACGACGACACGCACTCCGACTCGGTCAGCCACGTCTCCACGGTGGTCGCGCCGGCCGCGCTCGCCGCGGCGGAGCAGGTCGACGCGAGCGGCCGTGACGCGCTCGCGGCGATCGTCGCGGGCAACGAGGTCGTCTGCCGTATCGGCATGGCCGCCTCGGGGGCCTTCCACGCCCGCGGGTTCCACCCGACCGCGATCTGCGGGATCTTCGGCGGCGTCGCGGCGGTGGGAAGGGTCGGGCGGGCCGACCCCGCGGTCGCCGCGAGCGCCCTGGGGATCGCCGGCTCCTTCGCGGGCGGCCTGTTCGCGTACCTCGCAGACGGGACGCCGACGAAGCCGATGCATCCCGCCTGGGCCGCGCACGGCGCGCACCTCGCCGCGCGACTGGCGGCCCACGGCGCCGCCGGGCCGCCCTCGGTGCTCGAGGGCAAGTTCGGCCTGTACCACGCGTTCGTCGGCGCGAAGGACGGGGAAGTCGACATCGAGGGCCAGCTGGCCGACCTCGGGACGCGCTGGGAGACCCCGCGCATCGCCTACAAGCCGTTCCCCGTCTGCCATTTCATGCACGGCGCCCTCGGCGCCGCCGCTGAGGGAGCGGGCACGCGGACGTTCGCCCCGGAAGAGATCGACGACGTCCTCGTCAGCGTGCCGGAAGCGGGCGTCTCGCTCGTCCTCGAGCCCGCCGCGGAGAAGATCGCACCCCGCTCGGAATACGAGGGGAAGTTCTCGCTCCAGTACTCGCTCGCGTCCCTGCTCGTCCGCGGGCACGTCTCGGTCGCGGACTTCACCGACGAGGCGATCGCGGACTCGGCCGTCCTCGAGGTTGCCCGCAAGGTGCGCTACGAGACGAAGGAGTACCCCACGTATCCCCGGGCGTTCCCGGGCGGCGCCGTCGTGCGGCTGGCCGACGGATCGTCGTTCGAGGCGGACTTCCCGTACCAGAAGGGCGGGCCCGAGAGCCCGCTCACGGCCGACGAGGTGCGCGAGAAGTTCCGCGAGAACGCCTCCCTCGCGCTGGCGGACGCCGCCGTCGAGGCGCTCGAGGAGGCGCTTCTCTCGCTCGACGAGCTGGACGACGTGACCGCGGCGCTCACTCCGCTCACCGTCACCGAGCGCGTCGCGGCGTGACGGTCACCGCCGAGCAGACCGAGATCGTCGCGGCAGTCCGCGACTTCGTCGACCGCGACGTCGTGCCGGTCGCCTCCCGGCTCGAGCACGACGACGAGTACCCGGCGGCGATGGTCGAGACGATGCGTGAGATGGGCCTCTTCGGGACGACGATCTCCGACGAGTACGGCGGCCTCGGTCTCGGGCTCGACACCTACGCCCTGATCGTGATCGAGCTCTCGCGCGGGTGGGTGACGCTCTCGGGGATCCTCAACGGCTCGTTCATCGCGGCGACGATGATCGGCCTCCACGGCACGGACGAGCAGCGTCGCCGCTACCTTCCCCGGCTCGCGTCGGGAGAGCTCCGCTCGGCGTTCTCGATGACCGAGCCCCACGCCGGCTCCGACGTGCAGTCGATCCGCACCACGGCCGCCCGCGACGGCGACGAGTACGTCCTCACGGGCCAGAAGCTGTGGGTCACGAACGGCTGGCGGTCGGGGATCGTGATGCTGCTCGCGAAGACCGACCCGCGGGCCGAGCCGGCGCACACGGGGATGACCGGCTTCATCGTGGAGAAGGAGCCCGAGACGAGCCCGCCCGGGCTGATCATCCCGATGCCGGGGCTGCCCAAGCTCGGCTACAAGGGCGTCGAGTCGACGGAGCTCGTGTTCGACGGATTCCGGACGCCCGCCTCGAGCGTGCTCGGCGGCGAGGAGGGCGTCGGGCAGGGGTTCAAGTACTTCATGAGCGGCATCGAGGTCGGTCGCGTGAACGTCGCCGCCCGTGGCGTGGGCGTCGCCAGGGCGGCGCTCGACGACGCCCTCGCGTACGCGCGCGAGCGAGAGGCGTTCGGCAAGCCGATCGCGAATCATCAGGCGGTGCAGCTGATGCTCGCGAAGATGGCGACGCGAACGGAGGCGGCGCGGCTGCTCACGGTCGAGGCAGCGCGGAAGAAGGCGTCCGGCGACCGCGCCGACCTCGAGGCCGGCATGGCGAAGTACTTCGCGACCGAGGCGGCGCAGGAGAACGCGCTCGACTGCATGCGGATCCACGGCGGCTACGGGTACTCGACCGAGTACCGCCCCGAGCGCTACTACCGAGACGCGCCGCTGCTCCTGATCGGCGAAGGCTCGAACGAGATCCAGCAGCTGATCATCGCCCGCCGCCTCCTCGAACGCACCGCGTGAACTTCGAGCAGCCGGCCGAGCTGGCCGAGATCCGCTCGGCCGTGCGCGAGCTGTGTCGTCGCTTCCCGGGCGAGTACTGGCGTGCGCTCGAGCCCGACCGGTACCCCGAGGAGTTCGTCGCCGCCCTGACGGAGGCGGGGTGGCTCGCGGCGCTGATTCCGGAGGAGTACGGCGGCGCCGGCCTCACCCTCACCGCTGCGAGCGTGATCCTCGAGGAGATCAACGCCACCGGCTGCAACTCCGGCGCATGCCACGCGCAGATGTACACGATGGGAACGATTCTCCGCCACGGCTCCGATGCGCAGAAAGAGCGCTACCTCCCCCGCATCGCCTCCGGCGAGCTGCGACTGCAGGCGTTCGGCGTGACGGAGCCGAGCGTCGGCTCCGACACGACGTCGCTCCAGACGACCGCGACACGCGTCGACGGCGGCTGGTCGATCAGCGGGCAGAAGCTCTGGACCTCACGCGCGGAGCACTCCGACCTGATGCTCCTCCTCGCCCGCTCGACGCCCGCCGACAGGGTCGAGAAGCGCACGGACGGGCTCTCGACCTTCCTCGTCGACATGAAGCGCGCGGTCGCGGACGGGACGATGACGATTCGCCCGATCAGGACGCTGATGAACCACGCGACGACCGAGATCTTCCTCGACCGGGTCGTCGTCCCGGACGAGGACCTCGTCGGGGAGGAGGGCCGCGGCTTCCGCTACATCCTCGATGGCATGAACGCCGAGCGGGTGCTGATCGCGGCGGAGTGCATCGGCGACGGGCGGTGGTTCGTCGAACGGGCGACGGCGTACGCGGGCGAGCGGGTCGTGTTCGGCAGGCCGATCGGGGCGAACCAGGGCGTCCAGTTTCCGATCGCGCGCGCGCACGCGCAGATCGAAGCGGCGGACCTCGTGCGCTACAAGGCGGCCTGGCTCTACGAGCAGGGGCTTCCGTGCGGGCCCGAGGCGAACATGGCCAAGCTGCTCGCCGCCGACGCCTCCTGGGCAGCCGCCAATGCCTGTCTCGACACACACGGCGGGTTCGGCTTCGCGGAGGAGTACGACGTCGAGCGGAAGTTCCGCGAGACGCGGCTGTACCAGGTCGCGCCCGTCTCGACGAACCTCATCCTCGCCTACCTCGGGCAGCACGTCCTCGGCATGCCGCGCTCGTACTAGCCTGCGAGATCGGAATCCGCTCGCGCGGATCCCGATCCGCAACTATCCCCGCCTACGGGCGGGGCACACCCCTGAAGCCGCCTGCTGCCGGAGGCAGCGGCGAGGGGGCATCCGTGACGAACGCGCGGAGCGAGCGCTCGAGGGCGTCGCGGTCGACGTCCTGTCCGATCACGACGAGGCGGGAGCGGCGGTCCTCGTCCGGCCACGCGTCCAGGTGCACCGGCGGATGGACGGCGTGCCGCACGCAGTTGACGAGCAACGGGCCTGCGCCGCCGGTGTCGAGCAGGCCCTTGACGCGCAGGATCGACGTCCCGCGCGCGTGCAGCAGCATCGTCAGCCAGATGCCGAACGCCGTCCAGTCGACGCTCCGATCGAGGATCAGCACGACCGCCTCGACGCCGTCGGGATGCGCGTGCCCGTTCGTCGGCGGGAGCTCGCGCACGTCCCGCACGGAGGGGATGAGCAGCACCTCGGGATCCACCTCGCCGAACGACCCGCGGATCGCGCAGGCCGTGGGATTGAGCCGTTCGAGCTCGTCCTCCAGCGCCTCGAGATCGGCCGGAGCGGCCACGTCGGCCTTCGTGAGGACGACGGTGTCCGCCGCGGCCACCTGATGGAGCGCCTCGTGGCCGTGCAGGCCGTGTTCGCCGTCGACCGTGACGACGATCGCCCCGAGCGCGTAGTGGTGCGGCAGCAGAGGATCCGCGAGCAGCGTCTGGACGATCGGCGCCGGCTCCGCGACGCCGGTCGTCTCGATCACGACCCGGCGAAACGCAGGGATCGCGCCGGCGTCGCGCCGGTCGAGCAGGCTGCGGAGCTCGTCGGACAGGTCACCGCGGAGGACGCAGCACACGCAGCCGCTCGAGAGCAGCACCGTCCGCTCGTCGACGCGGCGCAGCAGATGATGGTCGATCCCGACCTCGCCGAGCTCGTTCACGATCACGGCGGTCTCGCCGAGCTCGGGACGCCGGAGCAGCCGCGAGATGAGCGTCGTCTTGCCGCTGCCGAGCTGCCCGGTGACGAGGAAGACGGGGGTGGTCATGCCGAGAGCGCCGCGACCAGCCCCGGGTCGAGCGGGTCGAGCGGAGCGCCGTTCAGCCGCTCGGCCTCGATCCAGAGAGCTCCCAGGTCCGAGACGACCGCCGTCCCGCCCTTCCGGTCGCGGAGCACATACGCGCCGCCCGACCAGGCCGCGACCTCGAGGTTGTAGTGGCCGAGCACGCGGTTCAGGGCCGTCGCGCGAAGGACACGGCCCCGGGCGCCCTCACCGCTCTCCGCCCAGTGCTCCTTCGCCATCACTCCGCAGAGCGAACACACTAGAGTCGTCTTGTAGCAGTCAGCGCGTCCAGCTCGAAACGAACGGAGGCAACGATGGCCAAGGAGATCTTCGTCGCCTATGGCGTCGACGTCGACGCCGTCGCGGGGTGGCTCGGGTCGTACGGCGGCGAGAACTCGCCCGACGACATCTCCCGAGGCCTCTTCGCGGGCGAGATCGGGACGCCGCGGCTGCTGGAGCTCTTCCGCCGGCACGACCTCAGGACCACGTGGTTCATCCCGGGCCACTCGATCGAGACCTTCCCGGCGGAGACCGAGCAGGTCGTCGCTGCGGGCCACGAGATCGGGATCCACGGCTACTCGCACGAGAACCCGATCGCGATGACGCGCGAGCAGGAGACGGCGGTGCTCGACAAGTGCATCGACCTCGTCGAGCGCGTCTCCGGCAGGCGCCCGACGGGCTACGTCGCCCCGTGGTGGGAGTTCTCCAACGTCACGAACGAGCTCCTGCTCGAGCGCGGGATCAAGTACGACCACTCGCTCATGCACAAGGACTTCGAGCCGTACTACGTCCGCGTCGGCGACTCCTGGACGAAGATCGACTACTCGAAGCAGGCCGACGAATGGATGCACCCGCTCGAGCGCGGCGAGGAGACGGACCTGATCGAGATCCCGGCGAGCTGGTACCTCGACGACCTACCGCCGATGATGTTCATCAAGACGGCGCCGAACAGCCACGGGTTCGTCAACCCGCGCGACATCGAACAGCTCTGGCTCGACCAGTTCGACTGGGTCTACCGCGAATACGACTACGCCGTCTACACGATGACGATCCACCCCGACGTGAGCGGACGCCCGGCCGTGCTCGCGATGCACGAGCGCATCATCGAGCACATCAACGGCCACGACGGCATCCGGTGGGCCACGTTCGACGAGATCGCGGACGACTTCGCGAAGCGCTCGCCGCGTCCGGCGTCGTAGGCCGAGCGGTCGTGGACTACCGGCTCGCCGAGTCGGCGGCATCGACGCGGATGCCGCCGCCGGGCTCCACGCCGAACTCCTCCTCGACGCTGTGGATCGGCGCGCCGCGCTTGCGGAGGCGGACGGTGCCGGCGATGAGGACGACGGCGATGATCGCGAGCGTCACAGCGGTAGTCGCGGCGCCGAGCGCGTAGAGGTTCGGCAGGATCGGCCGGCTCTGCGGCCACGTGCCGATCAGGATCGGCAGCGGCTGCGCCTCGTACCCGCTCTGGAGCAGGATCGTCCGGTCGAAGTCGTTCCAGGCGAGGGTGAAGCCGAACAGGAAGCTCCCGAAGATGCCGGTCCAGACGAGCGGGAGCGTGACCTCGCGGAACGTGGTCGGGCCGTTCGCGCCGAGGTCTCGCGCCGCCTCCTCGACGTGGCGGTCGTACCGGTTCCAGACGGCCAACATGACGAGGAACGCGAAGGGAATGCCCCAGATCACGTTCGCACCGAGCGCCGTGTACCAGAGGTTCGGCGTGAAGCCCATGAACTTCCAGAGGAGCTGGTTGCCGAGGCCGACCAGGAACGCGGGCGTCATGAGCGCGAGCATGAGGATGAAGAACGCGACGACGTCGCCCTTCAGGCGCCAGCGGCGACGGAAGGCCATCGAGAGCGAGAAGCCGAAGACCGCGACGAGCACCCCGGCGACGAGCGAGAGCCAGAGCGACTGGCGGCCCGACGCGCTGACGTCCTCGGCGATCGTGTTGAAGAGGTCCGTGTTCCAGAGGGTCCTCCACCAGTCGAGGCTGATCGGCCCGCGGAACGGGAAGGTGAGCTGCCCCGTGTCACCCTGGAACGACAGGATCGCCATCAGGATCATCGGGATGTAGAGGAAGAAGAGGAACAGCAGGAAGTAGGCGCCGAGCGCCCACTTCGACCAATCGCGGCGCTGCTTCACGTCGCGCCGGACGACGACGTCCTGCGGGCGGGCGACGTCCTCCGCCGCCGTTGCCATCGTCTCGATCACAGGTCCTCCCGCAGGTTCGAGAGGCGCGTGATCACCCAGACTCCGATCATCAGCACCACGACGAGCAGCACCGCCGAGGCGGCCCCCTGGGGGTACTGGACCGCTCCGATCTTCGAGTAGATCAGCGTGCCGACCGAGGTGATGTTGCCGCCGCCGACGGTGGCGACCGTCCCGTAGTCGCCCATCGTGAGGACGAAGATGAAGATCGACCCGATCACGATGCCCGGCATCGTCTGCGGGAGGATCACCTCGCGGAACGTCCCCCACCAGTTCGCGCCGAGGTCGCGTGCCGCCTCGAGCGCCGAGCGGTCGACCTGGGCGAGCGTGAAGAACAGCGGCGTGATCATGAAGAGGATGTAGAGCTGGATCATCGCGAGCCGCACCGAGAGGGTCGAGAACCCGAACTCCGGGATCGGCTCGGAGATGATGTGCAGCTTGATCAGGAGCTGGTTGAGGGCGCCCTCGCGTCCCATCAGGGGGAACGTCCAGGCGATCGCCCGCGTGAGGAAGCTCGTCCAGAACGGCGCGAGCGCGATGATGAAGAGCGCGATCTGCACGCGCAGGCTCTGGACCTTGAGCGCGAGGAAGTACGCGACGGGAAACCCGAGCACGAGGCACGCGACGACCGCGATCGCCGACGTGATCACCGTGGAGAGCATGTTGTCCCAGTAGGTGCGGTCGTGGAACAGCTCGCTGTAGTTCGCCGTCGTGAACGTCTTGTCGAACCCGGCATCGGTCCAGGTCCAGAAGCTGACGAGGACGATGATCGCGAGCGGCGCGAGGAGGTAGAAGCCGATCCAGATCAGCCCCGGCGCCGCGAGCGCCGCCGTCACCCACCCGCTGCCGCGCCCGCCCTCGCGACCCTCTCCGAGCGCCTCCTCGGAACGGGGCGGCCGCTGCTCGAGGATCGCCTCGACCTCGTCGACCTCGTCGAGCGCAAGCCTGTTGGCGTCGTCGCGGAGGGAATCAGGCGTCGAGGAGCTGGACATCGTCTTCCTTCCAGGAGATCCGGATCCGTTCGCCTTCCCGGCCCCGCAGTGCCGGGTACTGCTCCGCGCCGACCTTGGCGAGCATCCGCTCGTCGCCGGCGAGGAGGTGGAGCTTCACGAGGTCGCCGAGGAACTCGACGAACACGATCTCGCACTCTGCCGAGTTGAGGCCGTCGCCCGAGCCGTTCGCTTCGACCGTCACCGCCGCGGCGCGGACGGCGATCATCGCCGGGCTGCCGACCGCGCGCCGGTCGCCCGGGGCGTGGACGCTCACGCGCAGGTGCTGCTCGTCGTCCTCGACGATCAGCCGGTCGCCCTCGTGCGCCGTGACGACGCCGCGGAGGATGTTGTTGTCGCCCATGAAGCGCGCCACGACCTCCGTGGCGGGCTTCGTGGCGATGGTCAGCGGATCGGCGACCTGCTGGATGCGCGCCTCGTTCATGACGACGATCCGGTCCGCCATCGAGAGGGCCTCTTCCTGGTTGTGCGTGACGTGGACGAACATCAGCCCGAGTTGCCGCTGCAGGTTTCTGAGCTCGACGCGCATGCGTAGCTGCAGCAGCCGGTCGAGGTCGCCGAGCGGCTCGTCGAGGAGCAGCGCCTTCGGCTTCGTGACGAGCACGCGCGCGAGGGCGACGCGCTGCTGCTGACCGCCCGAGAGCGCGCCCGGCTTGCGGTCCGCGAGCGGGACGAGCCCGACCATGTCGAGCGCCCTCATCGCAGCCTCGCGCCGCTCGTCCCTCTTGACGCCGTGCATCTTGAGTCCGAACTCGACGTTCTGGAGCGTCGTCCGGTGCGGGAAGAGCGCGAAGTGCTGGAAGACGGTCGTCGTCGGGCGCTTGTGCGGCGGCAGGTCGACGAGCGACTCGCCGTCGAGGAGGATCTCGCCCTGCGTGGGAAACTCGTGCCCGCCGATCATCCGGAGCGTCGTCGTCTTCCCGCACCCCGAGGGGCCGAGCAGCACGACGTACTCCCCGTGGTCGACGTGCAGGTTCACGTCGTCCACGGCGACCGTTCCGCCCGGGAAGACCTTCGTCAGCCCGATGAGGTCGAGCCCTGACTGATTGGTCGGGGGGGCGGCGCCTGCCGCCCCCCCGGTTTCGACCCCTTGTTCCTCCATGCGTCCCGCTAGGCGGTGAGGAAGTCGTTCACGGTCTTGACGAGATAGACGCTCTCGCGCGGATACGAGTTCCACGACGCGTACTTGCAGATGCGCTGCGGGAACGACCCGCCCTCGCGCCGCTCGCCCTTCTTGATGTCGCCGACCTTGCCCGTGATCCCCGGCAGGTCGCGCGCCGCCGGCTTGCCACCCCACCAGTAGTCGTACTCGGCGGGGGTGAACCCGGCCTGCCGACCGGCGGCCGACTTGATCCAGGGCAGGAGCCGCTGCCCGTTGGCGATGTAGTACCCCTGACGCATGATCGTCGCGCCGAGGTAGCCGTTGTAGTTCCAGTTGAGGTAGTCGTAACAGGCCTGGAGCTTCGCCGGGTCCGTGACCTTCGACGAGATGCCCTCTGCACTGCACCACCCGCGGAAGCCCTCCTTCGGCGCCGCGTAGAGGATGTTCACGCCTGCCGCCTTGACGAGCGCCACGGCGGGCGACCACATCGACTCGAGCACGACCTCCTTGGAGACCATGAGGTTGACCGAGTCGGTGAAGGCCGACCAGAACGCGCGGAACTGACCCTGCTTCTTGTACCGGGTCATGATCTTGTACAGGCGGTCGATCTCCGCCCGCGTCGGGTTCCCGAAGTCCTTGAACTTCATCAGCCCGAGCGCCTGCGCGGCGAACGCCGCGTCCTGCGACATGATGCCGGGGTCGCGGAGCAGCGAGACACGGCCCTTCCACTTCGTGTTCAGGAGCTCCGCCCACGACATCTGCTCCGGGCGCTTGTTGATCACGTCGGCGTTGTAGCCCATCGAGTCGGCATTGAAGTGGGCCGCCGGCCCGACGATGAAGCGAGGTTGCGGCTTGCCGCCGATCGCCTTCCCGTTCTCGCCGATCCAGCGGACGATCTGCTTGTTGTTCGCCGGGCCGCCCGTGAACGGCGGCAGGCCGGTCGAGCCGTCCGGGTCGACGAACGTCGTCCGGAACGGCGCGTTGCCGTCGCCGAACGTGCAGCGTGCGGACGCGGGGTTCAGCTTGCCGTACGCGAACAGCTTGTAGAACTGGTTCCAGCCCCTGATCTTCCGCGTGTCGACCGGCTGCAGCGAGCCGGAGGGCCAGACGAGCAGCGACTGGTAGTTGTAGCCGCCGAACACGTCGAACGTGTCCGGCGACGTGATCGCGATCTGCGGCTGCTTCTCGGAGGGGGCGAGGATCGGCTTGACGGTGAAGCCGAGGTCCTTCGAGGCCTGCTTGGCGATGTCGGGAGTCGGAAACTCGACTCCGAGCGTGAGGACACGCAGCGTCCCGGTGAACTTGGGGCTCGCCGACGGCTTCGCCGTCGCGGTGCCTGCGAGCGCACCGGCAGCGGTCGCGGCGGCGACGCCGACCGCTCCTCTCTTGAGGAGGTCTCCGCGCGTCAGTCCCGACGGCTCGCTTCGCCCCTCGAGATCGCCGTGGCCGAGGTCCTCACCGGCCGCGAGCGCCTCCGCGTACTCGAAGGGATCGTACTCAACCTCGTTGCTCATCTGCTCTCCTTTCCCCCCCGCGACGGGGAAGGAAGTACCAGCACCGGGTGCCGGGGCCGGGATCTCGTGACACGACAGATGGGACGCCCGATGTATACAA
>JBKPNM010000185.1:0-11281 GCA_046732615.1 Actinomycetota bacterium | reverse complement strand
GATGACGACCAGGCCCTCGACGGCGACGAGGATCCAGTCCATGGTGCTCACGAGGTCGTCTCCTTCCGCAGCTCCTGGCAGGTGCTCGAGTCGCGCAGCGCCGCCGCGAGCTCGGGATCGGTTCGCCCGACGTCCGCGATGGCCTTCACGCCGCTCGTGACCGCGCCGGTGATCGCCCGCGCCGCGTCGGTGAGCTGCCCGATCGCCTCGGCGAGCGTGTCCGCCTCCTCGTCGAGCGAGTCCTGCGCGTCGTGGAGGTCGTTCCGCGTCGCGTCGGCCCAGCCGGAGATCGCGTTCGCGGCCTGCTCACCCTGGGGCGTGTCGGGCACGCCGGCGTTCTCGATCGAGGTGAGCAACGTGTCCGTCGCGAGGATCGTGCGCTCGAGGCCCGTGCGGACGAACCCCGTGCGGCTCTGCGGCGTCTCGGACTGCGGCTCCGTCGTGCCGGTCGAGCCGGTTGCGCTCGGCTGGCGGAGCTCGTCGACGATCGACTCGATCTGGCCTCGCCAGACCGCGACCGACCCGCAGACGGTGTCGGCCCACTCCCCCGCCGGCACGGTCTCGCCGCTCTTGTCGCGATTGCCGATCAACGCGGTGGCGAGCAGGACGAGCACGACGCCCGCCACGATGCCGACGACCCAGACGACCCAGCCTCTCATCGGCTTACCTCTTTCTCCCTTCGGGCGCCGACACCTCGTCGACGAACGCGACCAGCAGCCGCCAGAACCGCTCGACGGTCGGAATCGACACGCGCTCGTCCGGAGAGTGTGGCGCCTCGATCTGCGGGCCGAACGAGATCATGTCGAGCCCGTGCACCTTCGTGCCGATCACGGCCGTCTCGAGCCCGGCGTGAACGGCGGTTACGATCGGCTCCTCGCCGAACAGCCGCTCGTACGACGAGCGAAGCGTCGCTAGGGCCGGCGAGTCGAGATCCGGACGCCAGCCGGCGTAGTTGTGTTTCACCTCGAGCTCGCCCCCGGCGAGCCGCGCCGCTGCATCGAGCGCGCCGATCACCTCGGGCAGCGCCGAGTCGTTCGACGAGCGCGAGAGGCTGTGGAGGGTCAGCCGGTCGCCCTCCGTGATCGCCTCGCCGAGCGACGTGGACGTCTCGACGAGGTCGTCGAAGTCCGGGCTCATCGCGAGCGGGCCGGTGGGCACGAGCGCAACGGCGTCGAGCAGTCTCGTAGTGGCGTCGTCCGTCCACGGGTCGGCGTCTGTCTCGGCCGTGTCGACGGCCACGTCGACGCCGCCGTCGGTCTTCGAGAACGCGTCTCGAATCGTCGCCGCGGCCGTCTCGATCGCGACGCGCAGCTCCGCCTGGTGATCGCCTACGACCGATACGACTGCCGTCGCGTCGCGCGGGATCGCGTTTCGGCTCTTGCCGCCGTCGAGCGAGACGAGCCGGAACGGCACCGTCGCATGCGCCTCGCGCAGCGCGCGGCCCAGCACCTTGACGGCGTTCGAGCGGCCGTCCTCGATGTTCATCCCGGAGTGACCCCCGAGGCCGCCGCTCACCGTGACGGCGAGGGCGACAGCGCCATCGGCGGCCGCCGCGCGCGGGGCGTCGACGTGGATCCACGTGTCCGTGCTGCCCGCGCAGCCGACCGTCAGCTTCCCGTCCTCCTCGCTGTCGAGGTTGACGAGTACCGAGCCGGTCACGAGCGCCGGGTCGAGCGCGTTCGCACCTTCGAGGCCGACCTCCTCGGCGACGGTCATCAGGAGCTCGAGCGGGCCGTGCGGGAGCGACTCGTCCTCGACGAGCGCCATCATCGCCGCGATCGCGACGCCGTCGTCGGCGCCGAGCGTCGTGCCGTCCGCCTTCAGCCAGTCGCCGTCGCGGACGAGCGCGATCCGCCCTTCCGCGGGGTCGTTGGCGCTCGACGGGTCGCGCTCGCACACCATGTCGAGGTGGCCCTGGAGCACGACGGTCGGCGCCGACTCGCGTCCAGGCGTTGCCGGGACGCGGACGACGAGGTTCCGGCCGGAGTCCTCGACGAGCTCGTAGCCGCGGTCGGCCGCCCAGGCGCGCACGTGCTCGATGGCCGGCTCCTCCTGCCGCGAGGGGCGGGCGATCCGCGTCAACGCGTCGAAGTGGCTCCAGAACGACAGCGGCTCGAGGCCCGACAGCACCGATGCCTGGGTTGCTTCCACGCGCCTACGCGAGAGCCTTCTGCTTCAGCGCGTCGAACTCCGCCTGCGTGATTGCGCCGCTGTCCAGGAGCCGCTTCGCGCTGTCGATCTCCGACGCCGTGCCGCCGCCGCTCGCGGTGTCGCGCACGTAGCCGTCGAGCCGGTCGCGCTCCGCGCGCGCCCGCTGGAGGTTGCGCTCGGTCATCCCGACGTTCTGGGTGATCAGGTACACGAACACGCCAAGGTACGGGAGCAGGATCGCGAAGAGGATCCAGGCCGTCTTCGCCAGGCCGGAGAGGTCGTGGCGGCGGAAGATGTCGGCGAACACGGAGAAGAGGAGCCAGAACCAGATGACCCAGAGAAACAGGATCGCCATCGACCACATGAGGTCGAGGAACGGGTAGTCGGCCGCGATCACCTCACCCACCTCACTCCGTCCATGAGCGCAAGGAGCCTACGATCCTCTCCGAGCGGAATGGAATGCGCAGCGGCGGTTCACCCGGGTGAAAGCGAACACCTCAGAGCAACGGCGAGGCGAGCGCGAACGCGGCGCTCCGAGCCTTGGCCTTCAACCCGGTCAACGCGCGGCCGGGCGTCGAAACCGCCTCTGCCGGTGCCGAGAACCGCTCGTCGAACTGGGCGGCGACGGCGGTCGAGCGGATTGCGAGGTCGATCTCGAAGAACCGCTTGAGGCTCCACGCCTCGAGGTTGCAGGTCCCGGCGAGCAGCTCCTCTCCGTCGCGGACGAACGCCTTCGCGTGGAGCATCGTCGGGTACTCGAGGATCCGGACGCCCGCGTCGAGGAGCTTCGCGTGGTGGAACTGCTGCGCCGCGGCGCAGGCCCAGTTGTTCGCGTTCGCGGGCACGAAGAGCCGCACGCGCACGCCTCTGCGGGCCGCCTGCTCGATCCGCCGGATCATCCCGCGGTCCGTGACGTACGGGTTGACGACGTCGAGCGTCGTGCGCGCCTCGTCGAGCACCCTCGCGATCGCGTCCGTGATCGGCCTGAAGCGTCCCGGGGCGTTGTGGAGGACGACCGCCGGAATCGCGTCGCTACCGCCGTCGAGCTCCGGGAAGAGGTCGTCCAACTCGGCGACCGGGATCGTGCCGCCGAGCCAGCGGAATCCCGCGACGAAGACGAGCTGGAGCTGCGAGACGACCGGCCCCTCGACGCGCACGAAGAGATCGTGGAAGCGGCCATCCTCGAAGTGATCCTCGATGCCGGCGCCGCCGACCCACCCGATCCGACCGTCGATCACCACCACCTTGCGATGGTCGATGTGCCCGAGGCCGCGGACGTTCCAGGCCGTCGTTCCGCCGGCTCCGAGCGGCCCGGCCGCCGACCGCGGCTGCGTCGCCCGGACGACGCATACCTCGATTCCCGCCGCGGTGAGCCGCTCGTAGAGCGCCCGCGACCCCCTCTCCGGGTCGGAGCCCTGCCGGTCGACCACGAGGCGCACGGTTACTCCTTCCGCGGCCTTGGCGACGAGCGCGTCGGCGAACGCGTCTCCGACGATCCCCGGGCGGAAGCCGAACTGGTTGATGTGGACGGACGACGAGGCGGCGCCGACGTCCGCGAGCATCGGCGGGTAGAACGCCGTGCCCTCGACGAGCACCTCGACGGCGGACGCGCTGCTCTCGGCGAATCCGAGCGCGAGGTCGCCGAGCCGGACCGGTGCCGCCGCCAGGCGCCGCGCCTGCGCCGCGATCGCGTCGTTCGTCACCGCGATCGGCACGTTCCGCTCGGTGCGTCGCGTCAGGATGTCGACGGCTCGTCGAGCGCGATCGCGCTCAAGAGCGTCAGCCCGAGGTCGGAGACCCGGCGCAGAAGGCCTTGCAGCTCGGCCTGATCGCGGACGGGCCCGCAGAGCACGGTGTTCCCGCGCTCGCGGGTGAGCGACATGCCTCCGAATGCCGACTGCACGCCGTCGCTCAGCTCACCTTCGACGACGAGCCGGTACTCGCGACTTGCCATACCCGAGACCGTTGCACCGTACGGGCCCCACTGCGCACCGAGGGCGGACAATCACCCGGATGATTCCGCTTCCTCGAGCAGGCCCAGCGCCTCCGCGCGAGCGACGGCGTCCGCGCGCGAGCCGACGGAGAGCTTGCGGTAGATCGACCTCGTGTGCGTCCGCACCGTGTTCGGCGAGAGGAACAGCTTGCCGCCGATCTCGCGCATCGAGAGATCGGTCGTCAGCAGCCGCAGGACGGCCAGCTCGGCCTCGCTCGGGCGCTCGACGAGCCGGCCGCCGTTTGCCTGGTCGCGGGCGTCTGCGATGTCCGCCTCGACCTCGGCGGCGAGCTGCCAGAGCGCAGCGCCGTCTTCGAGCTCGCGGAGGGCGTCCCGCGCGTCGTCGAGCGTCGCGAGGGCGGCTCCGAGCCGCCCGCGTCGCACCCGCACGCGCGCGAGCAAGAGCAAGAGCCATACCTGGTGCGGCGAGGCCAGCTCGTCGCGGTAGAAGTCCTCTGCGGCAACGAGCTGCCGCTCGGCGTCCACGAGGCGATCCTCGGCCGCCAGGACGACGCCGAGCGCGATCGACGCGCTCGCGCCGAGCCACGTCCGGTTGCTCCCGAACGCGCTCACGAGCGCCTTGGCCTTCTCCGCGTGAAGCCTCGCGGCGGCAAGGTGCCCGCGGTCGGCGGCGACGTGGGCCAACGTCGCGCGGGCGTAGGAGTGGCCCGGGGCGCGCCGCGCGGAGTCGGGATGCTCGATCGCGCGCAGGGCCGTCTCCCAGGCGCCGTCGAGATCGCCCACGAAGTAGCGCGCGCGCGCGAGCGCGGCCAGCGCGGCGATCAGGACGTCGTCGGCATCCGTCTCTGCAAGCTCGACGGCGCGAATGCCCGCGTGGACGGCCTCGTCCGCCGTCCCGTCCATTGCGGCCGCACGCACCATTGCCGCGACAGCGTCGACGTACGGCCCTCTCAGGTCCGGGCGCGCGCGATCGGCCAGGTGCAGCAGTCGCCGGCGTTCGACCGTGCGTCCCCCGATCATGAGCGCTGCGGTCGCACCCGCCACCGCGAGCTCCGGGTACTCGAGCAGGTGCGCTTCGGGAAGCTCCTCGGCCCACCGCAGCACGGTCCGCGCATGGCCCGTCCGAATCAACGCGAGGTGGTCGGCGACGACCAGCCGCGCGACGAGGTCGAAGTCGCCCGCCGCGGCGGCGTGGTCGATCGCCTCCACGGGCTGCCGCTGTGCCGCGAGCCACGACGCCGCGTTCCGGTGCAGCTCCGCCGCGGCGCCGGGATCCTCGGCCGCGAGCGCGAACGTGGCGAACTCCCCGAACAGCGGGTGGACGCGGTACCACCCACCCTTCTCGAGCCGGGTGAGGAAGAGGTGCGAGCGCTCGAGCTCTCCGAGCAGCGAAGCCGAGTCGGTGCGTCCGAGCACTGCGTCGCAGAGCGGCGCCGTGAAGCGGCCGAGCACCGAGACGCGCAGCATGAAGTCTCGGACGTCGTCGTCGAGGGCGCCGATCACCTCCTTGCTCAGGAAGTCGGCGACGAAGCGGTGGTCGCCCGTGAACCCGCGAACGACCTCCGCCGCGTCGTCCACGCCGCGGAGCCAGATCGTGGCGAGCTCGAGCGCCGCGGGCCAACCCTCGGTGCGCCGGTGGAGCAGCTCGAGCTCCGGCGGGTCGAGCTGCACGTCGCCGCGACGGGCGAGCAGCTCCGACGTCTCCTCGATGGTGAACGCGAGGTCGTCCGCACGGAGCTCGACGAGCGTGCCGCTCACGCGGTGACGCGCCGTCCGCAGCGCGGGGTCGCTGCGCGCGATGAGGACGAGTCGCGCGTTCGGGGGAAGGTGCTCCGCCGCGTGGTCGATCGACGCGAGGCAGCCGGGATCGGTGACGGCCTCGAGCTCGTCGAGGACGACGATCAGCTGCTGGCCGAAGGCTCGAATCCCGGCCACGACGTCGTCCACGGCGCCGTCGACGGTCGACCCCGACAGACGCAGGCGATGAAGCGCGCCGCGGCCGAGACCGTCGCGCAC
Source organism: Actinomycetota bacterium (assembly GCA_046732615.1). Classification (GTDB taxonomy): domain Bacteria; phylum Actinomycetota; class Thermoleophilia; order Gaiellales; family Gaiellaceae; genus Gaiella. The sequence continues at coordinate 5,160 of JBKPNM010000185.1, read as the reverse complement.
GCGGTCGACGGCTGTCGCGACGTAGGTCCACAGCCGGACGGGATCGTTGTCGCCGACGTCGAGCGTGACCCATGCGAACGGAGCCTTCCGGCTCTCGCACCAAGCGCGAACGGCGATCGTCTTCCCGTACCCGGCCGGCGCGGCGACGAGTGTCACGGCATCCCCTGCCCCCGCGTCGAGCGCCTGCACGACGCGCGGCCGCCGGATCAGCTCCGGGCGCAGGAGCGGCGCGGCGAGCTTCGCCTCGGCGAGCGGAGGCGATTGGTCGCCCGAGTGGCGGAGTGAATGGTCCACGGGTTTGTGATGTTCGCAGGCGCGACGGGGGTCGCGGGCGAACGGGAGCGACGTCCCGAACGGGGCGTCAGTACGAGCGCATGCGCTGCGCAGGCTTTGCGGCGTACGTGCCGATGTCGAGGACCACGCCGAGCGCTATGAGCACGCCGTCCCAGAAGCCGCTGACGCCGACGACGGGAGACCAGGCGATGATGTACATGAGCGTCGTCCAGGGCAGGAAGAGGAAGCCGAGCAGGCCCCAGACCCAGCTGTCGATCGCCGCGTCGGGCTTGTCACCGAAGATCCACCAGAAGAACAGCGCGATCCGCGGCCCGATGCCCCCTGCGAGGAGAAGCGCGCAACACACGCGCGCGAGTCTCTGCGATCGCGGCGGTGTCTGTCAAGCCACGAGCTCGGCGAGGAGCGTCGCGTAGTCCAGGAGGTGCCGGTCGCCGAGGAAGAGCTGCTCCGCGCGGCGGCGGCCGTTCCGCCCCAGGGCATCGGCGTGGGCCGGGTCGCCGAGCAGGCGCGCGACGGCCGCGCCGAAGCCCGCGAGGTCGTTCGGGTCGCCGACGAGAAGCCCCGTCTCGCCGTCGACGACCTGGTCGACGATCCCGCCGACCGCGCTTCCGACGACCGGCCGGGCCTTCCACATCGCCTCGGCGACGGTGAGGCCGAAGCCTTCGGCGAGGCTCTTCTGCACGACGACGGTCGCGTGCCGCTGGAGGGCGTTGACGACGAGCGCGTTCTCGACGGGGTCTGCCATCGGGATCGCCACGAGCTGCACCCGCGCCCGACCGGCCTGCGGCAGCCGCTCCCAGTCCGCGAGCATCTCGCTCCACACCTCCGCTCCCTCGGGGTCGTCGTCGACACCTGTGGTCTCCGGCCCCGCGAGCACGAGGCGCGCCTCGCCGGCCGGGACGTGCTCGACGAACCCGTGCATCACGCCAGACATGTCCTTCATCCGGTCCCACCGCGAGACCTGCACGACGAGCGGAACGCCCGGGTCGAGCGGGAAGCCGTCGCGGACGACGGCCGCGACGTGGGCGACGCGCGGATCGCCGGGTGCTCCGTCGCCGGCGAGCAGGCCGGCTCCGCGCAGCAACCCCGTGACCTCGCCCCCGCGGAGGTCGCGGTTCTTGGGCGCGAACGGGTCGATCGACGGCGGGATGACCCGCAGCGACGCACGGGCGATCCACGGGGGGGCGAACGGCTCGCGCGAGAAGACGAACGCGTGCGCCGGCTCGACGTACCTCCGCACGAAGGCCCATGCTCTCTCCGTCCAGTCGTTCGTCCCGTCGTGGCCGACATGGCAGCGCCAGATCACGTGCGCGCCGAGCTCGACGAGCGGGGCGACGAGGCCCGCCGGCTGGGGGTCGTGGACGATCACGACGTCTCCGGGCCGGATGAGCGGACGGACGCGCTCGAGGTTCCGCTGCGTGACGCGCTCGTAGTACGCGTGCTCGGCCGCGCCGAGCTCGCGGCCGTCGCCTGGGCCGCCGTAGAGGCCGTTGTGGATCCGCTTCGTCAGGGCGAAGAACTCTGGTTCGCCGTCGATCACGAGCCAGTCGGTCTCGAGCCCCGCGCCCAGGATGTAGCCGACGAGGGTGTGCAGCATCTCCGCGACGCCGCCACCGAAGGCCGTGGAGTTGACGTTCACGATCCGCCGGCCTCCGAGCAGGCTCTTCAGCGACGCGGCCGCCTCGAGCAACTCCTCGATGCGCGCGGCGCCGAGAATCGGCGTCAGCCGGTGGAGGTCGATCGGGTCGACCGCAACCCGCGTCACGACGCCGCTCTCCATCGCGGCAGTCTCGCGGATCGCGCCGTTGCCGTGCCGAAGGTTCGATTTCCCGAACCTCGGAGACACCGGTCGGCCGCCCTGCGATTGACGGGGTGACCGCATGCCCGCGGCGGCTTCGGTCTGGGAGCCTCCGGGCCAGTGATGAAGACCGACCATTCGAAAGGAGCAGCCATGACCTCCGTCACCGCGTATCCAGGCACACGAGAGCTCGCCTTCCGGTCGAACGACGGCATGGCCGTGGCGCTTCTCTGGCACACGGCGACCGACGTCCTGAGCATCGTCGTCGCCGACAGCCGGAGGGACGAGTCCTTCGAGCTCGTCCTCGACCGCGACGACCGTGCCATGGACGTCTTCCACCACCCGTTCGCGTACGCCGCGCACCGCGGGCTCGAGTTCGCGCTCGAGTCCCGCGAGGAGGAGCTCGTCGCCGCCTGACGCGCACTACGACTGCCGTCGGCCGGCCCCCGCCCTTCGGGTCGTCCGGCGCAGTCGACCCGACGCTCGGCCTACGCGGCGCGAGCCCCCAGTCGCTCGCGCAGCGCGAGCACCCCGGCCGCGGAGCGGGCGGCCGCGGAGAGCTCGTCGGGGACGAAGCCGTCGTCCTGCTCGGCGACGAGCCACTCGACGGCGTCCGCGGCGGCGAGCGCGTCGTCGAACGGCACCGCGCCCTCGCCGACGCTCGTGAAGCTGGTCCGGTCGTCGCGGTCGGCGAAGTCCTTGACGTGGACGATCCGGCAGCGTGGGCCGAGCGACGCGAGCACCTCTCCCGGCTCGCGCCCCGCGATCCACGCCCAGCCGAGGTCGAGCTCGAGCTCGAGCTCGAGCGCGTCTGCGACGAGGCGGTCGAGCAGCACCGAGCCGTCGTCGGCGACGCCGAGCTCGGCATCGTGGGTGTGGAACGCGAGCCGGAAGCCTTCCTCGCGGGCGGCACGCGAGGCGCGATCGAGGCGCTCGACGTGCGAGCGCGTCACCGCGGACTCGAGCGAGGCGGGCAGCCAGCCGACGACGAGCACCGTCGCGGCCAGCGCGTCTGCGTCCCGGTAGAGCGGCCGCGCGTCGGCCTCGAGCTCGTCGAGGGCTACGTGCATGCCGGCGACCTCGAGCGCCGCCGCGTCGAGCCACTCGCGGACGCGCTCCGCCTCGTGGCCGTGCAGGCCGGCCAGCTCCACGCCGTCGAGGCCGAGTCGGCCGACCTGGTCGATCGTCCCCGCGAGGTCGCGCGCGGCCTCGCCGCGCACGCTGTACAGCTGGAGGGCGCACCGCACAGCTATGCGACCGTCGCGGGGACGACGAGTGGCGCCGGCCGGTCGCAGCGGCTCGCAACGTCCACGACCGCGTCGGCCTCGGCCGCCTCGAGGATCGAGAGAAGCACGTCGAGGACGTGGAAGGCGAGCGCGCCGCTCGCGCGTGGCGTCTCGCCGAGCCGGATCGCCCGCGCCGTCTCGACGACGCCGAGGCCGCGCCGGTACGGCTCGTGCTCGGTTCCGGTCGTCTCCCACTTGCCGTTCAGCTCACGGCCGCGGCGGCGGACGACGCCCGCGTAGCCGTTGGGATCCGGGAGCAGGAGCGTTCCCTGCGTGCCCCACAGCTCGACGGAGTGGACGTCGTCCCAGCAGTCGAAGCTCGTCACGAGCGTGGTGATCGCACCCGGCTCGTGCTCGAGCACGGCGGCGACGTGCGTCGGTACCTCGACGGGGAGCACGTCGCCGACCTTCGGGCCACCGGTCACGCGGCGGACGTCGAACGTCTTCCGCGCTCCTGCGCTCACGCGCGCGACGGGCCCGAGCAGCGAGACGAGCGCCGTCAGGTAGTACGGGCCCATGTCGAGCAGCGGCCCGCCACCGGGGCGGTAGAAGAAGGCGGGGTCGGGATGCCAGCTCTCGGGACCGGCGCCGAGCATCGTCCCGCGGGCGGAAACCGGCGTTCCGACGGCTCCCGCGTCGATCAGCTCGCGCGCGTGCTGCCACGACGGGCCGAGGAACGTGTCCGGCGCGCAGCCGACGGTGAGCCCGCGGCCGGCGGCCTCGTCGAGCACCCGGCTCGCCTCGTCGCGCGAGGCGGCGAGCGGCTTCTCGCCGTAGACGTGCTTCCCGGCCGCGAGCGCGGCGAGGGCGACGTCCGCATGCGCCGAGGGCGGCGTCAGGTTGAGGACGAGCTGGACGCGGTCGTCGGCGAGCACCTCGGCCGTCGTCGAGGCGGCTGCGCCGGCGGCGTGGGCGACGATCTGGGCGCGCTCGACGTCGAGGTCGGCGCAACGGAGGATCTTGACCTCGTCGCTGCCGGCCAGCGTCTCGACGTACGTCTCGCTGATCTTCCCGCAGCCGATCAGCCCGATGCCGAGCGGGTCTGCGCTCATGACGGCCCTCCTTTGCCGGGCAGCGCGACGAGGTGGTCGGTGTCGACCTCGACGAGCGCCGGGGCGGGGTCGTCGAGCGGGGTCGCCGGAGGCAGCGCCAGGACGCCGTCCCGCTTGCGGTCGCGCCAGCGCTCGTGCAGGTGCGGCACGGAGTCGAGGAGCATCCTCGTGTACGCGTGCCTCGGGTCGCCGAAGACCTTCTCGGTCGCGCCCATCTCGACGACGGCGCCGCGATGGAGGATCAGCGTCCGATCGGAGACGTAGTTGCCGAGCGAGAGGTCGTGGGTGATGAAGAGGATGCCGAGGCCGCGTGACTTGAGGTCGGCCAGCAGGTTGAGGACGTCGATCCGTGTCGACGCGTCGAGCATGCTGATGACCTCGTCGGCGACGAGGATGCGGATGTCGAGCAGCAGCGCGCGCGCGATCAGCAGCCGCTGGAGCTGTCCGCCGGAGAGCTGGTGCGGGTAGCGGTTGAGCACCTCGCCGGGGCTGAGCCCGACCGACGCCAGTGACGCGCAGAGCTTCTCGTGCCACTCGTCGTTCCCGACGCCCGGGAAGTAGGCGTCGCGGATCATCGCGAAGACACGGTCCGCCTTGAACACCGGGTTGTACGAGCTGAAGGGGTCCTGGAACACGCCCTGCACCTCGCGGTAGTACGCCTTCGTCCCCGTCCGGCCGAGCTGCGCGATGTCGCCGCCGTCGAAGCTGATCGTCCCGCTCGTGACGCGGT
>JBKPNM010000184.1:0-13011 GCA_046732615.1 Actinomycetota bacterium | reverse complement strand
CGTGGGAGCTCGCAACGGCCTACCTCGGCCTCGTCGAGCTCGGCCTGGACCCCGACGTGCCCGACGACACGCGCTGGCACCCGATCGACGGCCTGCCCGCGACGGCCTTCGACCACGGCGCGATCGTGCTCGCCGGGCGCGAGCGGCTGCGTGGGAAGCTCTCCTACTCCAACGCGGGGTTCGCCCTCGCCCCGCCGGCGTTCACGCTCGCGGAGCTGCGCGAGGTCTACGTCGCCGCGCTCGGGCACGAGGTCTCCGCCACGAACCTCCGCCGCGTGCTCGAGCGGCGCGCGGTGATCGAGCCGACGGGCGAGCGGCGCCCCTCCGGACGGGCGGGCGGGCGTCCCGCCGAGGTCTTCCGCTTCCGCGACCGGCAGCTCGCGATCACGGATCCCTTCGCGGCGCTCCGGCCGCGCCCCTAGCCCTCGAGCACGGTCGCCCGCGCGACTGCGCGCATCGCGTCGCAGACGGAGAAGCCGAGCGAGACGTGGTCACCGTCAGCGGCGACGGCGAGCTCGACGGTGTCCGAGAGGTCGATCGGGTCGCGGTAGTCGAGCTCCGCTGCGAGCGGCCGCCGGACGTCGATCGGGCTCCACCGCAGCACGTCTTCGACCGCCTGCCAGTAGACGGCGTTGTTGACGTGGCCGTGGAGGTCGACGTCCGTCGCGCGGAGCGGCCACGGCGTCCGCTGCGAGTCGGCGGCGGGCAGCGGCAGCTCGAGGCGCGTCGACACGGATCGGCCGCCCGTGGCGTCGGCGTAGATCCCGAACGACTCGATCCGCGCCGGACGCTGGTCGGGCCCCAAGTGGATCCAGACGCTGTCGACCTCGATCCGGCCTCCGCGGTCGCCCTCGACCGACCAGCGCCGGCCCGCGGCGATCGCCGCGAGGCCGCTGCACCAGGTTACGAGCCGTAGCTCGCGGTCGTCGAGGAGCGGCGCGCGCACCTCGACCCGGATCCGGCGCACGAACCACAGGTGGTCGGGCACGCCCCACCCGGTCTCCTGCACGTCGTCGATCGCGACGTCTTGCAGGAAGCGCGCGACCGCATCGAGGCGCACCCTGCCGTGCTCGTCCATGTCGGCGAGCCGCACCCGCCGGTGAGTCGCGAAGGTGCGGCCGGAGGAAGGGATCGGGAGCGACGGGTCGAGCATCAACCCACGAGCCGCTCGAAGAGCTCGTCGAGGCAGCCCTGGGGGTCGTCACAGAGCCCGGTGTGCACCTCGGAGGGCTGGACGATCGTGCTCGCGGGCGCGACGAGCCAGTGGAACCGGGCCGTCGTGTCGAGCTGCGCGATCGGGCCGGCGCGCGGATCTCCGGCCGCGATCCGCTCGATCGCCGCGAGATGGCGACGCGCAGCTTCGAGGTCGACCTCCCTCGCGATCGCGAGGACACGGGCGTCGTCGAGCGCCGTCCGCGCGCCGAGGAAGTCGAGCGGCCGGCAGAAGACGACGACGCCGACGTTCACCTGCTCGCCGCGCTCGAGATCGGGAACGAGGCGGAGCACCGCGTAGGAGAACGGCTCAGCCACGCGCCCGCTCCGCCTCCACGACGAACCCGCGCGGCGCCTCGAGCCGCCGGCGAACGTAGTCGACGTACCTGTGGCGACCGCCCGGGCCGAGCCACTCGCCCGGGACCGCCGACGCCGCCCGGTCGAGCACCTCGTCGGTCGTACGCGGAGCGAGGCGCTGGTCGGCCGCCTCGAGCGAGGACGCGTACGGGAGGAGGACATGGTCGCGGACGGCCTCGAACGGGCCGCGAGCATGCTCCGGAGCCGTCTCGGGGGCGTGGTGGAAGTACAGCGCCGCACCGTGGTCGATGAGCCACAGCCGCCCGTGCCACCAGAGCAGGTTCGGGTTCTGCGCCGTCCGGTCGACGTTCGTCGTGAGCGCGTCGAGCCACACGACCTCGGCCGCGAAAGCTGCGTCCGGCTCCGGGCCGGCCGCGGGGCTGAACGGGAGCGCCCCGGGGAGAAAGTCGACGCCGAGATTCAACCCGCCGCTCGCGAGTAGCAGGTCCTGGATCTCGGGGTCCGGCTCGGCGCGGCCGATCGTCGGATCGAGCTCGACGAGCACGAGCTCGGGCACGGGGAAGCCGAGCGCCCGGGCCAGCTCACCGACCACGACCTCGGCGACGAGCGCCTTCGGCCCCTGTCCTGCGCCGTGGAACTTGAGCACGTACAGCCCGTCGTCGTCCGCCTCGACGAGGGCGGGGAGCGACCCGCCCTCCCGCAGGGGCGTCACGTACCGCGTCGCCGCGACCCTGCGCACACGCGCGAGCGTATCGCCCCGCCGGGGCGGGCTCCGACCTAGACCGAAGGGGGGTACGAACCCCTCGATCCAGGGGCGGCCCGCACCCGAAAAGGGCATAACGTGAGACGCGTAGGGAGTGTCTACACAACCTCGCTCCGATCGCCGGGGCGAGCAGAGGGGGAAAGAGAGATGCATCGCATCGGTCTGGGGCGTCTGCGACGCCTGGGGGTCACCGCGAGCCTTGCCGTCGTCGCGGCGCTCGCGGTCGTGAGCGCCACGGCCGCGAGCGTCGACGTCGGCAACGGGGGCTCGGCCGGCGTCTTCCGCGTGAGCGGCGCCGAGAAGGGCAAGGTGTTCGTCTGCAAGTACGTCGGCACCCCGGGTGTCGACGAGCGGCTGCAGACGGGGGACAACCCGATCGACGTGTCGGTGAACGCCATTCCCGACTACCAGGGCGTCGGCTCGTGGTTCGCGGACGCGCAAGGCCGCTCGTACGTGCTCGGGCCCGAGCACGACGCGAACGAGCATGTGGACGAGCCGAGCGTGAGCTCGTGCCCGTCACCGGCGCCCGACGACGTGTGCCCAAATCTGGGCGGCGCCCAGGAGACCGTGCCGGACGGGTACGTCAAGGACGAGCAGGGCAACTGCGTCCAGCCCCCGCCGCCTGTCGACGTGTGCCCGAACCTCGAGGGCAACCAGCCGACGGTTCCGGAGGGATCCCAGCTCGTCGACGGGAAGTGCGTCGTGATCCCGCCCCCGACCGACGTGTGTCCGAATCTCGACGGCGTGCAGGAGACGGTTCCGTACGGCTACAAGCTCGTGTACGGCAAGTGCGTCGAGATGCACCACAAGAAGGACGTCTGCCCGAACCTGGAGGGCAAGCAGACCGAGGTGCCGAACGGCTACGAGATCGTGGACGGACAGTGCGTCCCGGTCACGCCGCCCCCGACGGATCTCTGCCCGAACATCGAGGGCAACCAGTCCGAGGTCCCCGCCGGGACGGTGAAGGACGGGCAGGGCAACTGCGTCGTGCCCACCACGCCGCCTCCGTCTCCGCCTCCCACGGTGAAGTCGGACGAGTTCATGGACGTCCAGGTCGTGAAGGACGCGACGGCGCAGGTGCAGCTCGTCGACGGGCAGGCGCAGATCGCCTACACCGTCCGGGTCTGGAACAACGGCCCGAACGGGGCCCACGAGGTCGAGCTCGTCGACGCGGCGCCGAGCGGTGTCACGTTCGTCGCCGTGACGCAGGGGCCTGTCGCCGGTTCGTGCACTCTCACGTCGGCGCTGCTCCACTGCTCGCTCGGCACGCTCGGCCCGGGCGTCGAGCGGACGATCGGGCTCTCTGCCCGGGTCGCGCAGACGGGGACGTTCGTCAACTCCGCGACCGCCACGGGCAACGGCAAGGACACGAACGGGACGAACAACACCGACGACGCGTCGACGCGCGTCACGGCTCCGGCGAGTCCGCCGGCCGCGCCCGCGCCGACGCCGAAGCCGGCCGCAAAGCCGAAGCCGAAGCCGAAGCCCCACGTGAACATCTGCCGCGTCCTCAAGGTGACGCCGGGGATGGTCAAGGCGAACGGGAACCGGCAGCTCGTGGTCGCGAAGGTGACCTACTCGCGGAACCCGGTCAAGGGCGTCGCCGTCCGCTTCGGCGGCAAGGGCCTGAGCAAGGTCGTGAGGACGAACGCGCAGGGCGTCGCCCGCGTCTCGATCGCCCCCCGCAAGGCCGGGATCATGCTCGTGAAGATCACGAGCGCGAAGGCGTGCAACACCGCCCGGATCGGCGTCATCGGGGCGTTCGAGCCCCCGGTCACGGGCTAACGGCTCCCGAGCCGACACTCGGTCGGTGTCCCGTGCTGCGGCGCGGGACACCGACCTGCTCGGGACGCGGCGCCAGCCGCTACAGCCCGTAGGCCTCGAGCAGGCGCAGCCAGAGCTCCGAGCGGGTGGGGAACGACGGCACGGCATGCCAGAGGTCGTCGAGCGCCACTTCGCCGATCACGGCGATGGTCGCCGCGTGGAGCGCCTCCGCGACCTCGGCGCCGGTGATCGTCGCGCCGACGACGATCCGGCGCTCCTCGTCGACGACGATCCGCGCCGTGCCCGGGGCGCCCCGGCCGACGAACGAGCCGCCCGCGTTGCCGCTCGTCTCGACGTCGACCGCGCGCACGCGGAAGCCCGCCTCCTCGGCGGCGGCGAGCGTGAGGCCGACGGCGCCGACCTGCGGGTCGGTGAAGATGACCCGCGGCGACGCGACCCCGTCGGAGCGCAGGCGCACGTCTTTCCCGAGGATCCCGTCGGCGGCGAGTCGCGCCTGGTACTTGCCCATGTGCGTGAGCAAGGCCCGCCCGTTCACGTCGCCGACGGCGTAGAGCCACGCCTCGTGGCCCGGTACACGGAGCGACTCGTCGACGCGGACGTGCTTCCCGGGCTCCAGCCCGACCGTCTCGAGCCCGACGTCCGCGGTTCGCGGTGTGCGCCCGATCGAGACGAGGATCTCGTCCGCCTCGACCTCGCCGCCCCCCTCGAGCTCCACTCGCACCACGCCGTTCCGCGACACCCCGGCGACGGACGTCCCGAGCCGCACGTCGACGCCCGCCTCGCGCAGCGCCGTCGCCACCTGCTCGCTCGCGAACGGCTCCTCCCGCTCGATCAGGCGGCCGTCGCGGTGGACGAGCGTGACGCGCGAGCCGAGCGACGACCACGCCTGCGCCATCTCGACGCCGACGACGCCGCCGCCGAGGACGAAGAGCCGCGACGGTACGTGCTTCGCCGTCGTGGCCTCGACGTTCGTCCACGGCCGGGCCGCCACGAGTCCCGGCACGGGCGGGATCGTCGCGGAGCTGCCGGTCGCGACGACGACTGCGCGTCGGGCGACCAGTACGTCGTCGTCGACCCGCACCCGACGCTCGCCGTCGAGGCGGCCGTGGCCGCGGACGAGCGAGATGCCGCGCTCCTCGAGCCACGGCAGCTGCGAGGAGTCGTCGAGGTCGTGCACGACCTCGTCGCGCCGAGCGAGGACGGCCCCGACATCGAGCGGGCCGGTCGCCACTCCCGGGACGCGTCGCGCCTCGGCCCCGAGCTCTCCGGGCCGCAGCAGCGCCTTCGAGGGCATGCAGGCGTAGAACGAGCACTCGCCGCCGACGAGCCGCTCCTCGACGAGCGCGACGTCGAGACCGGCCTCTCCGAGCCGGCCCGCGATCACCTCGCCGGGCGCGCCGGCCCCGATCACGACCACGTCGAACGTGCGCTCGCTCATCTGCGACCTCCTCGCCCGTGTCCGATTCAAGTCGGACACCTTAGGCCGCGCTCGGCTGGCCACGACGAGGATCGCGTCGGCAGGCCGACCGGCGGAGCGCATCTTCCCGAGCGCAGCGCCACACTCGGAGCAGAACTTGGCCGTGTACGGGTTCCCGGCGCCGCAGGGAGGACAGACCCCCATGCACCGGGTCCCTGCCCGGCTGCGGCGGGGTGGGCCGGGCGGAGAGCCGGCCCACCCCGAGAGCGGCCGCGCTACTCGGCGCCCGCGATCGGATGGTTCGCGCGAAACAGGTTGCCGGGGTCGACGGCGGCCTTCACGGCGCGCAGGCGCCGGTAGGCGTCCGGCCGGTAGAAGGTCGCCGGGTCGGTCTCCTCCTCGGTGAAGTTGAGGTACTGGCGACCGGTGTCGTAGGGCGACAGCGCGTGCCTCACCATCCCGAGCTGTCTGCGGTTGGCGCGGTACGTCTCCTCGTCGAAGACCATCCCGAGCGCGAACGTGAGGAACTCCGAGTCGATCGCCGCGAGCGCCCCGTGCCGCTCGCCTGCCCGGCCGATGGCACCGCCGAGATGACGGATCTCCGCGGAGACGAGCGGCGAGTCCGAGCCCGGGCCGGCCGCGCGCACGAAGCGCTCGATCGCGACCGCGTCGAGGTCGTCGAGCATCATCCCCTCGCCGGTGTACGGCACCGGGTCGGGCGGGTCCATGTGGAGCTCCGCGATGCCGGCCGGGGGGACCATCGCGAAGGTGTCCATCGCGGGACCGAGCGCACGGAGCGGGGCCATCAGCTCGGCACCGTCCACCTCCGTGCCGATGAAGAAGCCTTCGACGACGGCGAACTTCCCGCCGCGCAGATGCTCGGGCAGCTCCTCGAGCGGCGGGAACTGAAGGATGCGGCCGACGGACGTCATCTCCTCCGGGACGGTCCGCGTCCAGTCGAGCCAGGCGTGGAGCACCTCCGAGGAGCGCTCCCAGGGGAAGAACAGGACGCCGGCGTAGACCTCCGGGATCTCGTACAGCTGCACTTCGAGCGCGGTCACGACCCCGAAGTTGCCGCCCCCGCCGCGGAGCGCCCAGAAGAGCTCCGGCTCGTTCTCGTGGTCGACGCGGCGCAGCGTGCCGTCGGCGGTGACGAGCTCGATCGCGAGGACGCTGTTCGTCGAGAGACCGAGCTTGCGCGCGTACCAGCCCACGCCGCCGCCGAGCGAGTAGCCGGCGACGCTGACGTCCGGCGTCGAGCCGTGGAGCGCCGCGAGGCCGAGGTCGGATGCGCGCGGCACGACCTCCTCCCACTTCGACCCCGCGCGCACGCGCGCGACGCGCCGCTCGGCGTCGATCTCGACGCCGCGGAGCCGGTCGGTACGGAGCAGGATCACGTCGTCCATGGCGCCGAGCGGCTCCGCGTTGTGGCCCGTGCGCTGCGGCGCGACCTGGAGCCCGTTCGCGGCGGCGTAGCGGACGATCTCGGCGACGTCCCGCTCGTCCTCGGGCACGGCGACGACGGTCGGCTCCTGGACGAAGGAGGTGTTGTAGGCCAGGGTCGCGGCGTCCCAGCCGGGCTGGCCGGGCTCGAGCACCGCGCCCCGGACGCGGCGCCGGAGGCGGTCGAAGGTGCTGGTCTCGAGTGCGGTCATGTGGGGAGCTCCTCGGGCGGTAGTTGCGATTGCAAGGAGCCTCAGGATGGCGCCCCTGCAGGCGTGCCACAGTCCGGTTGGCTCGCCCGCGCGGGTACGGCGCGCCGCACTTCGGGGCACGGCGTACGCTGAACCGTGCCCAAGCGCCAGGTTCGCCTGACCGACGCCGACAACGCCGAGATCGCCGCCGCGCTGACGGAGCTCCGGCGCCAGCTCCGCGTGCCGACTGGCTTCCCCGAGGAGGTCGCGGCCGAGGCGGAGCGCGCGGCACGGTCGCATCGCCGGCCGCGTGCCGACGAGACGGGAGTCCCGTTCGTGACGATCGACCCGCCGGCGTCGAAAGACCTCGACCAGGCGATGTATCTCGAGCGTGACGGCAAGGGCTACCGAGTGCGCTACGCGATCGCGGACGTCGCGGCGTTCGTGAAGGCCGGCGGCGAGCTCGACGCCGAGGCCCACCGTCGCGGAGAGACGCTCTACGCCCCGGACGGAAACTCGCGCCTCTATCCACCGGTGCTCTCCGAAGGCGCTGCCAGCCTGCTCCCGGGGGAGGAGCGGCCGGCGCTCGTCTGGACGATGGCGCTCGACGGCACGGGCGAGGGAATCGACGTGGACGTGCGCCACGCGCTCGTCCGCAGCCGCGAGAAGCTCGACTACGCCGGCGTCCAGCGCTCGGTCGACGACGGCTCCGCGAGCGAGACGCTCCTTCTCCTGCGCGAGGTGGGGATCCTGCGGCAGCAGCGCGAGGCCCGCCGCGGAGGCGTCAGCCTCCAGCTTCCCGAGCAGCAGGTCACCCGCGGGCGCGACGGCTACGAGCTCTCGTACCGGCCGCCGCTCCCGGTCGAGGGCTGGAACGCGCAGATCTCCCTGATGACCGGGATGGCCGCCGCCGAGCTGATGCTCACGGCGAAGGTGGGGATCCTGCGGACGGTTCCCGAGGCCGACCCGAAGCGGCTCGCGAGGCTGCGGCGCACCGCGGCGGCGCTGGACGTCCCGTGGCCGAAGGAGCTCGACTACCCGGGCTTCGTCCGCAGCCTCGACCCGAGCGTGCCGCGCCAGGCGGCGCTCCTCCAGCAGGCCGCAGGCGTGACGCGCGGCTCCGGCTACACGGCGTTCGCGGGCCGCGCGCCGAAGGACCCGGTGCACGCGGCCCTCGCGTCGACGTACGCCCACACCACCGCCCCCCTCCGCCGGCTCGTCGACCGCTACGTCGGCGAGGCGTGCGTCGCGCTGTCCGCCGGCAAGGAGCCCGCCGAGTGGGTGCTCGCAGCTCTCCCGGAGCTCCCGGCCGTGATGGAGCAGTCGGCGCAGAAGGCGAGCCAGTACGAGGCCGGAATCGTGTCGACGCTCGAGGCGGCGGTGCTGCAGCGCCGTGTCGGGGAGACGTTCGAGGCCGTGGTCGTCGAGGTCGACGACGACGGCGACGGCGGCCTCGTCCAGCTGCGCGACCCCGCCGTGACCGCACGCTGCGACGGAAAAGGGCTTCCGCTCGGGGAGCGCGTCGAGGTGCGCCTCGAGCTCGCCGACGTGATGCAGCGGCAGGTGCGCTTCGCGGCGGTTACGAGCCGGCCGCGCGCTTCTTCGCGTTGAGTTCGCGGTAGCGCTCGATCATCTCGAGGAGCCGGCGGTCGATGTCCGCGCGGCGCTCGAGCTCGGCGCGCCACTCCTCACGTGTCTTCTTCCGTTTCTTCATCGTCGTCCTCTGGCTCCACCACGGCTTCGTGTATCTCGCCGAGCACGATTCTCATGTCGAAGAGCGCTTCGAGAATCAGCTGCGTCGCCTCCTCGTCCCTCACGCACCGATGGTGCCTGGGCATCACGGACCTGACAAGACGTCCGAAATGAGCAGGAATGAAACCTGGCCGATGTTGAACATCGTCGGCCGGCTTAGTAGCCTCCCCCGGTCGCATGGGCCTGAACGACTGGATCCTCGCGCTGCACCTCCTCGCGGCGTTCGCGCTCGTCGGGGCGCTCGTGATCTTCTGGATCATGATCGTGGCGCTGTGGAACACCGACTCGACCGCACGGGTCGCATCGCTCATGATGGTGTCGAAGGTCGGCACGATCATGGTCGCGGCCGGCTCGATCGGCACGATCGTGTTCGGGATCTGGCTCGCGATCTCGCTCGACGCGTACCAGGTGTGGGACGGCTGGGTGATCGCCGCGATCGTGCTCTGGGCGATCGCGGCGGAGGTCGGGCGACGCGCCGGCGAGGGCTACGGCGAGGCGGGGATGGAGGCGGGCAAGCTCGCCGCGGCCGGGACGCCGACGAGTCCGCTCGTCGCCGAGACGTTCGGCGCGTCCCGCGCGTTCTGGTTCCACACCGCGAGCAGCATCCTCTTCCTGCTCGTCCTGATCGACATGATCTGGAAGCCGGGCGCATGACGAGTCTTCTCGCCGCCGTCCGCCCGGACAGCTGGAACTTCCCGCTGTTCGTCCACGTGCTCGGCGCGATGGTGCTGGTCGGCGCCGCGACGACGGCGGTCGTAACGTCGCTGGGAAGCGTCGCGGACAGCGAGCGCGACCGCATGCGGCGTTTCGCGTTCAGGTCGTTGCTCCTGGTCGGCCTTCCCGCCTACATCGTCATGCGTGTCGGCGCCGAGTGGATGTACTCGAAGGAGTTCGGCGACACCGACGACGACCCGACGTGGATCGGCATCGGCTACATCACGGCCGACCTCGGCGCGCTCCTGCTCCTCATCGCCCTGATCACCGCCGGGATCGCGTCGTGGAAGTCGAAGGGCCGCCTCGGCAAGGCGGCCGGCGTGATCACCGCGCTCGCCCTGATCGGGTGGATCATCGCCGTCTGGGCGATGGGCGCGAAGCCGGATTAAGCGGCGAATACCCGCTCGGCGGCGGCGAACGTCTCCGCCCCGAAGAGCACGAGCCGCGCCTCCTCGACCGACGTCGTCGCTTTGCGAAGCGCGACGAGTGCCTGCGCGACCGCATCCTCGAGCGGCCAGCCGAACGCACCTGCCGAGATGAGCGGAAAGGCGACGGTCTTTGCCCCGAGCTCGTCCGCCACGGTGAGCGACCGGGTGTAGCACGAGCGCAGGGTCTCCGCCTCGCCGGGCTGGCCGGAGTACACGGGCCCGACGGTGTGGATCACCCAGCGTGCGGGCAAGCGGCCCGCGGTCGTGGCGACCGCCTCGCCCGCGGGCAGGCCGTCCGGATGCGATGACGCCCGAAGCGCCCTGCACTCCTCGAGGATCTCGGGCCCTCCGCGGCGGTGGATCGCGCCGTCGACACCGCCGCCGCCGAGCAGCGAGGAGTTGGCCGCGTTCACGATCGCGTCGACCTCCTGCTCTGTGATGTCCCCTTCGAGGAGCTCGATGCGCACAGCTACTCCATCGGCGCATTCTTCGGGTCCGGCAGCGCGATGACGGTGAGCACGCCGACCGCCGCCCCGAGCACGCTGAGCGGAGCGACGTCGACCGCCGCCGACCCGACGAGCACGGACGAGAGCAACGCTGCGCTGAAGGGCGCCCGCAGGACTGCGGCCACGCCCGCCGCCACCCCGGTGGCAACGGCCGGGGTGACCGCGAGGCCCGGGAGGAGATCGGCCGCGGCGACCGCCAGCGCCGTCCCGATTGCGATCGCCGGGAACACGGGCCCTCCGCGGAAGCCGGCGCCGAGCGAAAGCGCGTACGCGAGGCTCTTGGCCACCACGAGCAGGAGCAGCACGCCTGCGGAGCCCTCCGCGACGAGCGCCGGCATCTCCGACTGCCCGGAGAACAGGACGAGATCGACCGGACGGTCCGTCAGCGCGCGGAACAGCACCGCGAGGACGCCGACGAAGAGCCCGGCGACGACGAGCGCGGGAACCGGCCGTTCGACGGCACGCCGAGCGACGCCGAACCCGGCGCGGCGGGCGGCGACGACGATCACGGCCACGGAGACCGCGACGAGGGTGCACCAGGCGAGGTCGGCGAGCCGCACGGTGTCGTACGGAGGTATCCCCGGTAGCGCGAGGTTCTGCTGGTGAAGCCCGGACCAGCCGGCGACGCCGGTGAAGATGAGCCCGCCCGAGCCGGCGGCGACGAAGCCGGGCAAGAGCGCCGCGCCCATCATTCGCGCGGGGATCGCGCCGCTCATCGCCAGCATCTCGAAGAGCAGGAGCGCGGCTACGAGCGGCCCCCCGAACAGCGCCGCGATGGCCGCGAACGCTCCGGCGAGGACGAGGAGCTGCCCCGTCGTGCCGGCCATCCCGACGACGCGTACGGCCAGCGCGCCCATCGCCAGGCCGATCGCGATCAAGGGCGCCTCAGGGCCGAGCACGAGCCCCAAGCCCAGCGTCGCGAGCGCCGCGAGCAGGATGCTGCCGAGGTCGACGGGGCGGATGTCGCCCATCGCGATCCCCTCGAGCGGCGAGTGCCCCCCATGCCCGGGAAGGCGAACGGCGGCCGCGACGATGACGCCGGCGAGGGCCGGAACGAGGGCGACGTACCACCACGCCGGCTCGTCCCAGCCGAGCTCGTGCGGCACGTACTCCCAGACGAAATGGATGAGGTCGTGGATCGCCGTCTGGAAGAGCACGGCCGCGAACGCGACCGGCACGCCGAGCAGCGCCGCGAACACGAGCGTCTTGAGGTATTCGGTGCGGTCGAGCTCAGGCGCGACGGTTGCGTCCGCTGCGTCGGTCACGCAGCGATCCTGTCACCCCGACCGGCGGTGCGTCGCTCGCGGCGCCTTACCTGCCGGGCGACGCGAGCTCCACGAACCGGCAGACGGCGCTGACCAGGCGCATCTGGGCGACCGTGCGGCAGTCCGCGTCGAGGAGTCTGGGCGAGCAGACCAGCACCGCGCGACACTGGGCGCGCGAGGTCGCGACGTTGAAGCGGTGGCGGTCGAACGCGAAGCCGATGCCGCGCGGGGCGTCGTCGGGCGAGGAGCTCGCCATCGAGACGAAGACGACGGGAGCCTGCTGTCCCTGGAACCTGTCGACCGTGCCGACCGGGACGCCGGCCGGGAGCCGAGAGCGAAGCATTCGGACCTGCGCGTTGTACGGCGCGACGACGAGCACGTCGCCCTCCTCGAGCGGCCGCGTGCTCCCGTCGAGGTCCGTGAACGGGGAGCCGACCAGCTCGCGCACCGCGCCGGCGATCGCCTCCGCCTCCTCGAGCGACGACTGGCTCCGCCCGGCGTGCTCGACCGGGATCCACACCGGCCCGTTCCCGAGCGCGAGCGAGCGGCGGGCCGTGTCCGGGGCATGCTCGAGCCGCCCTTCGTAGTACGCGTCGGACGTGAAGGCGCAGAGCTCGGGCCGCAGCCGCCACGTCCGCTCGAGGAAGAGTCCGCGGTCCGGCGGCACGGTGACGGCCTCGCCGAGGAGGTGCTGGAGGACCGAGCGCTCCGCGCCTTCGGGATGCGAGCCCTGCGTGACCTGCGGGAGCTGGTTCGGGTCGCCGAGCAGCACGAGCGACCGCGCGGAGGTCGCCGCCGCGACCACGTCCGCGAGCGCGAGCTGCCCCGCCTCGTCGACCATCAGGACGTCGAGCGGATGGTCCGCGGCGTGAAGATCGACAGCGGGACGAGTCAGCGCCCACGTCGTGCCCGCCACGAGCGCGTAGGACGGATCGGCGCACACGTCGACGTCCTGGGACGTCACGAAGCACCTGCTCTCGAACCCCGAGTCGGCGTCCTCCTCGGCGCTCCCCCGCTTGGCGCCGCTGAACGTGTAGCCCTGCACGTCTGCCTCGTGCTGGATCGCCCGCAGCATGTTGTGGATCGCCTTGTGGCTCAGCGACGTGACGCCGACGCGCTTCCCCGCCCGCATCAGCGCGATCGCCATGCGCGCCCCCTGCCACGTCTTGCCGGACCCGGGCGGCCCCTGCACGAAGATGTAGCTCTCGCCGAGCGAG
>JBKPNM010000183.1:0-9527 GCA_046732615.1 Actinomycetota bacterium | reverse complement strand
CTCCTGGAGCTTGGGAAGTGTCTTCACGAGCGTCTGCTCGGCATACAAGACGTCTCCGAGCTCATGCAAGAACAGCTCGCGCGGGTCGCTCATCGTGCTAGTGCTCATCAGATCTCCTCGCGTTCATGGAAGTGGAGGGCCGCCCAAAGGGACGGCCCTCAAACCGGTGGTCCTCAGGAGCGGCTAGTCATCGTGCTCATCTGAGGTGACCCTTCGTTGCGTTTGGCGCCAGAGGAAGCGCCACAAGGAATATGGCCGCTATCAGCGGTTGAGCGGGTCTTCGCCGCCCGAGTACCTGCTGCCAGCCTTGGCAAGACCGCGGCTGATGATGTACGCGGCAGCCACGATGGTGACCAGTGTCCAGGCGCGTACGTCACCAAGCGAATCTGACACCGCGGCGGCGATCAGGATCGCGGCAATCACGCCACCCATCGCCCAGAACTCGGTCGTCTTGAGCGAGAGCTTCGTCTCGTCCTGCGTCTGACTCGAGACTCTCCGAGACACAGCAGATTCCGTGCGTGGACGCTCGGATTCGATAGTTGCCATGAAAGTTCCTCCTCGGTGCATAGATGGTGCGGACGAGAACCCGGATGAGTCCTCCGTGTACGCAACCCGCCGAGAACTGATACCGCCGTCCCGTCGGAATTCGGGTGCGCTGATCTCAGTGTTGACGCATCCAACCGGCGGTAAACAACGTGCACGGAGGTCGCCCGTAGCCGGCCTGACGGCCGGCACCGGGGAAACCCCGGTACCGCGTCGTCCACCCGCTTGCGGGCTCCGGAGCGCTGCACCACTACGGATCACACCGGCGAGGGGAGGGTGTGTAAGGGCTCGCGGGCGACCGCTTCCGCACCGCGGTCACGGGAGCGTGCACCCCCACCGGTGTGCCCTCTTTTTCGCCGGAGAGCTTCGGGCCTGCCCGTCGCGACGGCTGAAGCGACGTTCAGCGTGGCCGTGCGCTCTGCAGGTCCCGCCGATTCCGACGCTGCTGCGTCTCCCGCCGGCGACCGCGAAGGTCTCGCTGCTTTACGAGGGCCTCGTGGAGGCCGACAAGCGGCGCCGGCGGCGATTCGCCGAGCGCCGAGATCATGGTCTCGCATTGCGTCTCGCTCAGCGCGAAGATCGTGGTCTTCGTGTCGAGAGCAGCGACGAGTCGCGCCGCGAGCTGCTCGTCGGGAAGGAGCGTCGCGAGACGGCGGACGACGTCGGGCGGCACTCGTTCGCCGGCAAGGATCATGGGCGCGTGTCACCCGCCGTGTTCACGGCCGCTCATCTCGCTCGGACCGCTTGGAGCGGTCACTCGTCGCGAAGGTCTGCTCCCAGCCGACGTTGATGAGCATCGCCCCGACCTCGCGGATCGCGGTGGCGATCTCGAACCCGATCTCGCGGATGGCCTCCGTTTCGCGGGGCGTCGAGGGATTCTCGCGGATCTCCGCGAGAAGCCTCTCGAGCCGCTCGATGGCTGCGTAGTTTCGGTCCTCGGGGCTTGCCAAGGGTCCCCTCCGCGTCCAGCGTCTACCGGAGCCGGTAGACGATCCGGCCGCGGTCGAGGTCGTAGGCCGAGACCTCGACGAGCACGCGGTCGCCAGGATTCATCCTGATCCGGTAGCGCTTCATCCGTCCCGAGGTGTAACCGATCATCTCGTGGCCGTTGTCCAGCGTGACGCGGAACATGCGGTTCCGAAGAGCCTCGGTGATCTCACCCTCGAGCTCGATCTTCTCTTCCTTGACTGCGATGGCGCAGCTCCTCTCCTTCGATGACGCGGCCGTCCGCGGACCGCGCATGCGGCCCGCGGACGAGCGATGGAGCTACGCGACGAGCGTGACGTTCGCCGCCTCGGGGCCCTTCTGACCCTCGCGAGCATCGAACGTCACCTTCGCGCCCTCCGGGAGCGACTTGAAACCCTCGCCGTTGACGTTCGAGTGGTGGACGAAGAGATCCTTCGATCCCTCTGCCGGGGTGATGAACCCGTAGCCCTTCGCATCGTCGAACCACTTCACGGTTCCTTCTGCCATATGAAAACACCTCCCTTACCCGTCACGAACGCGTAAGGAAGGCGCAGACTGCGCAGACCGGACCCGCTCTATCTCGCCTCACAGTAGCCGAATCCGAACGCGGACCTGTTTCGAATGCAGGTCGCTCGATCCCCCGCCTCGCATCGCGAGCTCGCCGTCGACTTCACGCCGCGGTACAGTTGGGTCCAATGAAGGCCGCGTGGCAAGGCCGAATGACGCAGACCGTCGCCAAGTACGGCGAGCACGCGCCGATGGCCACGACGTGCTGCAACGCGTGCCGCACCTGCGTCCAGACGAATCTCATCGCCGGCGCGCTCGGCGCTGGGCTCGCGGTGGGAACGGCGATCGTCTCGCTCGGCAAGCGCATCGCCCGCGTTGCCTGACCCCGGTCCGCCCGAGGCGCGCGGCTCACGCGTGCGAGTGGGCTCGATCGTGGTTCGCTGCGTGCGGTTCGAGGAGCTCATGGCGTTCTGGCAGTCGACGCTCGGCTACATCCCGCGGGAGCCGCCGAAGGACGGGTGGGTCGTCCTCACCGACCCGAGCGGTGCGGGCCCGAACCTCTCTCTCGACCGCGTCGAGGAAAACCGGCTGCCGGCGCTCGGTGAACACAGCCGTGTGCACCTGGATCTCTACACCTCCGACCGCGAGGGCGAGGTCGAGCGGCTGCTCGCGCTCGGAGCGACCCGCTACCCGCGCGAGTATGGGCCGGACGACGACTTCGTGGTGCTCGTCGACCCCGACGGCAACCGCTTCTGCGTCGTCGCCAAGGCCGACCAGTCCACGAGGGCCAAGATGCGGCCGTGACGCACGAGCAGGCACTCGCGGCGATCCACGCCACGGTCGAGGCGGCTCCGGAGCCGCTGTCGATCGCCGTCGTCGACGACCACGGCGAGCTCGTCGCATGCCTCGCGATGGACGGTGCGTCGCGCGACACGCTCGAGAACGCGCGGCGCAAGGCGTACACGGCGGCGCGGAGCGACACAACGTCGACCCGGGCGCTCGCCGAGAAGGCCGGCGGCGCTCCGACCGAGCTCGCGAGCTTCGATCCGCAGTTCTCCTTCTTCCACGGCGGCGTCGCCGCGTTCGCCGGTGATCGACGGGTCGGTGCGGTCGGGGTGAGCGGGCTGCCCGGTGCAGACGACGAGCGGCTCGCGATCGCGGCGATCGCCGCGGCGGGCCTCGCGCTGCCCGAGTCACCGGGGTCGTCCGCATCGGCGAACACTGGCACCATGTCATAGCCAGATCCGGAAGCTCCGCCGGACGGCGGGGCCGCGGTCTGTGGACGCAACCTCGACGCGCACGGTGGCCCAGCCGCCGCTCCGAGCGCCGTGGCGTGCGACCACCACGCCGCTCGTCCGCGGCCGCAGGTCGCGTGGTTCGGCGGCGAGCGTCGTCCGCTCGCCGCGGCGGACGAGCGAGATCCGCACCCGGCCGGGGCCCAGGCTCTCCGTCACGTTGCCTTTGTTAGCAACGAGGAGCTCGAGTGTTCTCCTGTTGTGCGCCCGCCGCACCCGGAGCTCACGGAGCACGAGCCGTCGCACGATCCGACCCGGCGCGCGGACGACGACCACGACGCCTATTCGCAACCGCACGGCGACGCCGGCCCTGCGTCGCGGGTGCGTCGTGAGGAGCACGAGCGCGTCGTGGTCGCCCGGCTCGATCCGCGTGGGAAGCCGAGTGGTGACGGTGAGCGCCCGGCTCGCTCGGGCGGGCAGGACGAAGCGGCCCGGCCGCACGCTGAGCCACGGTGCAGCCGCCTGTCGCCCGTGGCGCGGGACGATCCGCGGCCGACCTCGGAGGTCGAGCGAGAACCCCGCGCGCGCGGCCTCGACGACGAGCGGGGTCGTGCCCGCGTTCGCGACGCGCACGGTCGCACGGCCGGATCCTGCGATCCAGACGTGCGCCGGGGTCGCCGTCAGCGCGAGCGGTCGCCGTGCCGTGCCCGCGCCCGCCGAGGGGGGCACGAGCACGAGTGCGGCCAGGAAAAGACCCGCAGCGCGTCTCATCGACCGATCACCGTGAACGTGACGGTCGCTGTGTAGCGCCCGGCCGGGACGCTCGGGAGCGGCGAGACGAAGCCGAGCCGCGTGTCCCAGACGTCCCCGGAGGCGGCGCTCCGCGCGGCGGTCGTCCCCACGAGCAGGTCGGCCGCCGGCGGAATCGGGATCGCGGCCATCGCGCCGCCCGAGAGGCCGCCGCCGATCTGCCCGCCGCTCGGCGCGGTGCCGGCGATGCCGAGCGGGACGTCCGCAGGCTGGAACGCGGTGCGATGCACGCTGACGGCGTAGCCGGCCGCGTTGTTGCTCACGACGGTCACGCGCTCGGACACCGGGGAGGGCGTGGCGCCCGTCGTCGCGTTGCCGAAGCTCACGTTCGACCGCTCGAGCGCGATCGAGAGCACGGCCTCGATGTCGATGTCGACGGTCGCGTTCTGCGAGACGGCTCCTGTGGGCGGCGGCTGGCTGCCGCACGTCGTCACCGGGCTCGACGTGGTCCGCGGCGTCGGCGTCTCGGCCGCGAAGTCAGCCGCGTTCGCGTCGGTGTCGGCGCAGCCCCCGCTCGCGCGGACCGCGGCGGTCGTGTTGTCGATCGCGGGAGCGGCTCCGGTTCCTTCGTAGTCGGCGGCGCTCCCGTAGCCGACGAGGTCTGCGATGGACGCGACACCCGAGCAGCTGCCCGCGACCGCGCCGCACGACAAAGCCGTGGCGTCGCGGACGATCGCGACCTTCCCGCCCGAGACGGCCAGGTTCATCGTCCCGGTCGCGTCGGGCGTCGGCAGAGTGGCGCCGACCGCCGCTGCCGAGGCGAGGTGGACGAGGTAGTGCCGTCCGGGTGCGATCGACCCCGTCAGCGTGGTTGCCTGCCAGGTCGATCCGGCGGCGGAGGCGTACTGGATGGTCCAGCCGCTGACGTCGACAGAGGTAGAGCCACGGTTGAAGAGCTCGACGAAGTCGTTCGCGAACGGCGCGCCCGCGTTGCCGCCGCCGGCGAACACCTGGCTGACGACGACGTCGGACGAGGCGCCGCGGGCGGCGGGCACGGCGAGCACGCCGCCCGTGAGGAGGATGACGAAGAGAACGAGGGCCAGGGCTCGAGGCATGGCACGGCTCCGATCTGTGGGGAAGGACATGACCTCTCCCCTGATACCTCGTTGTCAGAACGGGCGAAAGGGCTCGACCTCGATTGGCACACATTCGGCACACTTCACGCCGGCCCGAGCACCGGAACGGGGCTGCCGGCCAGGTCGCTTCAGGTCCAGCCGACGGACGTCCGTCGTCCTCGCAGGCGACGCGACTAGAATGGCGAACATGATGTTGGCGACCGACGACCCGCTCAGTCCCCGTGCCGAGCCTGCCCCGCATCCGCAGGAGCATCCGCTCGCGCCCCGGCGCGGACGACGTCGCACGCGCCCCGCAGGTCTCTGAGCTCACCGCCGCGGGCCTCACCTGGGTCAACGCGGTCACGCCCGACCTCGACACCGCCCAGGCTCTCGCCGAGCGGTTCGGCTGGCACCCGCTCGACGTCGAGGACATCGTCTCGAAGCGCCAGCGGCCGAAGGTGGACGACTACGAGGACGACCGCTACCTCTTCGCCGTCCTCCACTTCCCCGTCTACGACAAGGCCGTCCAGCGGCTCAACGCTGCGGAGCTCGACATCTTCATCGGCGAGGACTACCTCGTCACGCTTCCGACCCGGGAGCTACTCCCGGTGACGCGGCTCTTCGCCCGCTGCGAAACGGACGACGCCTACCGCGAGCAGCTCTTCGCGAAGGGCTCCGGCCGCCTGCTCTACGAGGTACTCGACGACCTCTTCGACTACTGCTTCCCGATCCTCGACAAGATCGGCCACAAGCTCGACCGGATCGAGGACGACATGTTCGAGGGCGCGGCCGAGGACGTCGTCCGCGACATCTCGAACGCGAAGCAGGAGATCATCTCGTACCGCAAGGTGATCAAGCCGGAGCGCTCGACGTTGCGCGTCCTCGAGCGGCGGATCAACCGCTTCCTGCCGGAGGAGCTCGACCTCTACTTCGATGACATCAACGACGCGGTCGAGCGGATCTGGGACCAGCTCGACAACTACAAGGAGGTCGTCGAGGCGCTCGAGTCGACGAACGAGTCGGTGATCTCGCACCGCCAGAACAACGTCCTGCGGCTCCTCACGCTGATCAGCGTCACGATGCTGCCGTTGACGCTCATCACGGGCGTGTTCGGCATGAACGTGATCTACCCCGGCGAGGCGACGAAGGTCGCGTTCTGGGTCATCCTCGCGGCGCTCGTCGCGACGCTCGTCGCGATGGTCGGCTTCTTCCGCTGGAAGCGGTGGTTCTAGCCGGTTCGGCTTGCTGCGTCTGTCGGCCGAGCACGTCGGCCGCACGGCGCGACGGCTCCGACGATGCCGTACGATCTGCCCGCGTAGAAGGCCCCGAAGGCGAGAGGAGGACGACGTGGCGATCGCAGTGGTGGTCGACAACCCCGAGGGTTCGCAAGAGATCTACGAGAAGGTCCGGGCGCAGATTGGCCTGGAGAGCGCGGCCCGAACGGCGGCTGGCGCGTCCTGGAGGTCTTCGAATCCGAAGAGGACGCAAAGCGATTCCGTGAGGAGCGCCTGATGCCCGCGTTCGACGCAGCTGGCGTGCCACGGCCCCAAGGGCCGCCGGAGATCTGGCACCTCCACACGTACACCGCGTAGAGCGGGCGGCAACGGGCCGGACCGTCCGTCAGACCATGCCGTGGCGGACGCGCCAGCGGTGCTCGGTGACGAGCACGTCGCGCAGGCCGGCGAGCCCCGCGGGCGCGTCGTCGAGCACGTCGATGATCGCGAGCCGGTCGGCGATGCGCAGCCCGACGACATCGTCGCCCCACTTGAGCGCGTAGCCCAGCCGCTCGGCGGTCTCGTCGTAGCCCGCGTCCGCGAGCAGGCCGGCGAGCTCGAGCACGTGCTCGTCCGGCACCTCGAATCCTGCGAGCTCGACCACTCACTCTGAGCTTACGAACCCGGCGCCGTCCCTCAAGGCCTGGGAGCGGCGGGCGGCGCTCCACAGGCGACCACCCGAACGGCTAGGCACGTCTCGCCCCGTGGGGGAAGAGCAGCCAGGCACGATCACCGACGGTAGTGGCATGGTGAACGAGGGCCTCGAGCGGCGGACGGCCCTCAGGAGAGGGGGCACGGCATGACGGCGGCACAGTTCGAGGATCTCCGGGTGGACGAGGCAGCAGAGGTCCTCGCATGGCGATTCGATGCGCTCTGCAGGTCTGGGTACGACCTCGACGCGGCAGCGGTGCTCGCGGCGAATGTGGAGGTCGACCTGCACGATGCCGTGAGCCTCGTCGAGCGCGGCTGCCCGCCCGAGCTCGCGGCGAGGATCCTCCTCTAGGTCTCTCCCCCGGAGAGCCGCGGCGTCGGAATCCCGGCGGCGATGCCGACGTCGCGGCTTCTCCACCGGGCGCCGCCTCAGGTGATCACGAGGCCGTCGAGCCCCTCCTCGGGCTCTGGGAGCTGCGGATCGAGCCGCTCGAGCGCGTCGGCGATAAGCTCGCCGACTGCGAGCGCCTTCAGCCAGTTGCGATCGGCGGGGACGACGTACCACGGCGCCCACTCGGTCGACGTCTCGGTCAGCGCCTCCTCCCACGCCTCGACCCAGTCGTCGAAGCGCTCGCGCACCTTCAGGTCGTCACGGCGAAACTTCCAGCGCTTCTCCGGGTCGTCGACGCGCTCCTGGAAGCGGGCACGCTGCTCCTCGCGCGAGACGTTGAGGAACACCTTCAGCACGGTCGTCCCCTCGTCGACGAGCATCCGCTCGAACCCGCGGATGTGCTCGTAGCGCGGACGCCATCTCTTCTCGGGCGCGAGCTCGTACATCCGCACCGCGACGACGTCCTCGTAGTGCGAGCGGTTGAAGACGCCGACGGTGCCGCGACGCGGCAGCGCCGCGTGGATCCGCCAGAGGTAGTCGTGTTGCAGCTCCAGCCCGACCGGGGCGCGGAACGACGTCACGGAGACCCCGGTCGGGTTGACGCCCTCGAAGACCCGCCGGACGACGCCGTCCTTGCCCGATGCGTCCAGGCCCTGGAGCACGAGCAGCACGCTGTGCCGGTCCTGGGCGTAGAGTCGGTACTGCAGAGCGTCGATCCGCTCGACGAGCTCCGCCAGCCGCGTCTCCCCCTCCTCCTTCTCGAGCCCGAGCTTGTCGGCGGGGTCGCGCTCGCCGATCCGCGCCTTCGTGCCGGGCTTCACCTTCAGTCCGTCGAGCATCCGGGTGACTCTAGACTCACCGCCGATGGCCGACCGTGGGTCGTTCCACATCGGGTACGAGATCGACCCGAAGACCGGGAAGCCCGGGACGGCAGAGGTCGTCATCGGCTCGAGCGCCCTGACGACGCACGGGGTCGTCGTCGGCATGACCGGCTCGGGCAAGACCGGCCTCGCGGTCGTGCTGCTCGAGGAAGCGCTCCTCTCGGGGATCCCCACGCTCGTCCTCGACCCCAAGGGCGACATGACGAACCTCGCGCTCGTCTTCCCCGACCTCGCTCCGGCGAGCTTCAGGCCGTGGGTGAGTGAGGCGGAGGCGGAGGCTGCGGGCGTCTCGGTCGACGAGTACGCGGAGAAGCAGGCGACGATCTGGCGCGAGGGCCTGGCCTCGAACGGGATCGGGCCGGAGCGGCTCCAGGCGCTCCAGGACGCGGCGGACGTCACGATCTACACGCCGGGCTCGTCGGCCGGCGTGCCGCTGAACATCGTCGGCTCGCTCGAGGCGCCCCCGCTCTCGTGGGACACCGACGCCGAGGCCCTCAGAGACGAGATCGAGGGCACGGTGACGAGCCTCCTCGCGCTCGTCGGCATCCAGGCGGACCCGCTCTCGAGCCGCGAGCACGTGCTGCTCTCGAACCTGATCGAGAACGCGTGGCGGGCCGGCCGCGACCTCGACCTCGGGGCGCTCATCGGCGAGATCCAGTCACCGCCGATCCGCAAGCTCGGCGTGTTCGAGCTCGACCAGTTCTTCCCGCCGGCCGACCGGACGAAGCTCGCGTTCACCCTGAACGCGCTCGTCGCGTCGCCGCAGTTCGCCGCGTGGGGCGATGGAGAGCCGCTCGATCCGCAGAAGCTGCTCTTCATGGCGGACGGGAAGCCGAGGTGCGCCGTCGTCTACCTCGCCCATCTCTCCGAGGAGGAGCGCCAGTTCGTCGTGACACTCGTCTTCTCGAAGCTCGTCACGTGGATGCGCGGGCAGGAGGGAACGCCCGACCTGCGGGCGCTCGCGTACATGGACGAAGTGTTCGGCTACGTGCCGCCGTCGGCGGCGCCGCCGGCGAAGAAGCCGATCCTGACGATCTTCAAGCAGGGTCGCGCCTTCGGCATGGGCCTCGTGCTCTCGACGCAGAACCCGGTGGACCTCGACTACAAGGCGATGTCGAACGCGGGCACCTGGCTCGTCGGCCGCCTCCAGACGGAGAACGACAAGGCGCGCGTGCTCGAGGGCCTCCGCTCGGCCGCGGGGACGACCGATGTGG
>JBKPNM010000182.1:0-19620 GCA_046732615.1 Actinomycetota bacterium | reverse complement strand
GGACGCAGGAGACCCTCGCGATCGGGCTCGGCGAGCGCGACGTGCCCCGCATCGTCCTCGCCGGCCTCGACGAGATCGACTTCGGCGCCTACGAAGGAGGGCCGCTCGAGGCGTACCGCGCGTGGGCGTGGACGCACGAGGCGGACGCGCCCTGCCCGGGCGACGGCGAGAGCAGGGCAGAGGCGGCGGCGCGGTTCGCCGGCGCGCTCGACGAGCTCCTCTCGCGCCCGGAGGAGGTCGTCGTCGCCGTCTCGCATGCGCTCCCCGTTCGCTACGTGCTCGATGCGGCGGACGGGACCTTCCCCGGGGCGCAGATCGGCCGGATCCCGCACGCGACGCCGTTCGAGCTCGACGCGGAGGCAGTCGCGCGTGCGGCCGAGACGCTGCGTGCCTGGGCGGCCGCGCCGCGCTTCCGGGAGCCGGTGTAGGCAGACTGGGCCGATGGACGTGCTCGAGCGGGTCGAGGCCCACATCCGCTCCCGCGACCTGATCGCACCCGGTGGCGAGGTGACGTGCCTCGTCTCCGGCGGCGCCGACTCGACCTGCCTCTGGCACGGGCTCGGCGAGCTCGGCTACCGCGTGAGCGCCGTCCACGTCCACCACGGCCAGCGCGGGGCGGCGGCGGACGCCGACGCGGAGCACTGCGTGGAGGCGTTCGGCGCCGAGGTGCTCCGCCCGGACGTGCCCGCCGGGGCGACGGAGGCGAGCCTGCGCAAGGCCCGGTATGCCGCCACGGAGAACGGGGGGCTCCGGGCCACGGGGCACACGGCGTCCGACCAGATCGAGACGCTGCTCTACCGCGTCGTCTCGAGCGGCTCGACGCGCGGCATCCGGGCGCGCCGCGCCGACGGAGTCGTACGCCCGCTGCTGCCGCTCTGGCGCGAGGAGACGGAGGCGTACTGCCGCGCACGCGGCCTCGCCTGGCGCGTCGACGCGACGAACCACGACACGAAGCGCGGCCTGATCCGCGAGCGCCTGCTGCCGCTCCTGGAGGAGCTCGATCCGAGAGCGCGCGCGAACCTGCTCGCGCTCGCCGACGAGCGGCCGCGGCTCCCGCGCGCGCTGGAGCGCTCGCTCGTCGACCTCTGCTCCTCGCTCGAGGGAACCCGGAGCGCCGATCTCGGGGATGGGATCCGCGCGGTTCGGACGTACGGGCAGCTCCGCCTCGAGGGCACGGTGGAGTGGGGGCCGTGGACGATCGAGAGCGACATGCCCGGCCTCGTCGTCCGCTCGCGCCGGCCGGGGGATCGTCTCGCGGGCCGCTCGCGAAAGGTGCAGGATGTGCTCGTGGACGCGAAGGTGCCGAGGCCCGACCGAGATGCGTGGCCGCTCGTCGCGACCGAGGACGGGGCGGTCGTCGTCGTCGCGGGTCTCGAGACGGCGCCCGGCTGGGAGGACGCGGTGCGCGCGCGGAGGGAGGCCACATGACGTCGGTGCATGCCGACGTCGGCGAGGTCCTGATCGACCAGGACTCGCTCCGCAGCCGCGTCGAGGAGCTCGGCGCCGAGATCTCGGCCGACTACGAGGGCCGCGACCTCCTTCTCGTCGGCGTCCTCAAGGGCGCGATCTTCTTCATCTCGGACCTGATGCGCGAGTTGACGGTGCCGTGCGAGATCGACTTCATGGCGATCTCGAGCTACGGCGCGGGCACGGACTCCTCCGGCGTCGTGCGGATCCTGAAGGACCTCGAGATCAACATCTCCGGCCGCGACGTCCTCGTCGTCGAGGACATCATCGACTCGGGCCTGACGCTCTCCTATCTCCGGCGGACGCTCGGTGCGCGCAAGCCCGCGTCGCTCGAGATCTGCGCCCTGCTGACGAAACCCGAGCGACGCGAGGTGGAGGTGCCGGTCCGGTACGTCGGATTCGAGATTCCGAACCGCTTCGTGATCGGCTACGGGCTCGACTTCGCCGAGCGTTACCGCAATCTCCCCTATATCGGGGTATTGCACCCGGATCTCGTCCCGAACGGCTTCTAGGCGTCCTTGCAGGGCTTTTCGTTCCTGCGCGGAAGATTGGCCCACGTTAGGGGTCCGAGGCGGGCGCTGGAAGTCCAGAGGCACGCTGCTACCCTCCGTCTACGGTGAATCGCTTCTTCCGCAGCGCGCTCTTCCCGCTCGTCGTGATCGTGCTGCTCGTCTATCTCGCGAGCCAGACGCTGATGCCGCGCCGCGACAGCGGCGAGAAGCTCACGTACTCGCAGCTGAAGGAGCAGGTCGAGAACGGAAACGTCAGCAAGGTCACGTTCTCGCCGAACCGACAGTCGATCACCGCAGAGCTCGACTCCGGCACGAAGGTGAAGGTCAACTATCCGTCGCCGCAGTCGCAGGTGCAGTTCGAGAACCTGCTCGCGAAGAACAACGTCACCTACGACTCCAAGGGGATCGGGACGAGCGCGTGGTGGGCGCTGCTCACGGGGTTCCTGCCGTTCCTGCTCCTGATCGGGTTCTGGATCTTCCTCATGAACCAGATGCAGGGCGGCGGCTCGAAGGTGATGAGCTTCGGCAAGAGCCGCGCGAAGCGGATGTCGCCGGACTCGCCGAAGGTGACGTACAAGGACGTCGCCGGCGCGGACGAGGCGGTCGAGGAGCTCCAGGAGATCAAGGAGTTCCTCGAGAACCCGAAGAAGTTCCAGGCGCTCGGGGCGCGGATCCCGAAGGGCGTCCTGCTCTACGGCCCGCCCGGCACCGGTAAGACGCTGCTCGCGCGCGCGACCGCGGGCGAGGCGGGCGTCCCGTTCTTCTCCATCTCGGGCTCCGACTTCGTCGAGATGTTCGTCGGCGTCGGCGCGTCGCGCGTCCGCGACCTGTTCGAGCAGGCGAAGCAGGCGAGCCCGTGCATCATCTTCATCGACGAGATCGACGCCGTCGGCCGTCATCGCGGCGCCGGGCTCGGCGGCGGCCACGACGAGCGCGAGCAGACGCTGAACCAGCTCCTCGTCGAGATGGACGGGTTCGAGCTGAAGGACAACATCATCCTGATCGCGGCGACGAACCGTCCGGACATCCTCGACCCGGCGCTCCTCCGCCCGGGCCGCTTCGACCGCCAGATCGTCGTCGACCGACCCGACCGCAAGGGCCGCCAGCAGATCCTCGAGGTCCACGCGAAGGGCAAGCCGCTCGACAAGGAGATCGACCTCGACGTGCTCGCCGCCGCGACTCCGGGCTTCACGGGCGCCGACCTTGCGAACGTGATCAACGAGGCCGCGCTGCTCGCGGCGCGCCGCGGGGAGAAGACGATCGGCCAGCTCGAGCTCGAGGAAGGGATCATGCGGGTGATCGCCGGCCCCGAGAAGAAGTCGCGGCTCTTCTCCGAGAAGGAGCGCAAGATCACCGCGTACCACGAGATGGGGCACGCGCTCGTCGGCTACTACCTCGAGGGCACCGACGAGGTGCACAAGATCTCGATCGTCTCGCGCGGCCAGGCCCTCGGGTACACGATCTCACTGCCCGCCGAGGACCGCTACTTGACGACCAAGGGCACGCTGATGGACCAGATGGCGATGACGCTCGGCGGCCGCGCGGCGGAGGAGCTCGTCTTCAACGAGGTCACGACCGGCGCCGCGAACGACATCGAGCGGATCACGTCGACGGCGAAGCAGATGATCATGCGCTTCGGAATGAGCGAGAAGCTCGGCCCCCGCGTGCTCGGCCGGAACCACGACATGCCGTTCCTCGGCCGCGAGATGGGTGCCGAGCCGGACTACTCCGAGGAGATCGCCAAGGAGATCGACGACGAGATCCGCCGCGTGATCGAGGAGGCGCACGACAAGGCGACGACGGTCCTCCGCGAGCACATGGAAGAGCTGCACAAGCTCTCGGCGATCCTGATCGAGCGCGAGACGATCGACAAGAGCCAGTTCGAGCGGCTCCTGCAGGGCGAGTCGGAGGAGTCGATCTTCGCCGACGAGACGCCGCCCCCGGCCGTCGAGCCCGAGCCCGAGCCCGAGAAGAAGCCGGCGCTCAAGCCTTCCCCGCGGCCGCTACCGGGCGCCGCGATGCAGCCCCCGCCCGACCCGGCGGCGTCCTAGCGACGCTCGTCCGGCGCGCCCCCGCGGCCTCCGGCGAGCCGCGTCACGAGGACGAGCGCCGCGAGCGCGGCCAACGCGCCGACGGCCTCGACCGCGAGGCCCTCGACCCGTGCGACGTCGGCGACGGCGACCACGATCCACGCCAGCGCGAGCGCTCCCGTTGCGGCGCCGGCGATCCACGCCGGACGTCGCCAGGCGCCTCCAGGCTCGTCGGTCGTTCCGGCGAGCTCCTGCGCCCAGCCGCTCAGCTCCCCGACGACGAGAAGCGCTGCGGCGACGCCGGCGGCACGGCTGTCGAGCGGCGGCTCGTCGATCGTCAGGAGAAGCGCGTACGCGGCCGCCGAGGCGGTCAGCGCGAGCGCGAGCGCCGCCGGCCGGACGAAGGCAGCGGCCGTCGCGAGGGCGCCGAGGAGGGCGGTCGCGAGCACCGCGGGCCTCGCGTCGGCGCTCGCGGTGAGAGCGAGCCAGACCGCGAGGCCGAGCGACACACAGACGGCGGCGGCAGCGGCTAGCGCCGCACCAGACGGGCGTGACGCCGGTATGCCCTCACCCCCTCGAGCGCCTCCTCGATCGTGGTCTCGTCGCCGATCGTCGCCACGGCGGCGCCGAGCCGCTCGAAGCCGGCACGAAGCTCGGCGCGCTGGAGCCGCCAGAGGCGGAGAGCGACCGCGTCGCCGGGGTCGTCGCCCGGCTCGAGGTATGGCTCGGGCGAGATCTCGAGGACGACGAGGTCGTGCCCCCGGCCTCGGAGGTCTGCGAGCGCTGCGAGCGACCGCTCGTCGAGCAGCGGCGTGACGGCGATCACGAGCGCGCGCCCGGGCAGCGTCCGCGCGGGGATCACGTTGACGTCCTTCCAGGCGTAGCTGAACTCCACGCCCGTCTCGAGGAGCGCATCGACGAGTCGGTACTGCTGCACGAGGCCGCCGCCGGGCTCGAGCCAGCGCAGGATGCCGCCGAACGCGACGAGGCCGACGCGATCGCGGCGCTCGAGGAAATGGGTTGCGAGCGTCGCGGCCGTTCTCACGGCCTGCTCGAGCGTCCCCTGCGCCGAGGCGCGCGCCTCGGCGAGGCTGTCGAGGAAGATCACGACGTCGGCGTTCCGCTCCGGATGCCGCTCGTTGACGACGAGGCTTCCGCGACGGGCAGTGGCTCGCCAGTTGATCGAGCGCACGAGGTCGCCGGGCACGAAGGGGCGTGTGTCCGCGAACTCGAGCCCCTCGCCCCTGACCCGGGCGACCTCGGAGCCGGTCGCAGCCTGCGTGTGGGCGGGCGTGACGAGCCGCCGGAGCCGCTCCGGCGTCGGGTAGATGCGCAGCGGACGCCGCCGGTCGATCCGGCCCTCGTGGCGGACGAGGCCGACCCGGTCTCTCGCCCGCAGCCACACCTCCCCGACGTCGACCGTCGACCAGCGCACGCAGCGAAGGCGGAGCTCCAGCTCCCGCTCCTCGTCGGCCGCCAGCCGGAGCGCAACGGGATTCGTGCCCTCGGCGAGCTCGATCCCCTCGGGTAGCCCGAGCCCGATCTCGAGCCGGTCGACGGCCGACTCGGCGCGGACGGTGAGTCGCGCCTCGATCTCGTCCCCCTCGACCGCGCGCTCGCGGTCGAGGTCGACCCACGCCCTGAGGACGGGCCGGGTAGAGCGGACGCCCAGCGCGACGAGGACGGCGAACGGCGCGGCCAGGGCCGCGAGCTCCGTGCGTCGCAGGCCCAGGGCGGCGACGAGCGCGGCTGCGGAAAGCAGGGCATAGGCGCCCAGCCGGGCGTCCGCCGAGCGTGTCACGCCGTCTCGGTCGCCGGCGTCCGCACCTCGTCGAGCACCTCGCGG
Organism: Actinomycetota bacterium; assembly: GCA_046732615.1. Classification (GTDB taxonomy): domain Bacteria; phylum Actinomycetota; class Thermoleophilia; order Gaiellales; family Gaiellaceae; genus Gaiella. Next base: position 13,765 of record JBKPNM010000182.1, on the reverse strand, counting down.
ACGACGTCCTCGCCGCTCCGGCGCTGCACCCAGAGCTCGGGGCGGAGCACGAGCCGGTGCGCCAGGGCGGGAAGCGCGACGCTCTTCACGTCGTCCGGCGTGACGAAGTCACGGCCCGCGAGCGCTGCGTGGCAGCGCGCGAGCTTCACGAGCGCCAGCGAGCCGCGCGGGCTGGAGCCGACGGAGACGCTCGGGCTCTCGCGCGTCGCGGCGACGAGGTCGACGACGTAGCGCCCGATGCTCTCGTCGACGTGGACCTCCTCGACGGCGCGCTGCATCCCGAGGAGCGTCGCGCGATCCACGACCTCCCGCAGCTCGACACCGTCGGTCCCACGCCCGAGCCGCCGCTCGAGCATCTCCCACTCGGCGTCCGCCGAGGGATACCCGAACCCCGTGCGCAGGACGAATCGGTCGAGCTGAGCCTCCGGCAGCGGATATGTCCCCTCGTACTCGATCGGGTTCTGCGTCGCGAGGACGACGAACGGCGGCTCGAGCAGACGTGTCTCGCCGTCGATCGATACCTGCCGCTCCTGCATCGCCTCGAGCAACGCCGCCTGCGTCTTCGGCGGGGCACGGTTGATCTCGTCCGCAAGGAGGACGTTCGCGAAGACCGGGCCGGGCCGAAACTCGAACGCCGCGTCGCGCTGGTTCCAGATCGAGGAGCCGGTGACGTCCGATGGGAGCAGGTCGGGCGTGAACTGGACACGCGCGAAGCGGAGGCCCATCACCTCGGCGAACGAGCGTGCCGTGAGTGTCTTCGCGAGCCCGGGGACGTCCTCGAGCAGGACGTGGCCGTCGGAGAGGATCCCCGCGAGCACGAGCTCGAGACGGTCGCGCTTGCCGACGACGGCGCGCTCGACCTCGTCGAGTACGGCGTTCGCGTGCCGCGCGACGTCGTTCAGCTCCACGCGAGCCGCTCCAGGTCGTCGACCATGCGCTCGGCGGCCGCAAGGGGAATGCCTGGGGCCGTGCGGTCGTCCGGTGCGGGCCGGCCCGGCCGCACGAGCTCCCAGAGGTCGGGCCCGAGCAGGGCCCGGGCTTCGTCCGGGCGGCGCTCGGGGTCGACGCCGCGCCGGAGCAGGAGCCCCGTGGAGAGCGGAGCGACGAGCGGCCGGAGGCGATAGTGGACGTCGAACGCCGTCCCGGTCGCGAGCGTCACCTCGCGCTCGACGCGGGCCAGCGAGGCCGGGCGAGCGCGCGTCGGCCGGGAGGGCGCGAACGCGGCGTCGAACGCCGATGCGCGTCGAGGGATCGCGCGCCGGAGCCTCACGAGCGCGAAGCCCAGCGCGAGGGCGAGCACGGCGACGAGCCAGATGTGGGCGACGAGCCCCGCCGCTCCGGGCGCCGCGACGACGACGATCGCCGCCCAGAGCGTCACCGAGAGCGCGACGGCGACGGTGCGGTCGAGCCGGCTCACGCTGCGGTGCCCGCCTGCTCCGCGCGGCGCGCGGCGTCGACGGCCGCGAGCTCGCGCCGCACCTCCTCGAGCGTCCCGATCGCCTCGTCCTTCATCTCGGGGCGCACATCGTGCCCGGAGAAACGCGCCCATGCGAAGAGCGCGGTCAGGCGGCCCGCTGCGCGCGACGAGAGCTCGAGCTCGTCGAGCGCTCGCTCCAGGTACTCCTGCGGCGCCTCCGCCGGGCCGCGCGGAAGTCCGGATGCGGCCAGAGCGCGTTCCATCCGCGCGTACGCAGCGATCACGGCCCGTCGGGGGTCGCGTTCGGCGCGGAGATCGTCGAGCGTCGCGGAGAGCACGTCCGCGAGCGCCTCGTGCGGCGTCGCGGCGACCGGCTCGCGCGCCGATCTGCGGCCGCGGGCGCCGAGCCACCAGGCGACGGCGGCGAGAGCGACGAGGGCGCCGACCACGAGAACCGGCCAGAGGACGAACTCGGGCTCGTACTTGCCGCCTTGGCCGTCGGCGCCTGCGGCTCCCTCGTCGTCGCGACCCGGGAGCAAGGGCTGCAGACGCGGGCCGCGGCTCCCGGTCATGGCGCGCACGACGAGCGCGAGCAGCGCCATCGCCACCACGAACGTGACGACCGACCACACCGGGCTGCGGCGCTTGCGCACCTCGCCGTCCGGCTGGTACCGCCCGAACAACGAGAGGAGCACCACGACGCAGACGGCCACGACGCCGAGACCCACGACGAAGAGGCTCACGGCCGCGTCGACGAGGCCCTCCGAGGGACGATGCTCGCCGATCCGCTCGCTCGGGCGCGAGCCGCGCGAGGCGATCGCGACGACGACGACGAGCCCGACGACTGCCGCGCCGAGGGCTGCGTTCCGCCCCGACCCACCTCCGCGCTGCGCGTTAGCGTCCATGTCCGATGAGACGAGAGCCGGTCACGGACGATTGGCCGCGTCCTGCGGTGATGGGCATCGTCAACGTGACCCCCGACAGCTTCTCCGACGGCGGCGCGCACGCGTCACCGGCCGATGCGGCGGCGACGGCGCGGCAGATGCTCGAGGACGGCGCCGCCATCGTCGACGTCGGCGGCGAGTCGACGCGCCCCGGCGCAGCGGACGTTTGCGAGGAGGAGGAGCTGCGCCGCGTCGTTCCGGTGCTCGAGCGCCTGCAGGGGTGTGCCGTCTCGATCGACACCTCTCGCGCCGGGGTGGCCCGGAGGGCGCTCGCGCTTGGAGCGACGATGGTCAACGACGTCACCGCATTACGACGCGAGCCGCAGCTCGCCGAGGCGGTCGCCGAGGCCGGCGCGCGTCTCTGCCTGATGCACATGCAGGGGGAGCCTCGCACGATGCAGGACGCGCCGCACTACCGGGACGTCGTCTCCGAGGTCGCGTCGTTCCTCGAGGAGCGGCTCGCGGCGGCGGTCGCCGCCGGGGTCGCGGAGGAGCGGATCTGCCTCGATCCCGGCTTCGGCTTCGGCAAGACGGCCGACCACAACCTCGAGCTCGTCCGGGGGCTCGACCGGATCGTCGCCATCGGCCGCCCAGTGCTCGTCGGGCTCTCCCGCAAGTGGACGCTCGCGCGGGTGGTCGAAGGCCCCGAGGCGAGGCTCGGGAGCGACGCGGCGTCGGTGGGCGCAGCGGTGGCGGCGTTCGACCGCGGCGCGAGCATCTTCCGCGTGCACGACGTGCGCTCGCACGTCGAGGCGCTCGCGGTCGCGGCCGCAGTGGAGCGCGGTACCGTCACGCCGTGACGATCGAGCTGCACGGGATCGAGCTCCATGCCTTCCACGGCGTGCTCGAGCACGAGCGGCGCGAGGGCCAGCGGTTCCTCGTCGACGTCGAGCTCGACCTCTCGGACACGACGGCCGCGGGAACCGATCGGATCGAGGACGCGCTCGACTATCGTGACGTCGTCGCGACGGTCGTGGAGGTCTCGGACGGCCGCGCGTACCACCTGCTCGAGGCGCTCGCCGCGGCTCTCGCAGACACGCTGGTCGAGCGTTTTGCGGTCGCCGCGGCGCGCGTGCGGGTGCGGAAGCCCGACGTCGCGCTCGCGCGTCCCGTGGAGCACGCGGCCGTCCGCGTCGAGCGGGGGGTCAGCGCTTCGTGACCGCCGTGTAGGCGACCCGGAGCCGGTACGTCGCATCGAGCGTCCCATTGGGGAGCCGGACGACGATGAACGCCCAGCGCCCCCGCTTGCCGTTCGCGTAGACGAGGCGCTCGGTGGTGCCGCGTGTGGAGGCGACTGCGAGCCGCCCGGTCGTCGCGAAGCGGCCGACGACGCTAGGCGCCGTGGCCGAGTAGAGCGCCAGCTCCCCGTCGGACGACGACGTGAGCGTCGCCGAGAATCGCCGGCCTGCAGCGAGCCACGTGCGGTAGACGTCGCGCGGGTCCTCGTAGGCGTCGACCCGCCCGGCGATACGCGTCGTGCGCAGAGACGTCGTCGTCAGCGGCTGCGCCTTGGCGACGAAGCGGTCGCCGTTCGGGCTGACCTCGTCGATGTCGTCGTTCGGCTCGTAGGGATCGGCGACCGGGGCGGGCAGCGCCAGCGCCGCGGCGACGTCGAGCATCCCGAAGCCCGAGGCCGGATCCCGTCCTGCCGGCGGTAGGTCGCGCGCCGAGCGACGCAGGATCTCCGCCAGCTGGCCCGCGGTGAGAGTCGGCCGCGCCGTCCACACCCACGCGGCGGCCGCTGCGACCATCGGCGAGGCGAAGCTCGTCCCCGAGGCCGGCCGCCAGTTCTTGCCCAGGGCGCTCGCGACGAGAATGTCGGCGCCCGGCGCGGCCAAGTCCACGTATCGCGAGCGACTCGAGAACGCGGCGACGCCTCCTGTCTTGTCGGTCGCGGCGACCGTCGTCACGCGCGGGTATGCCGCCGGGTACCCGAGCGGGCTCCCGCGATCGCCGTCGTTGCCCGAAGCCGCCACGACGAGCGACCCGGACGCGACGGCTTCGTCGACGGCGAGCGCGATCGGGAGGTCGCTCGCGTCCGAGCCCAGGCTGAGGTTGATCACGCTTCGGCCCGCGCGCGCAGCGGCGAGGATGCCGCCGGCGATCTCGGTCGACTCGAGCTGGGTGCCGTCGCCCTTGGCCGCGTCCCAGGAGCGCAGCACCACGCGGGGGTAGACGCCGACGACGCCGACGCCGTTGAGCGGTGCCCCGATGACCGAGGCGACGGACGTCCCGTGCTCTCCGCCGATGCCCGCAGGCTCCTGGGCGTTGAGGGTCACGGTATCGGGGCGGCCTGCGAACTCGGGATGCGAGACGTCGAGACCAGAGTCGACGATCGTGACCGGGACGCCTGGGCCCGGAGGAGTCAGGCCGTCGATCCCGATCTGCGACAACCACCACTGCTCACCCTGCTGGGGGTCGGGCGTCTCGGTCGTGGCGGCCACGCGGTACGTCCGCTCGCGCTCCGCGAACACGAGGGCCCCGCGGGCACGGAGCGACGGGACGAGATGCGCGGCGAGCCGCGGCTCGAGTCGCCAGAGTCGGAGCCGCGCGTCCACCTGCATCGCTCCCGCGTCCGTGAGCGCCGCCGCCTCCTGGCACGCCGCGGACGACGTGAGCTGGATCACGGTCGCGCGCTGTGGCGCCGTCGGGGTCGAGGGCGAGGACGAGGCCGCCGGGGCGACGGCGAGCGCAGAGGTCGCCAGGACGGCGGCCGCGAGAAGACGGGTCGAGGTGAGCACGATACGGGGGTGAACGCCATCTTCGCGGAGCCGGATTGGAAGACCGTGTGATCCCGGTTAAGCGCGCGTTAGCAGGCGATTGCCACCGGTCGACGGTAGCGTCCGCCCGTGCGCGCGTTCGTGGGGCTCGGCGCGAACCTGGGTGACCGTGAGGCGACGATCTCGCGCGCGGTGGAGCTCCTGTCGGACGCGGCCGGCGTCGAGGTCGTGGCCGTCTCACGGCTGCGGGAGACAGAGCCGTGGGGGCCAGTCGCGCAGCCGACGTACCTGAACGGCGCGGCCGAGCTCGAGACAGAGCTCCCGCCGCGAGCGCTCCTGCACGTGCTCCTCGCGGTCGAGCAGGCGCTCGGGCGCGACCGGACGGGCGAGCGTTGGGGGCCGCGCACGATCGACCTCGACCTGTTGCTCTACGAGGACGCCGAGATCGACGAGCCGGGGCTCGCCGTCCCGCACCCCCGGCTCCACGAGCGCCGCTTCGCGCTCGAGCCGCTCGCCGAGCTGGCGCCCACTGCCGTTGTTCCAGGGCGCGGCCGGGTCTCCGAGCTCCTGGCTGCCCTGGACGGCGAGGGCCGGTAACCGGGGACTACACTCAACGGCATGAGCCACCTGGACGAGCTCGACGAGTTCGAGGCGGAGCTCGAGCTCCAGCTCAAGCGGGAGTACACGGCCGTGTTCCCGCTCTTCCGCTACTGCGTCCTGACGCAGGACGCGACGTACCTCTGCAACAAGCTCGACCTCAAGGTCGTCCCACAGGCGAGCTACCCGTTCTTCCACGCCCAGATGGAGGACGTCTGGGTGTGGGACAAGAACCGCCCGACGCGCATCATCCCGCGGGCGGAGGTCTACACGTCCGGCGACGTGACCGTCGAGGAGCTGCGCGGCGAGGGCGACGAGCCGCGTCTCACGGCGGAGGCGCTCGCCGAGCGCCTCGGCGACGTCCGCCGCGCGGACGACGACGACACCTTCTAGCGCCACGGCGAATAAGCTCGCCCGGTGCTTCTCGCCGTCGACGTCGGCAACACGCAGACCGTGCTCGGGCTCTACCGCGACGGCGAGCTCGCCGAGCACTGGCGCGTCGCAACCGACAGGAGCCGCACGGGCGACGAGCTCGCGGTCCTTCTCGGCGGGCTGCTCGATCCGGACGCCGTCGACGGCATCTGTCTCTCGACGACGGTGCCGAGCATCGTGCGCGAATGGGAGCGCCTCGCCGATCGCTGGGCGCACGCGGCGCTGCTCGTCGTCGGCCCCGGTGTCCGCACGGGTATCCCGATCCGCTACGACGACCCGCGCGAGGTCGGCCCGGACCGCATCGTGAACGCCGTCGCGGTCCGCGCGCGGTACGGCGCACCCGCCATCGTCGTCGACTTCGGCACCTCGACGAACTTCGACGTCGTCTCGGCCGACGGCGAGTACGTCGGCGGCGTGCTCGCGCCGGGGATCGAGATCTCGATGGAGGCGCTGTTCGCCCGCGCCGCGCGCCTGGTGAACGTCGACTTCGTCGCCCCCGCAAGCGTCGTCGGCAAGACGACCGTCGGCGGCCTGCAGAGCGGGCTCGTCTACGGCTTCGCCGGCCAGGTGGACGGGATCGTCGCCCGCATACGCGAGGAGCTCGGAGCGCCGGCGGCGACGGTCGTCGCGACGGGCGGCCTCGCCGAGCTGATCGCGCCGCACAGCTCGGTGATCGAGCGCGTCGACCCGTTCCTGACCCTCGAGGGACTTCGGCTCGTCTGGGAGCTCAACCGTGACTCCTGATTCCGGCACCCTCGCGGTGTTCGCGCTCGCGTCGCTCCTGCTGGCCGTCGTTCCCGGCCCGGCGGTGCTCTACATCGTGGCCCAGAGCATCCACGGCGGGCGGCGGGCCGGCGTCGTCTCGGCGGTCGGCATCGCCAGCGGAGGACTGGTGCACGTGCTTGCCGCTGTGGTCGGCCTCTCGGCTCTGCTCGCCGCCTCCGCGGAGGCGTTCACCGCCGTCAAGATCGTCGGCGCCGTCTACCTCGTGTGGCTCGGGATCCGGACGATCCTGAGCGCGGACGACAGGATCGGCGGGCGTGCCGCGGAGCGGACGCTCGCGCGAACCTATCGCCAGGGGGTCGTCGTGAACGTCCTCAACCCGAAGACGGCGCTCTTCTTCCTCGCGTTCCTGCCGCAGTTCGTCGATCCCCACGAGTCGACGCGCGGCCAGCTGGCGCTCCTCGGCGCCCTCTTCGTCGTGATCGCGCTGGCGAGCGATCTCGTGTGGGCGCTGGTGGCGGGCACCGCGGGCGCCGTGCTCCGGAGCAGCCGGACGTTCCTGCGGGTGCAGCGCTACGTGTCCGGGACGATCTTCGTCGGCCTCGGCGCCCTCGCCGCGACGGCCCACCGCTCGAACTGAGCGCATCGGGGCGTTGCCCCGAGAGGCTCTACCCGCCGCCGTAGATCGAGATCGGCAGCTCGAGCGTGACCTCGTCGCCGTAGGGGACCTCGGCCTCGAGCCGCTCGATCAGCTCGAGGGCTGCGGGCGCCGCGGCGATCAGGCGCCGCTCGACCTCCTCGGTCGACGAGAGCTGCACGAGCTCCTGCTTGAACGGGCGCGGGAAGCGGCCACGCCCGAGGTACCAGCCGTAGAACTTCTTGAGGAACCCGCTCGCGCGACGCTCGCCGAGCTCACGGACCGTCTCTCGCACGAAGAGGACGAGCTCCGCGACGACCTCTTCGCGCGAGGGCTCGCGCCCGCCGCCGTCGACGATCTCCTCCAGAACCCACGGGTTGCCCTGGGCCGCGCGGCCGACCATGATCGCAGCCGCCCCCGTCGTCGCGAGCACCGACTGCGCCTTCGCCCGGCTGACGATGTCGCCCGACGCGATGACCGGGACGTCGACCAGGGAGACGAGCTCCGCCGTCAGCGAGTGATCCGCCGTGCCGGTGTACATCTGCTTCGCCGATCGCGGATGGAGCGTCAGCGACGCGGCGCCCGCCTCGACGAGCCTCGGGCCGACGACGAGGCAGTCGCGCGAGCCGTCGCGCAACCCGCGTCGCAGCTTCACGGAGACCGGGATGTCGACCGCGTCGGCGATCGCCGAGACGATCGCGGCCGCCCGGTCGGGGTCGTCGAGAAGCGTCGCCCCGGCGCCCGTCTTCGTCACCTTGCGCACGGGGCAGCCGAAGTTGAGGTCGACGAGGTCGGCCCCGGCGGCCTCGACCATCCGCGCCGCCTCGGCCATGGTCCCCGGGTCGGAGCCGAAGAGCTGGATTGCCAGCGGGTGCTCGTCGGAGGCGACCCGCAGGTAGCCGAGCGTCCGCTCGTTGCGGTGCTCGATCCCGGCGCAGCTGACCATCTCGGAGCACACGAGCCCTGCGCCGAAGCGCCGCCCCTGCCTGCGAAACGCCTGCACGCTGACGCCCGCCATCGGCGCCAGGACGAGCCGGGTCGGGATCTCGACCGGCCCGATCGACCAGGGCTCGCGGAGGTCGACCATCGTCGGGAAATGGTAGACGCGGCCCCTCGCCGCTCCTCTCGCCCGGGGGGTTGCCAGCCGCCCATGCGGCCGCTACGATGCGCGTCCGCGTGGCGCAGTAGGCGCCTCGTTCTCGTTTCTGGCGACTCCGGAGGTTCCTCTGCTGAAGGACGTGATCCTCACTCCAGAGGGCTATGACGCCCTCAAGCTCGAGCTCGACACGCTCCGAAACGACCGGCGGCGCGAGATTGCCGAGCGGATCCGTACCGCGCGCGAGTTCGGCGACATCGCCGAGAACGCCGAATACGACGACGCGAAGAACGAGCAGGCGATGCTCGAGCACAAGATCGCCCAGCTCGAGGAGCGGCTCGCACATGCGCGCGTGATCGACACCGCCGAGGTCGACACGAGCGTCGTGTCGGTCGGCTCCGTCGTCCGGCTGCGCGACGTCGACGCGAAGGAGACGCTCGAGTACCACATCGTCGGCTCCGCCGAGGCGAATCCGGCCGAGCAGAAGCTCTCGAACGAGTCGCCCGTTGGGAAGGCGATCATGGGCCACAAGAAGGGCGAGACCGTCGAGGTGACGACACCCCGTGGCTCGGTGGTCAAGTTCAAGATCATGGAGATCAAGGCCGCCTGATCGCGTGGCCTGGCTTCAGCCGGGCCGCTGCATTCGCATCCGAGCGGCGCTACGCTCGCGTCGTACGCTGGCTCTCGGGCGCGCCGACGGTGGCCGGTGCCGGGCCGGAGCCGGACGACCTGGAGCTGACGTCGCCGCCCCTCGCGCCCGAGGTGATCGCGCGGCTCGAACGCCTCGCATGCGACGAGCAGGCGGCGCTCGAGCGCCAGGAGGTCGCCGTCGCGGCTGCGATTCGCGACGCCGAACGCCGCCTCCGCCTCGCCGCGGCCCGGCTCGTCCGCGAGTGGCGGCGGCATTCGTCGACGTAGGATCCGGCGGTGGCCGCGCCGCCTGCACCGAAGCGCTTCCCCGAACGTGATGAGATCGCCACGCTCAGGGCCGAGGCGGAGCCGCTCGACGCAGGGGGAGAGCTCGAGTCGAGACGCCGGCTCGCGGGGCGCGCGATGGCGAGACGCGGGATGGGGAAGCTCGTCTTCCTCGACCTCGTCGACCGCTCGGGGCGTATCCAGGTCATCTGCGACGTCGCCGTCACCGGCGAGGTCGACGTCCACCTCGGCGACGTGATCGGCGTCGTCGGCCGGCCGGCCAAGTCACGGCGCGGAGAGCCATCGGTGCTCGCGGAGAGCGTCGAGGTCCTCGCGCGCAACACGCAGCCGCTGCCCGACACCTTCCACGGGCTGACCGACGTCGAGCTGCGCTACCGCAAGCGCTACCTCGACCTGCTGATGAACGAGGAGGCCCGAGAGACGTTCGTCGTCCGCGCGAAGGTCGTGACGGCGATCCGCCGCGCGCTCGACGAATGGGGCTTCGTCGAGGTCGAGACTCCCGTGCTGCAGCCGCGCTACGGCGGCGCATTCGCACGGCCGTTCGTCACGCACCACAACGAGCTCGACGCCGACCTCTACCTCCGGATCGCGACCGAGCTCTACCTCAAGCGGCTGATCGTCGGCGGCCTCGAGCGCGTCTACGAGATCGGCAAGGACTTCCGCAACGAGGGCGTCTCGTTCAAGCACAACCCGGAGTTCACGATGCTCGAGTGGTACGAGGCCTACGCCGACTACCGCGACACGATGGAGCGCATCGAGCAGCTCGTCGAGCGCGTCGCCCGCGAGGTGGTCGGAACGACCGCCGTCACGTTCCGCGGCCACGAGCTCGATCTCGCAGGCCCCTGGGAGCGGATTCGCTTCGTCGAAGCGCTCGAGCGGCACGAGCTCTGGACGCGCGACCCGGACGAGCTGCGGGCGTGGCTCACCGAGCGCGGCGTCGACACCGACGCCGACAAGGACTGGACGCAACTCGTCGACCACGCGTTCTCCCACTATGTGGAGCCGGGCCTGATCCAGCCGACGATCGTCCACGACTATCCCCTCGAGCTCTCGCCGTTCGCGCGGCCGACCGACGACGACCCGACGCTCACCGAGCGGTTCGAGTACTTCGCGGGCGGCATGGAGCTCGGCAACGCCTTCACCGAGATCAACGAGGCCGCGATGCAGCAGGCTCGGTTCGACCAGCAGTCGGAGCAGGTCGAGGGCGAGCGCGGCGACCCCGACTACGTCGAGGCGCTCTCCTACGGCATGCCGCCGACCGGCGGCCTCGGGTTCGGGATCGACCGCTTCGTGATGCTCCTGACGGGGAAGGAGTCGATCCGGGACGTCGTCCTCTTCCCGGCGCTGCGGCAGGCACCGTCGGATTCGCAGCGCTGAGCCTGGACCTTCGGGGAGTGCCGCCGCGCATGGCTACGCCTACGATGCGGACGTGCGTCGCCTCGTCCTCGCCCTCGTCGCGCTGCTCACGTTCGCCGTCTCGGCGCAGGCGGCGACCGACCCCGTCGTCAGCGCCCTGAAGCGGAGCGCCGACGTGCGCTCATCGAAGCTTCGCATGAGCGTGACGATCGCCGGGTCGGGCGTGCGCCAGACGATGACGGGCACCGGCGCGCAGTCGGGCGGCAGCGTCGCGCTCAACGTGCGGACGGTCGTCGCGGGCCGGTCGGTGCCGCTCGAAGCCCGGCTGATCGAGGAGAAAGGGTCGTACGTGATGTTCATGCGCTCGCCGGCGTTCGCCTCCCAGCTGCCGGCAGGCAAGACGTGGGTCAAGATCGGGCTCTCGGCGCAGGCGGCGAGCGCCGGCATCGACTTCTCGTCGCTCGTCGACATGGGGCAGACGCTCGCGCCGCTCCGGAAGGGCCTGATCTCGACGAAGAGCCTCGGCCGCGAGACCGTCGCGGGAAGGCCGGCGACCCACTACCGGGCGGTCGTCGACCTCCAGCGCGCGGCGCGCGCGATCCCCGCCTACGGGAAGCAGATCGCCGCGGTACAGCGGGCGACCGGCGTCAAGCTCGGCCGCACCACCCAGCACGTCTGGGTCGGGGCCGACGGGCGGGTCCGTCAGGTCAGGAGCAGCACGCCGACGGTCGTGCAGAGCGGCGTCCGGGGCACCGCGACGCAGACGATCACGTTCCTCGCGTACGACGTGCCGGTGAAGATCGCCGCGCCGCCGGCCGCGCAGGTCTTCTCGCCCTGACGCGCGGCGGCGGCTATGCCGCGGCCGTCTTCCAGCCGCTCGCCGCGCCGAGCGCCCCCTCGTGGTCGCGCCGCACCGCGACGTCCTCCTCGGGGTGCGCCGTACGGTGCTCGCGGAACCAGGCGACGGCGCGCGCGATGCCCTCGTCGAGCGGCACGGCGGGGTCGAAGCCGAGCAGCTCACGGGCCTTCGAGAGATCGGCCACGTAGTGCGTCACCTCGCCGAGGAGCGAGGGAGCGAGCGTCATGTCGGGTTCGACGCCGAGCTCCTCGGCGATCCGCTCGGCGCAGTGCACCAGGGTGTTCCCCTGGCCGTACGCGAGGTTGATCGTCTGGTTGACGACCCGGCCCTCGTGGAGCGCCTCGATCCCGCGGGCGATCCCGTCGACGCAGTCGTCGACGTACGTGAAGTCGAGAGTCTTGTCGCGGCCCCCGTAGATCGTGATCGGCTCGCCGCGGAGCATCGAGTGGATGAACAGCGGGATCACCCGCACCATGCGCTGCAGGTCGTTGTCGAACCGGCCGTAGACGTTCGAGAAGCGGAAGACGAGGTACGGCAGCCCGTAGCAGCGGGCGTACGAGTAGATGAACGCCTCGCCTGCGATCTTCGACGCGGAGTACGTGCTCTCCGTGTAGGCGAAGTCGGCCGCCTGCTCTGCGTAGCCCTCGAAGCGGTGGACGTCGCCGTACACCTCGCGGCTCGAGGAGAAGACGATCGGGATGCTCCCCTGGCGCGCGTACTCGAGGACGTTGAACGTCATCATCGCGTTCTCGAGCGCGCGGTGCGGCTCGCGGACGAGCTGGTGCACCTTCGCGTGCGCGGCCAGATGCACGACGAGGTCGACGTCGGGGTACTCGACCCCGTTGATGCCGCCCGGGAAGGGCGCATAGTGACCCGCGAGGTCCTGGAGGAGGTAGGGGAATTCGTCGGTCCAGGTGTTGAGGCGCTTGTCGATGCCGAACACCTCGTGCCCGCCGGCCGTGAGCCGGAGTGCGAGATTCGTGCCGATCTGGCCCGACGAGCCGGTGACGAGGACCCTCATCCGCGCGGGAACGCTACCTGCGCGCCCGGTCGGCGACTTCGCAGGCGTCGGGTACGATCAGTGGTGCCTTCGACCCGGAGCCGGCGGCACCGCAGACTCCGGATCACGCGGAAAGGAGGGTCGAGGCAGTTGTTCGAGCGATTCACGGAACGGGCCCGGCAAGTCGTCGTCCTCGCCCAGGACGAGGCACGCGCTCTCAAGCACAACTACATCGGGACGGAGCACATCCTGCTCGGGCTCCTGCGCGAGGAGGAGGGCCTCGCCGCGCGCGTCCTCGAGCAGCTCGACATCACCGTCGAGGAGGTGCGAGCGCAGGTCGCCCGCATCGTCGGTCAGGGGGACGAGGTCACCACCGGCCAGATCCCGTTCACGCCGCGCGCGAAGAAGGTGCTGGAGCTCGCGCTGCGCGAGGCACTGTCGCTCGGACACAACTACATCGGCACCGAGCACATCCTGCTCGGGCTCGTCCGCGAGAACGAGGGCGTCGCCGCGCGCATCCTGCTCGACTTCGACGCCGACGCCGAGAAGATCCGCAACGAGATCATCCGGATGCTCTCTGGCCCCGGACGCAGGCAGTCCGGCCAGCCGGGCGGCTCCGCGCAGGGCGAGAAGGCGAAGAACTCGAAGCTGCTCGACCAGTTCGGCCGCAACCTCACGAAGCAGGCGACCGAGGGCAAGCTCGACCCGGTCGTCGGCCGCCAGACCGAGATCGAGCGCGTGATGCAGATCCTCTCACGCCGCCAGAAGAACAATCCCGTGCTGATCGGCGAGCCCGGCGTCGGCAAGACGGCCGTCGTCGAGGGCCTCGCCGCGCGGATCGCGGCGAACCAGGTGCCCGAGCTTCTGAAGAACAAGCAGATCTACACGCTCGACCTCGCCGCGCTCGTGGCGGGCTCGAAGTACCGCGGCGAGTTCGAGGAGCGCCTGAAGAAGGTGATGAAGGAGATCACCCAGCGCGGCGACATCATCCTGTTCATCGACGAGCTCCACAACCTCGTCGGCGCGGGTGCCGCGGAGGGCGCGATCG
>JBKPNM010000181.1:0-6797 GCA_046732615.1 Actinomycetota bacterium | reverse complement strand
GTGGAAGACGCCGCCGCCCGCGCGCGGCGCGCCTCCTGCGATCCGGTCGACGGCCAGGTTGCCGATCAGCCCCAGCGCGCTCATGCGCGCGCCGGGCGGGCGCCGACGCGCCGCCCGGCAGCCGCGAGGACGAGCGCGAGCGCGAACGACACGACGAAGCTCGGCAGTGTCGCGCCGATGCCCCAGGCGGGCGGGTCGAGGCGCTCGACCTGGTCGACCCACCACGCAGGCCCCGTCGGCGAGAGCCACTGGTAGGCCGCAAAGCCCGCGAGCCACGCGACGATCGCGCCGGCCCGAACCGACGGCGCCGCGAAGACGTCGTCGGACTCGTAGCTGCGGCCCGCGGCCAGCCAGTCGGCGAGGAGCACGGCGAAGAGCGGCACGAAGCACGAGCCGAGCAGGAAGAGGAAGGACTGGAAGCTCGTCAGCTCGAGTACGAGCGCGCCGATCGTCCCGAGCGTCGTCGTCGCGACGATCAGGAGCCGCTGCGGTACCCGGGGGAAGAGGTTCTGCAGCGAGACCGCCCCCGAGTAGGCGTTGGCGAACGCCTCGTCCGTCTCGGCGACGGTCAGCGCGAGCAGCGCGAGGAGCGCGACCAGCCCGCCCGCCGCGACCGCGGCGGGCAGCGCGGAGGCGTCGGCGATGTCGCGCGTCAGCAGCACGACCGCGCCGAGGCCGAGCAGCAGCGCGTCGGGGACGAAGTAGCCGACCCCGGTCCCCCAGAAGGCGCCGCGCGGCGAGCGCGCGAAGCGGGTGTAGTCGGCCGCGAGCGGGATCCAGGACACCGTGACGCCCACGACGATGTCGATCCCCTGCCACGTCGAGAGGCCACCTTCGCCAGGCCGGTTCCAGGCGTCCTCGAGGCCGCCTCCGGTGAGCGCCCACCAGCCGAGGTAGGCGACCGCGAGCGGGACGACCCACACGGCGACTCGTCGGATGACGGTGCGCACGACGCCGATCGGGCCGATCAGGCCCATCGCGAGCGCTGCCGCGCCGAAGACCAGCGTCCACGCCCACCGGCCCTCGAAGCCGAGCAGCTCGTCCGAGAGTGCAGCGGCGGCAGTCGCGATCACGAGCAGCTCGAACACCGTCCAGCCGAGGCACTGGACGACGTTGACCGTCGTCGGGAGGTACGAGCCGCGCTCGCCGAGCGGCGCCCGCAGCAGCACCATCGACGGAACGCGCGCCTGGGCGCCGATCGCGCCGGCGACGGCGAGCATCAGGTTCCCGATCAGGCAGCCGACGAGGATCGCGAGGAGCGCCGCGGGCAGCGAGAGCGCCGGGACGAGGATCGCGCCCGCGACGATGACGAGCAGCGAGACGCCGAGGTTGCCCCAGAGGAGGCCGAGGTCGAGGCCGCCGAGCACCCGGAGCCGCTCCGGCACGGGCTCGATGCCCCACGACGTGTCGCGCGCGCTCACGACCGGCGAGCGTACCTCCGGATCGCCTGGTCGCTTGGTGTCCGACTTGAAGTCGGACACCAGACGCAAGCATCAGGCCGTCGCGAACCCGCCCCGGACGCGGACGAGCGGCGGCGCGTCGACGCCGTGCTGGACGCGCTCCACCTCGCACACGAAGAGCGTGTGCGTCCCCACGGCCACCTCGTCGCGGACGCCGCACTCGAGCCAGCCGAGCGCGCCCGCGAGGAGCGGCGCGCCGCTCGCCCCGGGCTCCGTCGCGAGTCCGTGCCACATTCCGATCGGCGGCACGCCGCGGGCGAAGTGCTCGGCGAGCCAGTCCTGCCCGGTGGCGAGGAGCGAGATCGCGCACCCGCCGGCCTCCCGGAGGAGCTCGTGCAGCGCGGCCTGGCGGGAGATCGAGAAGCCGACGAGCGGCGGGTCGAGCGACAGCCCGACGAGCGTGCCGACGGTCAGCCCGAGCCGCTGCCCGCCGGCGTCCACCGTGACGACGGCGACGCCGGCCGGGAAGCGGCCGAGCAGCGCGCGCAGGTCCGCCTCGGCAGGGCGCTTGGTGTCCGACTTAAAGTCGGACACCATCCGCCAGCTTCCGCAACACGTAGGGAAGGATCCCGCCGTGGCGGAGGTACTCGCGCTCGCGCGGGGTGTCGAGCCTGAGGATCGCGCGGAACTCCTTCTCGTCGGCGCGGACCGTCACCTCGCGCGCCTCGCCGTCCTCGACGCCCGTCACCGAGAAGCGCTCGCGGCCCGTGAGCCCGAGCGTCTCGCGACTCTCCCCGTCGCGGAACTGGAGCGGGAGGATGCCCATCATCAGGAGGTTCGAGCGGTGGATCCGCTCGTAGCTCTCCGCGATCACCGCCTTCACGCCGAGCAGGTTGGGCCCCTTCGCCGCCCAGTCGCGCGACGAGCCCGAGCCGTACTCCTTCCCGGCGAGGACGATCGTCGGCACCCCCTCTGCGATGTAGCGCTCGGCCGCCTCGAAGATCGTCGTCTCCTCGCCCGACGGCAGGTGCACCGTCCACGTCCCCTCCGACTCCGGCACGAGCAGGTTGCGGAGGCGGACGTTAGCGAAGGTGCCGCGCACCATCACCTCGTGGTTGCCGCGGCGCGAGCCGTACGAGTTGAAGTCCTTTCGCTCGACGCCGTGGTCGATCAGGTAGCGGCCGGCAGGCGCGTCGGGCCGGATCGAGCCGGCCGGCGAGATGTGGTCGGTCGTGACGGAGTCGCCGAGCGAGACGAGGCAGCGCGCATCGATGACGTCCTCGACGCGGCCGTGGTCCCGCGTCATGCCCTCGAAGTAGGGCGGCTGCCGCACGTACGTCGACGCGTCGTCCCACGCGAACTGCGAGCCCTCCGGAACGGGGAGCTCGCGCCACTCGGGATCGCCGGTGTAGACGTCCGCGTACGTCGACTCGAACATCTCGCGCCCGATCGAGCCCTCGACGGTCTCGCGCACCTCCGCGGCCGAGGGCCAGAGGTCGGAGAGGTACACGGGGTCGCCGTTCGGGTCGTGCCCGAGCGGCTCGGTCGCGAGGTCCACGTCCATCCGGCCCGCGAGCGCGTAGGCGACGACGAGCGGCGGGCTGGCGAGGTAGTTCGCCTTCACCTCCGGGTGCACGCGCGCCTCGAAGTTCCGGTTGCCCGAGAGGACGGCGCACGCGACGAGGTTGCCCTCCGCGATCGCCTGCGAGACCGGCTCGGGCAGCGGGCCCGAGTTCCCGATGCACGTGGTGCAGCCGTAGCCGACCGTGTGGAAGCCGAGCGCCTCGAGGTACGGCGTGAGGCCTGCGCGGTCGAAGTAGTCGCTCACGACCTTCGACCCCGGCGCGAGGCTCGACTTCACCCACGGCCTGCGGTCGAGCCCGCGCTCGACCGCCTTCTTGGCGAGCAGCCCGGCAGCGACCATCACGGACGGGTTGGACGTGTTCGTGCACGACGTGATCGCCGCGATCACGACCGCTCCGTGCGAGAGGTGCACGATCTCCCCGTCGAGCTCGCACGGGATGCCTTCGGTCCATATGGGCGCGAGCGCCACCGGAGCAGCCCGAACCATCTGGTCGCCGTGCGGCGCCGCCGCTCCGGGATCTGCGTGCGCGGGCGAGTCGCTCGCCGGGAACGACTCCGCGATCGCGTGGTCGACCGCGTTGCCGTAGTCGACGCCGAACGTCCCGAGCGCCTCGTGGAACGCCGTCTTCGCGGAGGACAGCGCGATCCGGTCCTGCGGCCGCCTCGGCCCGGCGAGGGAGGGCTCGACCGTCGAGAGGTCGAGCTCGACGACCTGCGAATACGTCGCCGGCTCGGACGGCTCGTGCCACAGCATGTTCTCCTTGCAGTAGGCCTCGACGAGCCTCACGCGCTCCTCGTCGCGGCCGGTGAGGCGCAGGTAGCGGAGCGTCTCGTCGTCGACGGGGAAGAAGCCGCAGGTCGCGCCGTACTCCGGCGACATGTTCCCGATCGTCGCGCGGTCGGCGAGCGGCAGGCCGGCGAGACCCTCGCCGAAGTACTCGACGAACTTCCCGACGACGCCCGTCTGCCGGAGGATCTGCGTGACCGTGAGGACGAGATCCGTCGCCGTGGCGCCCTCGGGCAGCTGCCCGTGGAGCCGGAAGCCGACGACCTGCGGCACGAGCATCGAGATCGACTCACCGAGCATCGCCGCCTCGGCCTCGATCCCGCCGACGCCCCAGCCGAGGACGCCGAGGCCGTTGACCATCGTCGTGTGCGAGTCGGTGCCGACGAGCGTGTCGGGAAAGGCGCGCCCGTCGCGCGCCTCGACGACCCGCGCGAGGAACTCCAGGTTGACCTGATGGCAGATCCCCGTGTTCGGGGGGACGACCTTCAGCGCGTCGAAGGCGCCCTGGCCCCAGCGGAGGAATGCGTAGCGCTCGCGGTTCCGCTTGAACTCGAGCTCTGCGTTCCGGCGGATCGCGAGCCGGCTCGCGAAGTCGTCGACCTGCACCGAGTGGTCGATCACGAGCTCCGCGGGGATGAGCGGGTCGATCGCGCTCGGGTCGCCGCCGAGCGCGGCCATCGCGTCGCGCATCGCGGCGAGGTCGACCACGGCGGGGACGCCGGTGAAGTCCTGCAGCAGCACGCGGGCCGGGGAGAACGTCACCTCGCTCGACGGCTCCGCGGTCGCATCCCACCTCGCGATGGCCTCGACGTCCGCCGTCGAGACCGTGTCGCCGTCCTCGCGGCGCAGGACGTTCTCGAGGAGGATGCGCAGCGTGTAGGGGAGCCGGGCGACGTCGAAGCTGGACTGCAGCGCGTCGAGGCGATAGATCTCGTGGGTCGCCTCGTCGACGGTCAGGGTGGAGCGTGCGCCGAAGGTGTCGGGATGGGTCATTGCTCCTCCTGTCGGTTCGGGATGAGTGTCGCGCCCGGCTCGAGCGTGAAGCCGAGGGCGCGGAAGTCGTTGTCGAGACCGAAGACGGCCGCTGCACGGCCCTCGGTGGCCGTCACCGCGCCGACGCAGTCGGTGAACGAGAGCGTGAGGCCCGGATGGCGCTCCATCAGGTCCCAAGCCCGCGAGTCGAGCTCGGCGTCGGCGTGGCGAACGATCAGCCGGCCGGCGTGCACCGCCTCCTCGAGCAGGCTCCGGAACGCGAGCGCCGCGTCGAGGCCGGCGTCGAAGCGAAGCCGGGTCGCCGTCTCCGACACGACGAGATCCGACGTGAGCAGCACGTCGCCCGCGTCGCGCAGCGAGGTGTAATGGTCGCGGACGCGCGCGTGCGCCCGGTCGCGCCGCCAGAGCAGCGCGATGAACGCGCCGGAGTCCGCATAGACGACCCTCAGACCCGCTCCTTCGGCGCCCCGTAGAGGTAGTGGTCGTGCTCCTCCGCGACGTCGTCGGGTCCGGTCTCGTCCGCGACGAGGCCGATCAGCCGCTCGAGCGGGTCGTCGCCCGAGTCGCCGCCGCTCGCGAGGTAGCGCTGCAGCGCCTCGCGGATGTGGAACGCCTCCGAGCGGCCGGTACGCGCGGCGAGGCGCTTGAGAGCGCGCTCGCTCGCGTCGTCGAGGTAGATCTGCTTGCGACGCATACATCGCAGTATACATCATCAACCCTCAGAGCCGAGCGTCGGCGTCAGTCGGCCGTTCGCAGCTCGTCGGAGCAGACACGCTCGAGCCCGCGGCTCTCGCTTCGCGCCACGAGGATGGTGTGTGCGGCGACGATCTCGTGGTCGACGGCTGCCCGTCGTTAGCATCATCGTCGATGGCGGTCGACATCATCCGCGCGCTGCTCGAGCAGGCGTTCCCCGGTGGGACGGTGGACGTGCTCGACCGCACCGGCGGCGGCGACCACTTTCACGTGACCGTCGCGAGCCCGTCGTTCGACGACGTCTCGCTCGTCGAGCAGCACCGGATGGTGAACCGCGCGCTCGCCGCGCCGCTCGCAGACGGCACGATCCACGAGCTCCGCATCACGACGAAGGGAACCCGTACGCCATGACGCTGCGCGACCAGATCCAGCACGTGATCGACGACGAGCCCGTCGCGATCTTCATGAAGGGCACGCCGGAGCGCCCGGCGTGTGGCAACTCGCTCCGCGCCCTCCAGGCTCTCTGGAACGCGGGCGCCCCGATCACGGCCGTCGACATCCTCCCCGACCCGCACATCAGACAGGAGCTCTCGGCGCTCACCGACTGGCCGACGATCCCGCAGGTGTTCGTGAAGGGCGAGCTGCTCGGCGGGGCCGACATCACCGAGGAGCTCCAAGCCTCGGGCGAGCTCGAGCGGAAGCTCGACGACGCGCTCGGCGCCGACCGCGAGCAGTTCGTGAAGACGGTGGTCCTGGCCGCAACCGCCGCTTAACCGCGCACAACCCGCGGTTCACCGCGCGCTGCCTATAACGGGTGGCGTGAGCGTCTCCGAGGCTTCCGATCGCCCCGACGCGACCGGCACCCGCCCTCCGGGCCGAATCGCGTCCGCCGCGAGGCCGATCGCCGCGCTCGTCGCCGCTTCCCTTCTCGGCGGCGGCGCGGCGCTCGCCGGCGCCTGGGCGTTCGGCGCCTTCGACGACTCGACGACCGTCGTCGAGGCCACGCCCATCGCAACGGGGCAGTCCGCCTCGCCCCAGGGCTCGACGTCGATCGACGTCGGCCAGATCTACCGCCAGAGCGGCCCGGGCGTCGTCCAGATCACCTCGACCTCGCGCGGCGCGACGAGCACCGACGTGTTCGGCAACGTGGTCCCGGGTAGCGCGCAGCGGGCGCTCGGCTCAGGATTCGTGATCGACAAGGACGGTCACATCGTCACGAACTACCACGTCGTCCAGGGCGCGTCCGAGATCGAGGTCGGCTTCTCCACCACGGACACCGTCAAGGCGAAGGTCGTCGGCACGGACCCGTCGACCGACCTCGCGCTGCTCAAGGTCGACGT
>JBKPNM010000180.1:0-21859 GCA_046732615.1 Actinomycetota bacterium | reverse complement strand
GGCAGGGTCTCTCCCCGAGTGAGGTCAGGGACTGGACGGTGGGTGCGTGCTCGAACCGGGTGAAGCCGACCCGGTGCTATTCGGCGTTCGCAACGTCCGCCGGGCCGGAACGCGCCGCCGTGCCCGCTCAGGCCGGTCGATCCGGCGGCTTCCACTGGGGCGACGCCGGAATCGGTGCGGGCGCCACGCTGGGGATCCTGCTGATGCTCGGGGCGCTCGGAGCGGCTTTCATCCTGCGCAAGACCGGCCGCCAGCAGGCTCCCATCATGTGAGGACCGAGTGGGTCACCAGCAACAACTCGTCGAGGGCGGGTCTTGGTGCCCGCCCTCGATCTGCGGGTCGCGCCTCGCAAGGATGTGCTCGGAGTGCGCGGCCCGACGAGTCGACGGAGAGGAGATGCGCTAGTCGCGGCTCAGAGTGCCGTGGGCAGGACGGCGAACGCCGCGACGATCACGGCCGCGAGCAGCAACGCCGCGACGACACCTCTCCAGGGGAGCCGGAAGGTCGTCCGCAGCCCCACTGCGACGAGGCCGAGCGACCACGCGGCGAACGCGAGCCCGATCGCGACGACGAGGTCTCGTCCCGCGCCGTTGTCGTCCCCGCCCGTCCGGAACCAGTCCCAGCCGTACCGCAGCGCGATCACCGGCACGACGACGACGAGCGAGAGCGCGAGCGGGACCGCGGCGAAGGCGACGAGCTGGCGCGCGATCCGAAAGCGCGCGTCGACGCCTGCGGCCTTCGCTCCGACCCAGAGTGCGACGCCGAACAGGAAGTACGCCGCGGCTCCGTAGAACAGCCCGGCGACGAACGTGACGACGAGCAGCACGACCGCGTCGACCGTGGAGTCGTCCATGACCGTCCCCCAGGCGGGCGTCAGGATGACTGCGGCGATGCCCGCGAGGATCGTGATCGCGAGCACGGGCTCGGAGCGGGCGTCGACGTCGACGTCGTCGTCGTTCGCGAGGGCCGCGAACACGGGCCGCGGTGCGGTGAGCACGCGCGGCACGCGGCGCCACCAGTCGCGGGGCGCCGGCTCGCCCGAGCGGGCGAGCTCCGCGCCCCGGCGATCGGCCCGCGCGACGGGCGTGTCTGGGGGATGCTCGGTCTCACCTCGAGCGTACGTGCCGCGCCTCAGGCGGCCGCCGCGGCGGCGGGCTCTGCGAGCACCGCGCGGAGGAACTGCCCCGTGTGGCTCTCTTCGACCTCGGCGACCTGCTCCGGCGTCCCCGTCGCGATCAGCTCGCCTCCGGCCTCGCCGCCCTCGGGGCCGAGGTCGACGATCCAGTCCGCCTGCTTGATCACGTCCAGGTTGTGCTCGATCACGAGCACGGTGTTCCCCGCATCGACGAGCCGCTGCAGCACCTCGAGCAGCTTCTCGATGTCCGCGAAGTGCAGTCCCGTCGTCGGCTCGTCGAGGATGTAGAGCGTCCGCCCGGTCGCGACCTTCGAGAGCTCCGCTGCAAGCTTCACTCGCTGCGCCTCGCCACCCGAGAGCGTCGTCGCCGGCTGGCCGAGCCGGATGTAGTCGAGCCCGACGTCGTGCAGGGTCTGCAGCCGCCGGCGGATCTTCGGGATCTTCGCGAAGAACTCGAGCGCCTCCTCGACCGACATCTCGAGCACGTCGGCGATCGACTTCCCCTTGAACCGCACCTCGAGCGTCTCGCGGTTGTAGCGCCGCCCGTGGCACGTCTCGCACGGCACGTAGACGTCGGGCAGGAAGTGCATCTCGATCTTGATCTGCCCGTCGCCCTTGCACGTCTCGCAGCGGCCGCCGCGGACGTTGAAGGAGAACCGCCCCGGCTTGTAGCCGCGCACCTTCGCCTCGGGGGTGAGCGAATAGAGCTCGCGGACGTGCGTGAAGAGGTCCGTGTACGTGGCGGGGTTCGAGCGCGGCGTGCGGCCGATCGGTGTCTGGTCGATCTCGATCACCTTGTCGAAGCAGTCGATCCCCTCGACCGCGTCGTGCGCGCCGGGCTTCACGCGTGTCTTGTTGAGCCTGTTCGCGAGCGCCTTGTAGACGATCTCGTTGACGAGCGTCGACTTCCCCGAGCCCGACACGCCCGTGACGCAGACGAACTTGGCGACCGGGAACTCGACGTCGACGTCCTTCAGATTGTGCTCGCGCGCGCCGAGCACCTGGAACGTGCCGCGGTCCTCCTCGCGCCGCGCCGGCACCTCGATCCGCCGCTTCCCCGAGAGGAAATCGCCCGTGACCGACCGGCGGTTCCGCATCACGTCCGTCGCCGACCCCTCGGCGACGACCTCGCCCCCGTGCTCGCCGGCACCCGGTCCCATGTCGACCAGCCAGTCGGCCTCGCGCATCATCTGCTCGTCGTGCTCGACGACGAGGACGGTGTTGCCGAGGTCGCGGAGCCGTTCGAGGGTGGCTATCAGGCGGCCGTTGTCGCGCTGGTGGAGCCCGATCGACGGCTCGTCGAGGATGTAGAGCACGCCGACGAGCTGTGAGCCGATCTGCGTCGCGAGCCGCAGGCGCTGAGCCTCGCCGCCCGAGAGCGTCCGCGCCGCGCGGTCGAGGTTGAGGTAGCCGACGCCGACGTCGTCGAGGAACGTCAGGCGCTCCCGGATCTCCTTCAGGATTCTCCGCCCGATCAGCTCCTCCGTCGGCGTCAGCTCCAGCCCGTCGACGAAGCGCAGCGCCGCGGTCACCGACTGCTGCGAGAACTCGTGGATCGACTTCTCGCCCACCGTGACGGCGAGCACCTCGGGCTTCAGCCTGGCCCCGTGGCACACGGGGCACGGCCGCATCGACATGTACTCCTCGATGCGCTCGCGCTGCTGCGACGAGTCGGTCTCGCGATAGCGCCGCTGCAGGTTCGCGACGAGGCCCTCGAACGCCATCGTGTACTGCCGCTTCCGCCCCATGCGGTTGCGGTACGTCACGAGGATCCGGTCGCCGCCCGTGCCGTAGAGGAAGCGATCCTGCGCCTCGCGGTCGAGCTCGCGCCACGGCGTGCACAAGTCGATCTCGTAGCGGTCGGCGATCGCCTTGATGACCGACTCGTAGAAGCCCTGGCCGCCGAGCGTCCACGGGACGAGCGCGCCCTCCTCGAGCGAGAGGCTCGGATCGGGGACGAGGAGATCGGGGTCGATCTCGAGCTGGGAGCCGAGCCCCGTGCAGCGCGGGCACGCCCCGTGCGGCGCGTTGAAGGAGAAGATTCGTGGCTCGAGCTCCGGCAGCGAGACGCCGTGCTCCGGGCACGCGAAGTTCTCGCTGAAGAGATAGGAGTCGCCGTCGACGACGTCGATCCCGACGAGGCCCTCGGAGAGGGTCGCGGCGGTTTCGATGCTCTGCGTGAGCCGTTGCCTCAGGTCCGGCTTCATCACGAGCCGGTCGACGACCACCTCGATCGTGTGCTTGAACTTCTTGTCGAGGATGATCTCCTCCTCCAGCAGCCGCTGCTCGCCGTCGACCTTGACGCGCGTGAAGCCGTCGCGGCGCAGCTCCTCGAGCACGTCCCGGTACTCGCCCTTCCGGTCGCGGACGACGGGCGCATTGACCGTGAACTTCGTGCCCTCGGGCAGCGCGAGCACCTGCTCGACGATCTGGTCGAGGCTCTGGCCCGCGATCGGCCGCCCGCATATCGGGCAGTGCGGGCGCCCGACGCGCGCGTACAGCAGGCGCAGGTAGTCGTAGATCTCGGTCACGGTGCCGACCGTCGAGCGCGGGTTGCGGGACGTCGTCTTCTGGTCGATCGAGATCGCCGGCGAGAGCCCGTCGATCGAGTCGACGTCCGGTTTCTCCATCATCTGCAGGAACTGCCTGGCGTACGCTGAGAGCGACTCGACGTAGCGGCGCTGCCCCTCGGCGTAGATCGTGTCGAAGGCAAGGCTCGACTTCCCTGACCCGGACAGGCCGGTCACGCACACCAGGGCATTGCGAGGCAGCGCGACGGTGACGTTCTTCAGGTTGTGCTCGCGGGCGCCGTGAACGACGAGCTGATCAGCGGGCATACGCCGTCCAGTCTATCGGGAGAACGTACGTTCGTGCAAACGCGAAGCGGAGGGCGTTGTGACCCTCAGGCCTTGCGTGCGCGGCGGCCGAAGACGAGGCCGCCGAGCGTGAAGCCGAGCCCAAAGGTGCCGACCGCGAAGGCGCCGATAGCGACGCCCTTGCGCCACATCGACATCTGCTGCCAACGTCCGAGCGCCTCGCGCTCCTGTTCCGTCAGCTCCTCGCCGCGGCGCTGCTTGCGCAGCGCGCCGCCCGCCTGCAGGCCGAGGTAGAGGTCGTCGAAGATCTCGGGGCCGTCGGACACGGGGACCGAGTGTATAGCCTCGTTCGGCTCGTGCCCCGCGCGCCAGGCCACCGACCCGTCGTCGCCGCGTTCGACGTCGACGGCACGCTGACGACCGGCGACTGCGTCACGCCCTTCCTGCGCCGCACCGCGGGCCGGCGGCTGTGGACGACGCTTCTCCACCATCCCGTGGCGCTCGCCGCGTCCTTGCTGCAGCGTGACCGCGACCGCCTCAAGGAGCTCGCCTGCAGCGCGCTCGGCGGCAAGGACGCAGCCGAGCTCGAGCGCGCCGGGAGCACGTTCGCGGCAGAGGTCGCCGCGACGCGGCTCCGCGACGACACCGTCGCCCGCCTCCGCCGCCACCGCGACCTCGGGCACACCGTGCTCCTTGCGTCCGCGTCGCTGGACCTCTACCTGGAGCCGCTGCGGGAGCTCCTTCCCGCCGACGCGATCGTGTGCACGACGCTCGAGCGCGGGCCGGACGGACGGCTCACGGGACGGCTCGTCGGCGCGAACTGCCGCGGGCCGGAGAAGGCGCGCCGTGTGCAGGAGTGGCTCGAGGAGAACCGACGCGCCGACGCGGAGCTCTGGGCGTACGGCGACTCGTCGGGCGACGACGCGCTCCTCGCGCTCGCCGACCATCCGTTCCGCGTCGACGGCGTGCGAATCGCCCCCGATCCGCAGTAGCGGCGCTGGTCCGAAGACAGCTTGTGTTGAATCACCACAAGCGTTGTCCGCGCGTCCCGGCCCGCGCCGACCGACTACGATGCGCGAGCCGTGTCGGAAGCTCTGAGCACGCTGCGCGGCGAGCTGGCGCAGATCGAGGACCTCGTGGTCGCCTCCCGCGTACTCGAATGGGACCAGCTCGTGATGATGCCGCCGCGCGGCGCCGCGACACGGGCCGAGGGGCTTGCGACGTTGCAGCGCCTCGCGCACGAGCTCTTCGTGCGCGACGAGATCGGCGAGCTGCTCGAGCGGCTCGAACCAGAGACCGCCGACCTCGACCCGGACTCCGACGACGCGTGCCTCGTCGCGGTCGCCCGGCGCGACTGGGAGAAGGCGCGCCGCATCCCTCCCGAGCTTCGCGCCGAGATGACCAAGCTCTCGTCGGAGGGTATGGACGCGTGGGTCGCGGCCCGGGCGAACGACGACTTCTCCGCTTTCCGCCCCTGGCTCGACCGCACGCTGGAGCTCAAGCATCGCTACATCGAGTGCTTCCCCGCGACCGACGACCCGTACGACGTCCTCCTGGACGACTTCGAGCAGGGCATGCGAACGGCGGAGGTTCGCCGCGTCTTCGACCGGCTCGAGCCGGCGCTCCGCGAGCTCGTGGCTGCGTCCTCGGACGAGGAGCTGGAGCCGTTTGCGACCGGCCCGTACCCGCCCGAGACTCAGCACGAGCTGTCGCTCGTCGTGGCCAGGGCGTTCGGCGCCGGCGACGAGGTCTTCCGGCTCGATCCGACGGTTCACCCGTTCTGCACCTCGTTCGCCACGCAGGACGTGCGGATCACGACCCGGTACGCGGAAGACGACCTCCACGGCAACTCGCTCTTCTCCACGATGCACGAGGTCGGGCACGGGCTGTACGAGCACGGCGGCGACCGCGCGCTCGACCGCACGCCGCTCGCGACCGGCTGCTCGTCCGCGCTGCACGAGTCGCAGAGCCGCCTCTGGGAGAACGTGATCGGGCGCTCGTTGCCGTTCTGGCGCTGGTTCTACCCCCAGTTCCGCGACGGCTTCGCAGGAGTGCTCGCCGATGTGCCGCTCGAGCGCTTCCACCGCGCGATCAACCGCGCGCGGCCGTCGCTGATTCGCGTCGACGCCGACGAGACGACGTACGGCCTCCACATCATCCTCCGGTTCGGCCTCGAGCAGGAGCTGCTCTTCGGCGGTCTCTCGACCGCAGACCTCCCCGACGCGTGGAACACGCGGATGGAGGAGCTCGTCGGCGTGCGGCCGCCGAACGACCGCCTCGGCTGTCTCCAGGACGTGCACTGGTCGGGCGGCATGTTCGGCTACTTCCCGACGTACCAGCTCGGCAACGTCCTCTCGGTCCAGATCTGGGAGCGCCTCGTCGCCGATCTGCCGGACGCCTACGAGCAGGTCGAGCGCGGCTCGTTCGGCGAGATCAACGAATGGCTCCGCCGGCATCTCTACCGGCACGGCCGGAAGTTCCAGCCGGGCGTGATGATCGAGCGCCTCGTCGGCGGCCCGATCGACCCCGAGCCGTACCTCCGCTATCTCGCGGACAAGAACGCCTCGCTCGCTCCGGCCTGAGGGCGAGGGTCGTGCGCTCAGCCCGTGTTGCGCAGCGCGGCCGCGATGCCCGCGATCGAGCGCAGCAGCGGGCGCAGGGCGGCGTCGGCGCCGGCCCGCCAACGCCCGAGCAGCTCGACCTGGATCGCGTTCATGGGGTCGACGTACGGGTTCCGGAGCCGTATCGACTGCTGCAGCACCGGGTGCCGGTCGAGCAGCTCGTGCGCCTCGACGATCTCGAGCACGGCCGCGCGGGCGCGATCGTGCTCGTCCCGTAGCAATCCGAAGATGCGTGAGGAGAGCGCCGCGTCGTCGACGAGCTCCAGGTACCGCTCCGCGATGCCCATGCTCGACTTCGCGAGCGACATCTCGAGGTTCTCGACGAGCGCGCGGAAGAACGGCCACCCGGCGTAGAGCGCGCGCAGCTCCCGGGCCGGCCCCGCCTCGAGGCCGGCGCCGCCACCGAGCCAGGCGGGGACGATGCAGCGTGTCTGCGTCCAGGCGAACACCCACGGAATCGCGCGCAGCGCCTCGAGCTCGCCGGGCGCGTTCGCCTCGGGCCGCGAGGCCGGGCGCGACCCGATCTCGAGCAGGGTGAGCTCCTCGAGGGGCGTGAACGACCGCAGGAAGCGCGGGAGCTCGGGGTCGTCCCAGACGATCGACCGGTACCTCTCGTGCGCCGCGGCCGAGACGCGCTCGATCGTCTCGCGCGCACCGTCCGGAGCCTCGTCCAGCCGGTTCGGAAACGCCGTGAGCAGCGTCGCGCCGACCGCCGCCTCGAGGTTCCGCCTGGCGAGACCCGGGAGGCCGTACTTGAACGCGATCGTCTCCCCCTGCTCCGTCACCTTCAGCCTGCCGTTGACCGCGTGCGGCGGCTGCGCGAGGATCGCGGCGTGCGTGGGGCCGCCGCCACGTCCAGCGCTTCCGCCCCGGCCGTGGAACACCGTCAGCTCGACGCCGCGCTCGCCGGCGAGCCACGCGAGCCGCTCCTGGGCTCGGAAGATCTCCCACTGCGCGGTGATCACGCCGCCGTCCTTGCCCGAGTCCGAGTACCCGACCATCACCTCGAGGTGCGAGCGCGGGCTGCGGTCGAGCACCTCCCCGACGAGCGCGTCGGCGCCGTGCAGGTCGTCGATCGTCTCGAGCAGCGGGACGACGGTGAGCTCGAGGCCGGCCCTCGCCGCGAGCTCCTCCGCGGCGAGCACGTCGTCGGCCGAGCGCGTCATCGACACGATCAGTGTGTCGATCGCCTCGCGCCCTCGGCGTCGCTGGATCTCCGCCGCTGCGCGGAGGACCTCGAGCACCCCGTCGGAGTCCTCCCGGAGCGTCCGCGAGTGGAGCCGGAGGTCGAGCGACGGGCCCGTGAGCCCGAAGAGATCGAGACGGCGGCGGAGCTCGGCGAGACCGCCGTCGGCAACGCGGGACCCGCCGTGGGCGCGAAGGCTCCGTCCGACGAGGTCGAGCTCCTCGCGGAGCTCCGCCGCGGACGCGTAGTCGTCGGCGCCGAGCCGCTCCCAGATCGCCGTGAGCCTGCGGCGATACGGCTCGGTCGGGTTCCGGTCGGCCGGGAGCCGAACCGCGGCCACGGCGTCGTCGGCCTCGACGAGCGTGCTCGACATGCCCCACGATGCCGCGAGCTCGCGGACGTCGCGGCGAAGCAGCTGGCGCACGAGAGCGGCGCCGCGCTCGACGGCCTCGCCCACGGTCGCCGCGCCCGCATTCGGGTTCCCGTCCATGTCGCCGCCGATCCACGTGCCGAAGCGGAGCGGCGTTCCCGGGAGGCGCTCGCTCCACACGCCCTGGAGGGCGGCGGCGGCGTCCCAGAGGCTGTCCTCGAGGAACCACAGCGCCTGCCGGATCTCGTCCACGACGCGCGGGCGCTGCGATCGGACCTCGTCCGTCTGCCAGAGAATCGTGATCTCCTCGGCGAGCTCGCGCTCGCAGGCGGCGCGCTCCCCGGGCGTCAGCCGAAGGTCGTCGAGCTGCTCCAGCAGACCCGCGATCAGGCGATGCTTCTCGAGGATCGTCCGGGGCAGCGCCTCGGTGGGATGCGCCGTCAGGACGAGCTCGACGGACACCCTGCGCGCCGCGGCGGCGACCTCCTCGGCGGCGACGCCGTCGGCTGCGAGGTGCTCGAGCGCTTCGTCGAGCGACTCGCGCAGCGTGCCGCCCTCGCGCTCGACCTCTCGCCGGCGCCGGACGCGGTGGTGCTGCTCGGCGATGTTCGCGAGATGGAAGTAGACGGTGAACGCGCGCAGGACGACCGCTTGCGTCTCGACGTCGAGACCCGAGATCGTCTCGGCGAGCGCCCGCGAGGCCCCGGTGTCGCCACGGCGCCCGAGGCGCGCGAGGAGGCGGATCCGCTCCTCGAGCCGGTAGACGTCGTCCCCCTCCTGCTCGGTGAGGACGGTTCCGAGGATCTCGCCGAGCAGCCGGACGTTCGCGCGAAGCGGCGCGTCAGGAGACTCGTCGGCGGTGCGACTCACCGCCCCACTCTGCCCGCTTGGCTACGCGGCGGCCTGGCCGAAGCGCTTCTCGGCGCGGGCACGTGCCTTCGCGGCCTCGACGTCACGGTCGCGCGGACCCGCGCCGGTGACGAGATCCTCGAGGAGGTGCGCGGTGATGTGCGCGATCTCGTCGACGGCGCGCATGAAAACGGCCTCGTTCGCCTTCGACGGCTTCGTCGAGCCGCTCACCTTGCGGACGTACTGGAGCGCGGCCGCGTGGATCTCCTCGGACGTCGCGGCGGGCTCGAAGTTGTGGAGCGTCTTGATGTTCCTGCACATGACGCGAGCGTACCTACCGACAGCCTGTAGCGATCGCGAGGGCTCGGCACACGCTCTCCATGCGCTCGGGGCCAAGGGTGCAGATCCGGTCGACGAAATAGGACTTCGGAAGCACGCGCAGATTGTCGAGCGAGAGGACGCAACGGTCCGGCATGCCGTCGTCCGGCCCGATCTCGACCTCGGACGCGATGCCACGGACCGTCCGCGTCGCCGGGACCCCGAGGACACGCGTCAACGGCTCGATCGCGGAGTCGCGGGTGAGTACGAGATGAGGGCGTCTGCCCGCATCGGGTGGCTCGACCCACCACACCTCGCCGCGCCTCACCACGGCTCCTCGCGAATGGACTCACGGGCAGACCACTCGGCCCAGGCGTCCTCCTCCGGTGTCGACGGGATGCGCTTGTACCCCTCGACGATCTCCCGGTCGATCCGCTCGCGCTCGAGCTCGGCGACCAGGCGATCGATCGCCTCGACGATCACCGCCGCGCGGCTCGCCCGTCCCGACGCGACGAGCTCGTCGATCGCGCGCACGCGGTCCTCCGACATACGGACTGTGATCATCTTCGACATACGGTGAGTATTTACGCTAGACGGGCGTGTCCGCAAGCGCGTTCAGCTCGCGGCGGAGCTCCTTGATCTCGTCGCGCAGCTTCGCGGCGTACTCGAAGCGCAGCTCCTCGGCCGCGACGTACATCTCCTCCTCGAGCGTCACGACGAGCTTCTCGAGCTCCTCGCGACTCATGCCCGAGACCTCCTGCTTGCCCCGGCGGCGCCGGCCGGGAACGGTGGGCGACTCGAGCGCGAGCAGCTCCGCGATGTCGGAGACGCCCTTGACGATCGACTCCGGGGTGATGCCCTGCTCCTCGTTGTAGGCGAGCTGGGCCGCGCGGCGGCGGTTCGTCTCGTCGAGGGCGCCCTGGATCGCCTCGGTGAGCTTGTCCGCGTACATCAGCACGGTGCCGTTGACGTTGCGTGCCGCGCGGCCGATCGTCTGCAGCAGTGCCGTCTTCCCGCGGAGGAAGCCCTCCTTGTCGGCGTCGAGGATCGCGACGAGCGAGACCTCGGGCAGGTCGAGCCCCTCGCGGAGGAGGTTGACTCCGACGAGGACGTCGTATTCGCCGAGGCGCAGCTCGCGGATGATCTGGATCCGCTCGAGCGTGTCGATCTCCGAGTGGAGATAGCGCGCCTTGACGCCCGACTCGAGGAGGTAGTCGGTCAGGTCCTCGCTCATCTTCTTCGTCAGCGTCGTCACGAGGACGCGCTCGTTCGCCTGCTCACGGCGGCGGATCTCGCCGAGCAGGTCGTCGATCTGGTTCTTCGTCGCTCGCAGCTCGACCTCGGGGTCGACGACGCCGGTCGGCCGGATCAGCTGCTCGGCGACGACCTCGGAATGCCGCAGCTCGTACGAGCCCGGCGTCGCAGAGACGAAGACCATCTGCCCGACCTTCGAGAGGAACTCGTCGAAGCGGAGCGGCCGGTTGTCGAGCGCCGACGGGAGCCGGAAGCCGTAGTCGACGAGCGTCTGCTTGCGCGAGCGGTCGCCCTCGTACATCCCGCCGATCTGGGGCACCGTCTGGTGCGACTCGTCGATGAAGACGACGAAGTCGTCGGGGAAGTAGTCGATCAGGGTGAACGGGTGCGAGCCGGGCGGACGGCCCTCGAGGATGCGCGAGTAGTTCTCGATCCCGTTGCAGAAGCCGAGCTCCTTGAGCATCTCCATGTCGTACTCGGTGCGCTGCCGGATGCGGTGCGCCTCGAGCAGCCGGCCGTCCTCCTCGAACCTCGCTACCTGCTCCTCGAGCTCGTGCCGGATCTCGTCGACGGCGCGGTCGATCGTCGGCTTCGAGGTGATGTACTCCGTCGCCGGCCAGATCGCGAGGTTGTCGAGCTTCGAGAGCACCTCGCCGGTGAGGGGGTCGAAGTGCGAGATCTGCTCGACCTCGTCGCCGAACATCGAGATGCGGTACGCCGTCTCGACGTTCGCCGGCTGCACCTCGACGACGTCCCCGCGCACCCGGAAGCGCCCGCGGGCGAGGACCGTGTCGTTGCGGACGTACTGCGAGTCGATCAGCGTGCGCAGCATCTCGTCGCGGTCGTGCTCCGCGCCGACCTCGAGGATCAGCACCTTCTCGCGCCACTCCTCCGGCGAGCCGAGGCCGTAGATGCAGCTCACGGACGCGACCACGACGACGTCGCGCCGCGTCAGGAGCGAGCTCGTCGCCCCGAGCCGAAGCCGTGCGATGTCGTCGTTCTGCGAGGAGTCCTTCTCGATGTAGAGGTCGGCCTGAGGGACGTACGCCTCGGGCTGGTAGTAGTCGTAGTAGGAGACGAAGTACTCGACCGCGTTGTCGGGGAAGAACTCGCGGAACTCGTTGCAGAGCTGCGCGGCGAGCGTCTTGTTGTGCGCGATCACGAGAGCGGGGCGCTGGAGCTCCTCCATCACCCACGCCATCGTCGCCGTCTTGCCGGTCCCGGTCGCCCCGAGCAGCGTTTGGCCGCGGTTCCCCGCGCGCAGCGACTCGGCCAGCTCCGCGATCGCGCGCGGCTGGTCGCCGGTCGGGCGGTAGGCGGAGGTGACACGGAGGTCGGGCACGAATCGAGCGTAGCAACGGGCCGAACGCGTGTTCCGGCGGTTAGCGCGCGATTAGCGTCGCCGCCGACTCTTGGCGCATTCGACCGAGAGGGGAGACCATGAAGCTCTATCTCGTACTGACGCTCGCGGCTGTGACCAGCATCGTGGCTGTCGCTACTGCCGCCGCCGGCGGCGGGCCGAAGACCTACACCGACGCCTCGGCGGACTCGGGGACGGCACCAGACCTGTCGACCGTGGACGTGAGCGAGAGCGGCGGGTTCATTGTGTTCAAGATCGCCGGGACGCTGGTTCCGTCCAGCTCCATCGAGCTCTACATCGACGCCGACCGGAACCGCTCCACGGGCGACGACGGCGACGAGCTCTGGATCTCCGTCTACCAGGAGGCCGACGGCAAGAGCTACTGGGACGCCGACCGGTGGAACGGATCGACGTGGGCCGACGATGCGCACTTCGACGTCGTGTCACAAACGTTCACCGGCCGCGAGGAGATCGGGTTCAAGACCGGGGATGCAGGCCTCGACGGGCCCTTCGACTTCATGGTCGTCTCCTTCAAGACCGTCGCCGACGCCGTCGAGAGCCGTGACCGTGCGCCGGACAGCATCGTTCCGTGGACGTACGAGCTCGCCGCCCGGCGGACGGTGACACCACTCCTCGGCCAGGTGCGCGTCGCTCCAGCGCGCGTCGCGGCAGGGAGGGCGGTCACCATGAGCGCTCCCGTCCGCCGAAGCGACACGAACGGCGCGCTCGTCGGCGGCACGGCGAGGTGCACCCTTCGCGTGGGCACGCGATCGACGACCGCGCGCGGCGTCGTCGCAGCGGGTCGAGCGACGTGCAAGCTCTTGGTGCCGAAGGGCTCGTCGGGCAAGACGGCCCGGGGGTCGATCGTCGTCGACTACCGCGGCGCGAGCGCGACCAAGTCGTTCTCGATCCGCATCGCCTGACCGTTAGCGGGCGATTAGCGCTCCGCGGGATCCTGAAGCCATCGGGGGGACGAGAGGAGCGCGAGGCCGCTGCGGCCGCCTCGCGCCCTCTCTTTCTCAGTCGAGGTAGCGGGCCCGCTCGTCGGCGGTGAGCCGTCGCCCCGTTGCACGCAGCCGCGCCTCGCCGAGCGCGACCAGCTCGTCGAGCCCGCCGCATAGGTCGCACGCCCAGCGCCGCACCGTGCCGTTTCGCTCGCGTGTCAGGACCTCGTGCGAGCGGGCGTCGAAGCCGGCCGCGGTCACCGGCGGCTTCGGGCCGTAGAGGTAGCGGCCGCCCTGGCCACCGGCGGTCCAGAGCCGGGCCGACTTGGGCCCCGCCGTTACGAGCCAGCGGCCGTCGGGGCTGAAGCGGGCGTCCTCGACGGAGGCGGACTGCGCTTCCTCGAGCCGATACTTCTCCGTGCCCGTAGCGACGTCCCAGACGATCACGTCGTGGTCCCGTCCTGCGCTCACGAGGAGTTGCCCATCGGGGCTGAACGCCACCGAGTTGACGGCGTCCTTGTGCCCCTGGAGGACCGTCGTGCCCGAAGCGGTTCGGAGCCGGACGACGTCTCCGTCGGCGACGGCCGTCGCCGACCTGTCCGGTGAGAGGGCTCGGCGGCGCGGCGCGCTCGGGCCGGCTGCACGCGGCGCGGGCTGGAGCTCGATGCTCGTCCCGGGATCCCACACGCGGATCGTCCCGTCGGCGCCTCCGGTCACGACCCTGCCATCGTCCGCGAACTCCGCTTTCCGTACCGGCCCGCGGTGGCCGCGAAGGACGCGCGCCGGAACCCCCTCGGCCCGCCAGGTTCGTGCCGTGCCGTCCCCGCTCGCCGTGACGACCACGCGGCCCGGTCCGAACGCCACGTCGCTCACGTACGCCGTGTGCCCGAACAGCGTCGTGAACAGCCGCCCCGTCCCGACGCGCCACACCCGGCCCGTCTGGTCGGTGCTCGCGGTTGCGATCCGGTCACCGATCCGATCGAACGCGACGGCGAGAACCTGGCCGTTGTGCCCGCGGAGCGGCTCCTCGACTTCCGCCCACGTGCGGGTGCTCCACAGACGTCCCGTCCAGTCGCGGCCACCCGAGACGACCAGTCGTCCGTCCGGCGAGTAGGCAGCATCGGTGACGACACGGGGGTGCTTCACACGGCCGATCCAGGCTCCGGTCCCGAGCGAGATCGCACGCGCTCGCGGCTTGCCGACGAGCGCGATCGCCGAAGAGCCGTTCGGGCCCGGGACGAGCTCCTCAACCACACCGGGGAGCGCGACGCGAACCGGCTTTCCGCGCGGCTTCCCCGTCGACGCATCCAGGGTCACGAGAGCGCGGTCGATCATCACGACCGAGCGGCCGTCTTCGACGAAGGCCGCCGCGCCTCCGTCCACGCGGTGCGTCCAGACCGGCTTCTTTGCGCCGAGGACGTAGAGACGCGCGACGCCGTCGTCGCCGACGGCGAGCACCCGCGGGCCGGAGGGGTCGACGTCCATGCCGACGACCGGATGGCCGGTGTCGATCATCCCGCGCTCGCGCGAGGCGTCGAGCGCCTCACGGAGCGCCTCCTCGACCCGTGGCGTCGGCTCGACGCGGGACGCCTCGAGCGCGAGCGCGATTGCGAGCTGGGGGTCGCTGTCGACGACGGAGAGCGCGCTTGCGACGAGCTGGCCGCTCTGCGCCGAGCGCGCCTGGTCGCGCGCCTCGCTCCGCTGTGAGAAGGCGAAGACGGCGAGCGCCGTCATTCCCGCCAGCGCAACGAGCGCGCCGAAGGCGAGGAAGGCGAGCCGGCGATGCCTGCGGCGCGCCTCCGCCCTGGCCCGCTCGACGGCCCGCTCTGCGTCGTGGCGGCTCTTCCAGCCGAGGACCGCGCCGGCGAGGACGTCGTGGAAGATCTCCCAGCGGCCGCTCTCGTCCGTGCGCAGGATGCGGTGGCGCGCAAGAGTGGCCGTGACGGCGTCGACCTCGCCGGGCGTGACGCCCGCGAACTGGGCGAGGTCGGACGCCTCGTGCGCGATCTTCGTCCCGGACGGCGTGACGAGGTGGTCGAACAGCCGCGCGGCGATCTCGCGCTGCGCCGGGTCGAGTGCCTCGATCGCGCGCTCGAGGTGGTCGGCGACGACCTGGCCGGCGCCGCCGAGCGCGTCGAGCGTCGCTGCCCGCAATGTCGAGGACCCGGCGGCGCGCTCGACGTCCCAGAGCCTCTGCATCACGAGCTGCAGGTACGGCGCCTCGATCCCGCGCGCAGCGCCGTTTCCCTCGACGGCCCCGAGACCCCCCGGGCCGAGCTCGATCCGGCCCGCGCCGACGCCGTCCAGCACGCGCTCGACGAGCACGTCCTCCGCCACGACCTGCTCGCCCTCGAGCTCGTTCCAGCGCTCCAGGGGTCGGACGATCGCCGACCGTCCGGCCGTCCGGTCGAGCCGGTCGAGGCGCAGGACGTTGGCAAAGAGGCTCGGTATTTCGCCCTTCAGCCGGTCGAGCGTCGCGAGCGTGTCCTCGCGGAGGGAGAGGAGGACGTTGACGCGCAGCGTCGTGTTGACGATGCCGGAGAGTCCCGTCTCGAAGCTGCGGTCGGAATCGTGGTAGGTGAAGTACTCCTCCGCCTGGTCGAGGATCACGTACACGTCGCGGTCAGCCTGCGCCCGCTCGACGGCATCCAGCAACGTCCCCGGCTCGATGCCCCCAGCGTCGGCGACGGCCCCGGCGAGCCCTTCCGCGGGGTGATCGCCCCAGCTCGAGAAGACCACGACGAGCGGCGCCTCGGGGAGCTCGCGCAGCTGCCGCGCGACGGCCGCTAGGAGCAGCGACGATTTGCCGACGCCGCTCGGCCCGTAGAGCACGGTGAGGCGGGACGCGATGAGGTTGGCGACGACGATCTCGGTGTCGCGCTCGCGGCCGAAGAAGAACAGCGCGTCGAGCTCGGAGTCCTCGAACGGCGCGAGGCCCTTGTACGGCGACGTGATGCTCACGCCACGAGCTCGAGGCGCCGTTCGAGGAGGCCGACGTACTCATCCGGGTCGACGGCCAGCACGTCGACGTCGAAGCGGCGCCAGAAGGCGCGCTCGAGCTCGGTCGGGCTCGGGTCGACCGCCCAGGAGCGGTACGTCACCGGCCGGTTTCCCCACACGCGGTGCATCACGAGCCGCAGGTTCCAGTCGACCATCTCGTAGCCGAGGAAGAGGAAATGGCTCCGCCGCAGCCGCGCGGCGAGCGCCACGGGTACGGCTGCCGCGACGTCGGCGCGGCCGAGGTAGTCGATGTAGTCGTCCTCGGTGATGACGAAGCTCTCCCACTCGCGCTCCGGATACGGGTCGACCGCGCCGTGCAGCTTGAGCAGGATCGTCCGACGGTCGAGGGACAGCTCCGTCGCGTACGTGTTGGGGACATCGATCGGCCGCGGCTCCTCGCCAGGCGGCCGGTGCCAGAACTTCCCGCGGTACGGCCCCGCCGCGACGTACGTCACGACGTCGACGTCCTCCCCGGCCTCCTCGAACGCCCGCTCGATCGCAAGGTCGTAGCGCCCGGAGACGATCAGCTGGTGCGGCGCTCCGTGCTCCCGCAGCAAGGGTGCGAGGCGCGCGAGGAAACGGTGCGCCGGCTGCGGCTCCACCGCCGCCTCGAAGCGCCGGTGGAGCTCGTCGTAGAGGGGGCCCGAGCCGTTCATCGTCGCGACGTACTGCGAGACGCGCGCGAGGTCGACCGGACGCTCGGTCGGGTAGCCGAATGCAGCGGCGAGCTCGGTCGCGAGGTCGGCGGCGCCGTCGAGCCCGAGCACCGGCACGACGCGTCCCGCCACGATCGCCTTCACGATTTCGGCGTCCGCGTCGTGCCGGTCGCCGTTCCCGGACGGCGCGAGGCCCGCCTCCTGCCGGAGGATGCGCGCCTGCAGCTCCTGTAACCGCTTTCCCGGCTCGATCCCGAGCTCGTCGAGCGCCCTTCGCGCGTCGGTGTACGCCGCGAGCGCCTCCGCCTGCCTTCCCGCGTCGTAGAGCGCGAGCATCAGCAGCTCCCGTGGCCGCTCGCGGAGCGGGTGCGCGAGGATCAACGCCTCGAGCTCGGGCACGACGTCGGCCGGGCGGCCGAGCTCGACGTCCGCGGCGATCCGCTCCTCGTTCGCGACGAGCCGGAGCTCTGCCAGGCGGCGGATCTCGGCCTGTGCCCAGTCGTCGAACGCGAACTCCGCGAGGGGCGGCCCCCGCCAGAGCTCCAGCGCCCGCAGGAGCAGCGCCCGACGCTCGTCGGGAGGCGCGCGTCGCGCGTCCGCGAGCAGCTGCTCGAACCGCCGGGCGTCGATCTGATCCGCCGACACTGCGAGGACGTACCCCGGCGGACGCGTGACGAGCACGTCGGGGCCGAGCGCCTTACGCAGCGCGACGACGCAGTTGTGGAGCGACGCCGTCGCCGTCTTCGGCGGCTCGGCGCCGTAGAGCTCGTCCACGAGCTGCTCCGTCGGTACGACGCGGCCGGCGCGCAGGAGCAACGCGGCGAGGACGGCGCGCTGGCGCGGCCCGCCGAGGGCGATCGGCCCGTCCTCGCCCGATGCCTCGAGCGGGCCGAGGATTCGAAACTCCTGCATTCACGGCGTTTGTACCACTGCAGGCCAACCGTTTCCTAATCGCCCCGAACGCGGGCAAGACGCCGTTATCCGCCCGTGAGGCGGCCGTTTTCGCCCCGTTTCGGGCCGGTCCGAGCGTGGGGGCATGGCTACCACGCACCCACATCTCACGGCCCGCGGCCCCTGGTCGTGGGCACTCGCGGCGGTCATCGCCGCGCTCGCGGCGCTCCTCTCGAGCGCCGCCGTCGTCCCCGACGCGACGGCCGCCGACTCGACCGTCGGCGGCTACGGCTGGCCAGTCGAGCCGTTCCACCGCCAGCATCCCGTCCGCGCGTTCTTCGGCGACCCCCGCATGGGAATGACGCCGAACGGCATGCAGAGCAGCTTCCACTTCGGCATCGACGTCTCGTGCCCGAACGGCACGCCCGTCCACGCGACGCTCGACGGCGTCGTCCGGCTCGAGTCGTTCCGGCCGGAGACCGTCGCCGTCGTCGCGTACGACGGCCACACCGAGTTCCAGTACTGGCACATCGTCCCGTCCGTCCGGAACGGGCAGCGCGTCACCGCCTACCGGACGGTCCTCGGCCACGCGGCTCCGCCCTGGGAGCACGTGCACTTCTCGGAGATGCGCGACGGCGTCTACGTCAACCCGCTCCGCCCCGGCGCGCTCGGCCCCTTCGCCGACACCACGCGCCCGTGGATCAAGCAGCTCCGCGCCGAGAGCGGCGGACGGCTCGTGCCGGTTCGAGCGACCCGGGGAACGGTCGACCTCGTCGTCGAGGCGTACGACACGACGCCCATCCTCGTTCCCGGCCGCTGGGGCGGCAAGCCGGTCACGCCCGCGCTCGTGCGCTGGCGCCTCACGACCGCCGGCGCGCGCGTCGTGCTTCCCTGGAGCGCCGCGATCGACCACCGGCTGCGGATCCCGTCGAACGACCGCTACCGCGCCGAGTACGGCCGCTGGACGCGCCAGAACAAGAAGAACCGCATCGGCCGCTACCGCTTCGTCCTCCGGGCCGGCTGGGACAGCAGCACCGTCGCGGACGGCCGCTACGTCGTCGAGGTCGCCGCCTCCGACGTCTCCGGCAACACGACGGTCGCGCGGTTCCCGATCCGGGTCGCGAATCGCCCAGCCGTCTGATCGCCCTTCGCCCTGTAGCAACGGAGCCCGGACGCCGTCCGGGCTCCGGCTTCTTCGGCGTTAACCAGTCGTTTGGAAACCGTGACCGGGCCATTTGGGGCCGGCCCGACGCTCGCCTCCGACGACGAGAGGAGGTGAGCAGCGATGGAGGCAGCGTTCACGAAGTTCCGCACGGTCTTCGCGGTCGTCGCGACGATCGTGGTCGCGGCGGCGGCGTTTCAGACGGTCGTCCCGGCGTCGGGCGAGCCGGCTCGGATGCCGATCCCGCTCTGCCCGCCGCAGTGCTAGAACGGCCGCTCGAGGGGCGCGGCGACGGCCGCGCCCCCACTGGTCGACTCGACGAGAAGCTCTGCAAAACGCGCGCGATTTTGCGCCGCCGGAAGAACAGCTCCTTTCCGATCGAGCAGCTCGAGGCCCTCCTGTACGAGAGCGAGGGCCTCGGTCGAATCTGCCCCGCGGAGCCTCACTTCTGCGAGATCCACGCGTGCTCCGGCACGTAGGAGCACGTCGTCTGTGCCGTCGGCGATCGCCAGAGCCTCTCGGCCAAGTCGCAGGGCCTCTCGAGGGTGCCCTGTCGCAGCCAGCGCACACGCTGCGACGCGACGCCACCAGATCGAGGTTTCGACGTCGGCCTCGACAGCGGAGACGCGAGCGCGCTCAGCCAACCCGACGGCGGAGCCGGGGTCGCCTCTAACGAGCGCAGCCTCAGCGAGGCGCGCGAGAAAGTAGCCGTGCCACTCCGACAGCTGAGGTCGGTCGCGCGTGTACTCGATGCCGCGCTGCCACGTCTCCTCCGCGCGAGCCCAGTCCCCGAGAATTGATTCCATGGCCCCGAGTTGACTCAGAGCCGACGTACCGAGCCCGAGCTCCTCGCCGAGCTCTTCGAGCTCCGACTGCGCAGCCGCAGCGGCGCCTCGCGCAGCATGGATGTCGCCGTCCAGGGCGTGGAGTATCCCGAGGTAGATGCGCAGGTACGCTCGGAGTCGCGGGTGCTCCGCGTGGAGTGCCAGGCTGGAATCGCATACCCGGAGGGCATCTTTCACCGTCGTGGTCCCGCGGCATGCAGCGAGAACGACGGACATGTCCACCTGTCCGGCGTGTCCGAGCCGCCGGTACGCGTCTTCGGCACGCTGAGCGTGTGCCACAACCTGATCGAAGCGGTTCTGCCACTCGTGGATCGATGCATAGGTGCTTTCGGCGCGAGCAACGCCGAGCGTGTCGTCTGCCTCGACGAGGACGGGAATCGCCATATCGAGAAGCGCCGCCGCTTCCTCTGCGGTCGACTCGCCTGTGGAAAGACGAGCAGGGATCAGCTCGACTCGCGCACGGAGCTCCACCCGCAGGATTCCGGCGGCGCGGGCGTGTCGTGCCGTGTGCTCGAGGATCTCGCTCGCTCGATCGCGTCGTCCGGTCCCTCTCAGAGCTTGACCGAGACTGCATGCCAGTTCCCCGCGCTCCGAGCTCGTCTCGTCCAGAAGCGCGGTCGCGCGCTCGAGGAGGTTCACTGCCGCCGCGTGGTCGAAGACGAACAGCGCCCGCTGCCCCGTTCGTCCGAGCCGCGTCGCCGCCTCCCGTGAGCGTGTGCCACGCTCGCCTCCGTCGGCCGTGTCGAGCGCTGCCCGCTCGAGGTGCGTGCCGACGAGCTCGTCGTCCTCGCCACGCTCGTCGAGCCAGTGGGCGAGCGCCTCGTGCATGGCAGCTCGCTCCGGGCGGCCGATCGCGTCGTAGGCTGCGCCGCGGACGAGCGGGTGGACGAACTCGTGCTGGTCGCCTCGCGGACGGACGAGCCTGCGCCGCTCGAGCGACGTGAGCCGGCCCGCGAGCTCTCGGGTCTCGGCGTCCGGTGTCAGCGCGACGAGCGACTCGCGCGAGAACGCCCGCCCGACGACTGCTGCCCGTGAGAGGACGGCACGCTCGCCGGGCTCGAGCCTGTCGATGCGGCTTGCGAGGAGCGCGTCGAGCGTCCCCGGGATACGGTGGTCCGCCAGGTCCGACTCCGCCGCGTGCGCGGCGAGCTGCTCGAGGAAGAGCGGCACGCCCTCGGCCGTCTCGAGGATCGTCGCCGCGAGCATGTCGTCGAGGGCGTCGCGCTCGGGAAGCGACTCCATGAGGTCTCTCGCGTCGCCGGGCGCCAGCGCCTCGAGCACGATCGCGCCCTCACTCCAGGCAGGGCGCCGCTCGACGAGCTCCGGACGGGTCGCCGAGACGAGCAGCAAGGAGCCTCGGACCGCGCGGAGCAGGTACTCGACGAGATCGAGGAACGTCGGGACCGCCCAGTGCATGTCGTCGAGCACGATCACCACCGGGCAGTCGGCGGTGAAGTGCTCGATCAGCGCGCGCGCGGCGGCGAGGGCGGAATCCGCGCCGTCGAGCTCTCCGAGCTCCGGAGCCGCCGCGTCGAGCAATGCAGCCCGCTCTGCCAGCTCGCGGAGCGGCAGGAACGAGATGCCTTCGCCGTAGGCGATGCACGCCGATTGGAGGAGGACGGCGGGCACGTCCTCCACGAACGCGCCGACGAGGCGGCTCTTGCCGATGCCGGCCTCGCCGATCACGACCGCGTGCGCCGGCCTCCCGGTCTCGAGCACGCGATCGAAAGCCGCCTGGAGACGGGCGAGCTCCTCGGCCCGGCCGACGAGGGGCGCGAGCCCGCCGGCTCGCCGCGGCCGCCCTGGGCGGACGCCGAGAAGCCTCCCGTCCGCGTCGAGCTCGAACGCATCGCCGCCGAGCCGCGCCGCAGCGGAGGTGAGCTGAATGTGATTGGCCTCGGCATCGTGGAGCGCGCGCCGCGTGCGGCCGACGACCGCGCCGACGAGGACGGGGCGCGAGCCCTCGACGAGGAGCCTTCCCGTCCCGACCGCCTGCCGCGACTCGACGTCGCGGCTGCGGAGGATCTCGCGCAGCTCGACCGCGGCGCGAGCGGCCCGGACGACGTCGTCCTCGTGCGCGCCGTCGACCCCGAACGCCGCGACGAGCTCGACGCCGGACTCGGGCGAGAGCGCGCCGCCGTGCCGCACCGCGACGTCCGCGACCGCCCTGCGGACGTGCTCGAGAGCAGCCCCGGCAGCTTCGAGCTCGAGCTCCTCGCCCAGGAGCGGCTCGACGAGGAGCAGCGAGACCGGGCGACGAATGGGGCCGACGACGACGGCCACGGGCGCGGCAGGGGCGAGCGCCGGGTCGTGCGTGAGGATCATGTGCTGCAGCGCACGCGTCTCCTCGGACGGCTCGAGGCCCCACAGCTCGTCGAGCGCGCGGCGGTTCGCCTGGTACGCGTCGAGCGCCTCGGGGTCGCGCCCGGCCCGGTGGAGCGCGAGCATCAGG
>JBKPNM010000179.1:0-14123 GCA_046732615.1 Actinomycetota bacterium | reverse complement strand
CGATGCGATTCGGCGACCGGCAGGACACGCACCTGCACCGGCGCGAGCCAGACCGGGAACGCGCCGCCGAAGTGCTCGAGGACGAGCCCGATGAAGCGCTCGAACGAGCCGTAGAAGGCGCGGTGGACGACGAAGACCGGATGCTCGTGGTTGTCGGCTCCCATGTACGTCAGCCCGAAGCGGGCCGGCATCTGTGCGTCGAGCTGGATCGTCCCGAGCTGCCAGGACCGTCCGAGCGAGTCGGTCGCGTGGAGGTCGATCTTGGGCCCGTAGAACGACCCCTCCCCCTCACCGACGAAGTACTCG
Organism: Actinomycetota bacterium; assembly: GCA_046732615.1. Taxonomy (GTDB): domain Bacteria; phylum Actinomycetota; class Thermoleophilia; order Gaiellales; family Gaiellaceae; genus Gaiella. Next base: position 13,817 of record JBKPNM010000179.1, on the reverse strand, counting down.
ATCTCGTGCCGCTCGAGGGCCCCGACGAGCTTGCCCTCCGTGAAGTCCCACTCGTCGTCCGTGCCGAGCTTGTTCTCCGGGCGCGTCGAGAGCTCGGCGCGAGGCTCGATGTCGAAGATCGCATACAGGAAGCGGAGGTAGTCGAGGCAGCCGTCGAGCTCGCCGTCGATCTGCTCGCGGCTACAGAAGATGTGCGCGTCGTCCTGGGTGACGTAGCGCACGCGCGTCAGGCCGTGCAGCGCTCCGGCGAGCTCGTTTCGATGCAGCGGCGCCGCCTCGGCATATCTCACAGGGAGATCCCGGTAGCTGTGGAGCCGGCTCCCGAACAGCAGCATGTGCCCGGGGCAGTTCATCGGCTTGATCGCGTAGACGTGCTCGTCGTCGACCGGGATCTGGAACATGTTCTCGCGGAACTTCTCCCAGTGACCCGACGTCACCCAGAGCGCCTTGTCGTAGATCAGGGGCGTCTTGACCTCGGAGTAGCCACGCCGGGCGTTCTCGCGCCGCCGCAGGTCCTCGAGGGCGTTGAAGATCGCCATGCCCTTCGGGTGCCAGAACGGCGAGCCCGGCGAGTGCTCGTCGAAGTGGAAGAGGTCGAGCTGCTGCCCGAGCCGCCGGTGGTCGTTCGCACGGGCCTGCTCCAGGCGCTCGAGGTAGGCGTCGAGGTCGGCCTGCGTGAAGAACGCCGTGCCGTAGATCCGCGTCAGCTGCGTGTTGTTCTCGTCCCCGCGCCAGTAGGCGCCCGCGAGGCCCGTCAGCTTGAGCGCCTCGATCGGCGACGAGTCCTGGAGGTGCGGGCCGCGGCAGAGGTCGGTGAAGTCTCCCTGCGTGTAGAGCGAGATGTCGCCCTCGGCGGTGTCGACGAGCTCGACCTTGTACGGCTCGCCCTCGGCCTCGAAGCGGGCGCGCGCCTCGTCGCGGCCGATGTCGACCCGCTCCCACGACCGCCCTTCGGCGAGCTCGCGCCGGATCTCCTCCTCGATCGCGGCGAGGTCGTCCTCGCGGATGGGCTCCGGGAACTCGAAGTCGTAGTAGAAGCCGTTCTCGATCGGCGGGCCGATCGCGACCTTGACACCGGAGTGGAGCCGGCGCACCGCCTCCGCGAGCAGGTGCGCTGCGGAGTGGCGGAGGACGTGGAGAGCGTCCGGGTCGTCGCGGTGGCGCGTCGTGAGGATCTGGAGCGCAGCACCGTCCGGCAATGGCAGGCGTAGGTCGCGCGGCTCGCCGTCGACGCGCGCGAGCACCGCCTGCTCGGCGAGCTTCGGCCCGATCGCGCGGGCGGCGTCGAGCGCGCTCGAGCCGTCGGGGAGCTCGAGCGACGTGCCGTCGGGGAGGGTCACGTTCACGTCGGGCCAGGATAGTCGGTCGCCTGCGGCAGCCCCTGGCACCCGACGGCTCAGGCGTGGTGCTTGTGCGCCGGGCCGTGGAGGTCCTCGAACGCCCGCACCATCCGCCGCAGCAGGTCGTTCAGGCGCGACTTCTCTTCCTCGTCGAGCACGCCCGCGACGAAGGCCTCCTTCTGCGCCTGGATGCCCACCGTCTCTTCCCAGAGCTCCTGGCCCGCTTCCGTCAGCTCGACGATCACGCCCCGGCGGTCGTCCGGGTCGTCGAGGCGGCGAACGAGACCGCGGCGCTCCATGTTGTCGAGCCGGTTCGTCATGGCGCCGCTCGAGAGACCGAGGTGCTTCGCGAGCTTCCCGGGCTTGCCGCGGTAGGGCGGGCCCGAATAGCGCAGATGCCCCATCAGGCGCCACTCGCCGTGGCTCAGGTCGAACCGCTCGAGCGTCTCCCGCGCCGAGCGGTCGAGATGCCACTGGAGTTTCTGGATGCGCTCGACGATCCCCTCCGTCTCGAGGTCGAGCGTCGGCAGCTCGCGCCCCCAGACCTCGAGCTGCTCGTCGACCGAGTCAGGCTCCACCGCCCTCGGGCGCTTGGTCTTCACGCGGGGATCTTCCATCCAAAGACTCTTGACGTCAAGCTTCCATGTTATGTATCTTCATCACGAGAGGTTCGAGCTAAAGATACTTGAGGGAGAGGAGGACGCCCATGCTGGAGCAGCTCGACCCGGAACTCAGGCGCGAGCTCGCCGCCGCCAGAGTGGCCGCCCTGCACCGCTCTGCAGCGCCTGCTCACGCCGGCCCACTTCGACGGGTGGTCGCGTCGGGACTCGTTCGCCTCGGGCTGCGACTGGGATACGACGGCAGCGTCCCGCCGCTCGTAGCGCAGCCTGGATACAGCGTGGGTGTCGGGCGTCGGCCCGACACCCACGCAGTTTCCATCGAGAGCGACGTCGAACGCGAGCTCGCGGCGCCATTCGGCACAAAGGTCGCCCGCCTCAGAACGTGATCACGCTGCGGATGCCGTCCTGGCGCTCCATCAGCTCGAACCCGTGATCCACCTCGTCCAGCGTAAGCCGATGCGAGAGCAGCGACTCGACGTCGATCTCGCCTGCGAGCCAGCGGTCGACGAGCAGCGGCACCTGCGTCCGCCCCTTCACGCCGCCGAAGGACGAGCCCGTGACCCGCCGTCCGGTGATGAGGAAACGCGGGACGATGTCGAGCGTCTTCCCCTTGCCCGCGACGCCGCACATCGTCGCGAGCCCCCATGCTTCGCGCGCCGCCTCGACCGCCTGCCGCATCACCCGCACGTTGCCGGTCGCCTCGAACGTGTAGTCGGCGCCGAAGCCTCCCGTCTCCGACCTGATCCACTCGACGGTGTCGTCCGCGGCGACCCTCGTGTCGGTCGCGCCGTGGTGACGCGCCTGGGCGAGACGGTCCTCCGAGAGGTCGACGGCGACGATCCGCTCGGCACCTGAGAGACGGGCACCGACCACCGCGCCGAGCCCGACGAGGCCGCACCCGAACACGACGCACGTCGACCCGGGCTCGACACGCGCGGTGTAGAGCGCTGCACCGATCCCCGTCGAGAGCCCGCAGGCGAACGGCGCGCAGCCCTCGAGCGGCGCCTCGGGATCCACCTTCGCGAGCGCGATCTCGGGCATCACGGTGTACTCCGCGAACGTCGACGTGCCCATGAAGTGGCGGAGCTCCTCACCGCTCCGCGAGAGTCGCGTCGTGCCGTCGGGCAGGTACCCGAGCCCCTGCGGGTCGCGGATCGCGACGCAGCGGTTCGTCCGGTCGCTGCGGCAGTGGACGCACTCGCCGCACTCGGGAGCGAACAGCGTGATGACGTGGTCGCCCGGCCGGACGAGCGTCACGCCGTCCCCCACGCGCTCGACCACGCCCGCGCCCTCGTGACCGAGCACGCACGGCGCGTAGCCGGTCGGGTCGGACCCCGAGGCCGTGTAGAGGTCGGTGTGGCAGACGCCGCAGGCGACGAGCCGCACGAGGGCCTCTCCCGCCTTCGGCTCCGCGAGATCGACGTCCTGCACGACGAGCGGCTGCCCGAACTCCTCGAGCACGGCGGCGCGGATCCGCATGCGGGCGATCCTACTGAGCCGCGGAGAGCACGAGGGGACGCGAGGCCGCGTCGGCCCAGCCGTTGCTGCCGACGACGAGCACCCGGACGCGCTCGGCTCCGTCCGGGATCGCGAATCGCGCGCGGGACCGGCCGTCGAGCTTCGACCTGGCGACGGGCAGCCAGGCAAAGCGCTCTCGGTCGTACGACTGGAGCACGGCCGTCGCGCCCGTCCGCGCGGGGACGGTAGCCGCTCGCACGGCGTCACCGGCCCGTGCGACGCGGACCAGTGGTCGCACGAGCACCCGGACGGCGGGGCTGACGAGGCTGCCGGCGAGCGCCCGGTAGACGGCGGGCACGCCGACCGGAACGCCGACGACGAAGCTCCCGTCGGGGCGTGCCCGGACGGTGCGGTCGCCGCCGCCGCCGCGAAGCGTCACGGTCTCGGTTCCCGTCGGCGCGAGGCCCGCGAAAACGACCCGGCGCCCCGAGGCGACCGGCCCCTCCGGGCCCGAGAGGACGAGCCCGAAGACGTCGACCTCGCCCTTCATGAACTTGTGGATCGTGCAGTGGAACGGGTAGCGGCCCTGCTTCGCGAACGTGAACGTGAACGTACCGCCCGGAGGGACGTAGCCCGACGAGAAGGCATCGCCGTCGGCGGTCACGGTGTGGTTGATCGCGTCGTCGTTCTTCCACGTGACGGTGGTGCCCGCGAGCACGTCGAGATGGTCCGGCTCGTAGAGCTTCCCGGGCATCGTCACGGTGCGGACCGGCGCCTCGGCCGCCGAGGCGCCTCCGGCCAGAATCGACACTGCGACGAGCACCAGCGCGGCCGCGAGCTTCATCGGCTCACCCGGTAGATGCCGATCATGCCGTTCATCATGTGGCTCTCGACGTGGCAGTGGTAGAGCCACGTCCCGGGCGTGTCCTCCCGCCAGCGGATCTTGTAGCTCTCCGCCGGGCCGATCACCTGCGTGTCGCGCGGCCCGTGCGCCGTCAGCCAGCGGTGCCCGTGCACGTGGAAGGTGTGGAAGTCGTCGCCAATCGCGAGAACGTCCCACTGGACGACGTCGCCGACCTTCGCGTGGAAGACCGGCGTGTTCCCGACGAACGCCCGACCGTTGATCGTCATGAAGCCGAGGTGCGAGGAGCGGTAGACCACGAACTCCTTGTCGGGCGCGTCCTCGTTCGGGCCGAGAATCGAGAGGGCGCCGTAGAGGCCGCCCTCGATCGACTCCGTCATCGACGGCGAATGGTCGTGGTAGGGCCAGACTCCTTCCGACGCGCGCTCTGCGAGGAGCCGGTACGTGAAGCTCTCGCCGGGCTTGACGTTCGCACCCGGCCCGGAGAAACCAGGGATGTACGCGCCGTCGGAGCCGAACCGGTAGCGCACGCCGTGGAAGTGCATCGAGTGCGGCTGGTTCGTGACGGTGTCGAGGTTGCGGAAGTGGACGAGCAGGGTGTCGCCGACGCGCGCCCGCAGCAGCGGCCCTTGGATGCCCTCGTTCCCGGAGTCGGGCGGGATCGGCTTCGCGAAGTCCTTCGTGTACTGCCGGTAGACAACGGTCCGGAACACCGTCTTTTCAGGTGTGAACGACTCGCCCTCGATCGCGTTCCGCTCGTTCGGCACGACGTTCCACGTCACGGGGACGGCCGCGACCCAGTACTCCTTCACGTGGCCGGCCGGCTCGGGGCCGCCGGACGCGACCGACGTGAGCACGCCCGTCCCGCCGACCACCGCGAGGGCGCCGGCAAGGGCCGCGAGCGCGAGCGCCCGCGGCCCTGACCGACGACGGCTCACGACGTGACGTTGATGGTCCCGCTCATGTCGGGACCGTGGATCCAGCAGAAGTACTTGTACGTCCCGGGCGCCGAGAACGTGACTCTCGACGAGCGCGGGAGCCCGATCGGCGCGCCCGCCGTGAGCGGCGTCACGAAGAACCCGTTCCCGTGCGTACTCGTGCCGCCGTACTCGTACGGCGTCGGGTCGGTCGCGAAGGGCAGCACCGGTGAGACCTGGTTCGGGCTCGACGGTCCGGTCGGGAAGAGATCGGTCTTCTTCTGGAACTGCTCGACGTACTTCTTCGGGCCGAGCACGATGTTGTGCAGCTCGCTCGGCGACTTGTTGACGAAGGTCACCGTGGAGCCGGCCTTCACCTTGAGGGTCTTCGGGTAGAAGGCGATCATCGAGACCCCGCCGCCGACCCCCATCGCCACCGTGTTGGGGGCCGCGACCTTCGTCTTGTTCAGCGCGATCGCCTTCGGATAGGCGGCGGTCTGGGCCGCGAGCGCCCGCGCCTTCACCTGAGCGGGCGTCTCGGGCACGGCGGAGCCGGCCGGTTTGACGACCACGATGCCCGTCTGGCCCGGATGCAGAGTGCAGAAGAGCCGGTAGACGCCCGCCTTCGGGAACGCATACGTGGCGGTCTGGGGCGGATCCTTCGGCCCCTGGGGGCCCATGGCGCCGCTCGAGACCGGCGTGCCGGGCGAGATCGTCTTCGGCCCGAACGGCGCGAACGCCTGCGGGTTGTAGATCAGCTTCGGACGGCCGTTGAAGTAGAACGGCGTCCCCGCCGCGTCCGACAGCGGCGCGTACGTTCCCTTCGCCGGATCCGGCATCATCAGCGGGATCGGCTTCGGGTTGTACGTGACCGTGTGGAACGAGGCGCTCGAGAACGTGACGCTGTCGCCTGCGGCGATCGTGACCTTCCCGGGTAGGAACTGGTTGATCGTCCCGGGGACGTTCTTGAGGCTCGCGGGTGGCGGAGCGAACTCACCCAGGTAGACCGTGTACGTGGTTGCCGAATGGGCCTGCCGCGCCGGGCTCGCCGCGCCCGTGACCGCGAGCGCCGCGACAACGGCGCACGCCAGTGCTATGCACTTCATTCGATCGGACCCCCCTTTCAAGGGCTAGACGTTGCGCACCTCCGCGCGTTGCCTGCCGCCGCGCCGGCCGACTATAGACGTCTCGTCGGCCGCCGTCGAGGGAGTTCCCGAATCAAGACAGGCTCTTGACTTTCGAGGGCTTGGTCGCCTCTAATCCTTCATCCGATGACGACGCGTCTCGACCCGAGCAGACGACACCACGAGGCGCGCCGATGAGCGTCGCCGGCGCGCCGGCGCTTCAGCGCGAGCCAGTGCTGCGCCTCGAGGCCGTGCGCAAGAGCTTCGGCGACAACCTCGTGCTCGACGGGATCGACCTCGACGTCACGCTCGGCGAGGTGCTCGTCATCATCGGGCCGAGCGGCAGCGGCAAGAGCACGCTGTTGCGCTGCGTCAACCTGCTCGAGCCGATCCAGGCCGGCCGCATCTTCTTCGAGGGCGAGGAGATCACCGGGAGGGGCGTCGACGTCACGGCCGTTCGCCAGCGCATCGGGATCGTCTTCCAGCAGTTCAACCTGTTCCCGCACCTGAGCGTGATGCAGAACCTCACGCTCGCGGCCCGGCGCATCCGGAAGCTGCCGCGCGCGGAGGCCGAGTCACGTGCCCGCGAGCTCCTCGAGGTCGTCGGCCTCCCGGAGAAGGCGTTACAGCACCCGCACCAGCTCTCGGGCGGCCAGCAGCAGCGCGTCGCGATCGCCCGCGCTCTGATGATGTCACCGCACGTCGTGCTCTTCGACGAGGTGACGTCGGCGCTCGACCCGGAGCTCGTCGGCGAGGTCCTCGTCGTGATGCGCGACCTCGCGCAGGACCACGGGACCACGATGCTCGTCGTCACGCACGAGATGCAGTTCGCCCGTGAGGTCGGGGACCGGGTGGTCTTCATGGACGGAGGGAAGATCGTCGAGCAGGGGCTCCCCTCCGACGTCCTCGACAACCCGCGGGAGGAGCGAACGAGACGGTTCCTGCGCCGCTCGCTCCAACTTGCCCATTCGCTCGAAGAACTGTCAGTCACCAACGAGGAAGGAGCTGCAGGATGAAGAGGATCATCCTCGCGACGGCCGGGGTCGCCCTCGTCGCGGTCGTCGCTGCGGCGTTCGGCTCTGCACAGCCGACCGCAACGACAACCAACGCACGGACCGCCGCCAAGGCGCCGCCGCTGCCGAAGCTGCCCGCCGACATCGCGAGCCGCAAGCGGCTGATCGTCGGCGTCAAGTGCGACACCCCGCCGTTCGGGTACATCGACGTGCGGGGCAAGAACGCGGGCGTCGACGTCGAGATCGCGAAGCAGTTCGCCCGCTACGCCTTCGGGCGCGCACAGCGGCTGACGTTCGTCTGCGCACCGACGGCGGCACGGGAGCCGCTGCTGACGACCGGTCGCGTCGATCTCGTCATCTCGACGTTCACGTACACGGCCGACCGCGACACGCGCATCGACTTCTCGCGGGCGTACTTCAACTCGACCGGTCGCTTGCTCGTCAAGAACGACTCGCCGATCCAGAGGCTTGCCGACATCCGCGGCAAGCGGGTGGCGACGACCAGCGGGTCGATCTACGACCGCTGGATGAAACGGTGTTTCCCGGATACGAACGTCGTCGTGCTCGACAGCGTCACCAACGCCGTGCTCGCGTTCAACCAGGGCCGCGCAGACGCCGTCATGTTCGACGACACGTCGCTCGCGCTGATCGCGGCGACAGATCCGTCGGCGAAGATCACCGACGATCTGTTCCTGGAGCAGCCGTACGGCATCGGCATCAAGCAGGGGAACGTCGAGCTCAAGCGGTGGGTGGATGCGCGGCTCAACCTCATGAAGCAGAAGGACCTCTTCGCGCCGATCATCCGAACCTACATCGCGCCGCGCTTCGTGCCGGCGTTCCTGAAGAACAGCCTGCGACCGAACCAGAACTTCACGTACCGGTCGCCGAGCCTGCCCAGCCTCGACACGGTGTGCCCGTAGCCGGATGACACTCGCCGGCGGCGGCTGCCTCGCGGCCGCCGCCGGCGCCTGCTCCCCATGCTCGCCGTCTACGACCTCTGGGCCTTCGTCGCCGAGAACTGGCGCGAGCTCCTCGACGCGCTCGTCAACACGCTGAAGGTCTCGCTGATCGCGATCGCCGGCGCGGCGGTGATCGGGATCGTCCTCGGCGCGGCGCGGGCGTACCGCATCCCGGTCGTCAGCCAGCTCGCCGCGGTCTACGTCGAGGTGATCCGGAACACGCCGATCCTCGTCCAGATCTTCATGATCTTCTTCGCCCTGCCGCAGCTCGGCATTCGCCTCGACGCGTTCACGGTCGCGTGGCTCGCCGTGATGATCTGGGGCGGCGCCTTCAACACGGAGAACTTCCGCGCGGGCTTCGAGGCAGTGCCGTTCCGGTACCGCGAGGCCGCCTACGCCCTCGGCTTCGGCGGCGTCGCGACGTTCCTCAACGTGACGCTCCCGATCGGCGGCCGCATCGCCCTGCCTTCGTCGATCAACACCTACATCTCCGTCGTCAAGAACACGTCGCTGATGTACGTGATCGGCTACCCGGAGCTGACGACGACGGCGATCAACATCGCGAACCTCACGCTCGAGACGCTCGAGGCGCTGACGGTGCTCGCGATCGTCTACCTGACGCTCGTCTGGGGTCTCTCGGCCGCGATCCGGCTGCTCGAGAACAAGCTCGCGATCCCGGAGATGCGGTAGTGCACGGGGCAGCGCTCGCCCTCTTCCCCGACTGGTCGGGGCCTGTTGTGCACTACATCCTCGAGGTCGGACTGCCGACGACCCTCCGGATCTCGGCCTTCGCCGTGCTCGGCGCGACGGTGATCGGGGTCCTGCTCGGGACGCTCCTCACGATCGAGTTCTGGGCATCGAAGACGGTGATCCGCGGCTACATCGAGGTCTTTCGCGGGCTCCCGATCCTCGTCACTGTCTTTCTCGTCTACTTCGGGCTGCCTGCGCTCTCGCCGGAGCTCGAGTTCGGGCCGGTCCCCGCGACGATCTTCGCGCTGATCCTCTGGGGCAGCGCCCAGGTGGCCGAGGCCACCCGAGGCGCCGTCGGATCGATTCCGCGTGAGCAGCACGAGGCGGCTGCCGCGCTCGGCTTCGGCTGGGTCGGCCGCCACGTCTACGTGATCGTCCCCCAGGCGCTCCGCCGGCTGCTGCCGCCGCTCGTCAGCCTGCTCGTCAACATCATCCAGAACTCCACCCTCGCGGCGGTGATCGGCGGCATCGACCTGCTCCAGTCCGCAAAGGCGCAGACCGAGCGCCTGACGTTCTTCCCGCCGGCCGGGATCGGCGAGATCCATGCCGTCGAGATCTTCGGGTTCGTGATGCTGCTGTTCTTCGTGATCTCGTTCCCGCTCACGAGGCTCGCCGCGTACCTCGAGCGGCGGCTGGCCTGAGAAGCGGTCAGCCGGCGTCGCGGGTCGGATCGGGGTCGCCGGGAGGCGGCGGCGTCCGGTTCGGCCGGGCGCGATCGGCGTCGGCGCTCGGGACGCGCGGGACGAGCCTCAGGTGGCGCGCCGGCGGCTTCGAAGCCGCACGAGGACGCGGCGGCCGGCGCGCCACGAGGTTCCAGCCGGAGGAAGCACCCATGTGCTCACCGTTCGAACGGTGACCCCGGGCCGCATCCCTCGGGCGGGGGATCGTCGGGGTCAGCCGCCGATCGTGAGGGTCTGGACGGCCGCGGCGGTCTTCGGCACGTAGGGCCGTCCGCGCGCGTAGGTCACGGTCACGGGTGGGTCGTGCGCGACGCACGTTCCGCCCATGGTCAACGTTGTGCACCCAGGGGCCGAGCAGACCACGAGCATCGATCCACGCGGCCGGGTCCTCACGACGAGCGATTCGTCCAGCACGACTGCCTGATGCACGGCGGCACCTCCCAGCCGGCGAATGATGACACATCGCCGTACGCACGTGCGCGGAAGTCCAAACAGGGGTTCGTCCCCAGCTTCACCGCACGGCTTTCTTCACGAGCGCACGGATCTTCTTCTCCTCGGCGTCGCTCAGCTCCCTGAGCGCGAAGCTCGTGGGCCACATCGCGCCGTCGTCCAGCTTCGCAGTGTCGTTGAAGCCGAACGTCGCGTACCTGGCCTTGAACTTCGCCGCGCTCTGGAAGTAGCAGACGATCTTGCCGTCCTTGGCGTAGGCAGGCATCCCGTACCACGTCTTGGGCGACAGTTCGGGGGCGACGTCCTTGACGATCGCATGGAGCCGCTCCGCCATGACGCGGTCCGCCTTCGGCATCTCGGCGATCTTGGCGAGCAGATCGCTCTCCCCGTCCGCCTTGTTCTTCTCCGCCTTGAGCTCGCGGGCGCGCTCCTTCATCGCCGCCCGTTCTTCGGGGCTGAACCCCGCGGTGCTCTTCCGCGCAGATTTCCTCTCCGCCATCCTGAGCGCACCTCCTCGATTCCCCAGTCGCCCAGTCGGGCGACTGCTCCGCGAGGCATACTACGCGTGTCGTCTCATGCGACAACAAACCATTCTCGGAAGACGAGAGAAGCCCCCTATCGGGGGCTTCTCGAACGAATTACGTCGCCGGCGTCCTTGCTGTGGGGCTACGCCTTCGTCGGATGCGCGACCACGCGTACCGCCGTCAACGCGGGAGGCGTCCCCACGGACGTGAGATCGGCCTTGCATGCTCGAGCCTGGACCAGCAGACGGTCGCCGACAACGAGATCACCGGTGAGCTTCTTCCCGTTCCGCCGCACCTTCGTGGCGTCGTCCACGACCAACGTCGCGGTGCCGAGGCTCGTGTATGCCCGGCCCCATCGATTGCCCTGCTTGACCTGCATGGCCAACGACCCCGTGCCCGAGCTCGTCAACGTTCCCTTGAGCACGACGGTCACCTTCGGCTTGCAGAGCGCTCCGGTCGTCGCAGGCTTGCCCGCTGTCTCGGGCTTGCCCGCGGTCGCAGGCTTCCCGGCCGTCTCCGGCTTCCCCATACCGGGCGGAGGAGCGGCAATCGCGCTCGACAAACCCAGAGCCAGCGCTCCCATCGCAATGACGAACAGCCTCATCGAAATCCCCTCTCAGCCGACGCGGTTTACTGACCGAGCATCATGACATCGGCTCGGGTCACCGAAAACCCCTGCGCCGCGGATCCCTCGAACGAGGGAGCGACGCCTCGGCAGGCGCTGGGTCGCGAGGCTCGTGCTCGTGGGCGAGCCAGACCGACGCGGGATCGCGACGCGCAACCGCGGCTGTCCTTCGGTTCGGCTGTCGCGCCGGAGCCCGCATCGGGAAGTCGTGCCCGGGTTCGGTCGTCACGGATCTCGCGTTACCCGAAGCCCCCCATGGCCGGACTTGCCGGCGTCCACGATGTACTCGCCGCCGTGGAGGGTCATGCAGGCAACCGTAAGGCTCGAGCTGAGTCGTACAGGTGCATGAGGGATGAGGCCCGCGCTCGGCCTCCCGAATGTGTCACGAGCAAGCGGTCAGGCGGCTTGCGCGCTGAGTTTCCGGCGTTCACGGTTTGCGTGGCGGCGGCGGGGCAGTAACCGTGACCGTATTCGTCACTGTCTGTGTGACCGCCTGCGTCTGCGTCACCGTCTGGGTCACGCTCTCCGCGGTCTGCGTCTGCGTGACGGTGGTGGTAACAGGCCTGTTCACGGTCTGCGTTACCGGACGATCTGTCGTCACCGTCACCGGACGATCGACAGTCACCGTTCTCGTCTCCGTCGATGTCTGCGGCGGCTGTGTCACCGTGACTCGCGGCGTCGTCACGGTTCGTCCCGGCGTCGTCAGCACGACCCGCTTCTCTTCGACGACGGGCTTCAGCACGACGCGCCTGCGTTCGCGCACCGGGCCAGGGACGGTCACCGTGCGCCCCGGCCTGCGCACCACGACCGTGCGCCCAGCCCGCTGAACCGTCACGGTTCTACCCGGCAGCGTCTTCGTCGTCCCGGAGAGCGTCGTCGTGTCGTTCACCGTCAGGCGCTTCGGCGCAAGCGTCACCATCTCGACCGGACCCGTCGTAGTCCGCACGACCTGCACCTTGCGGGTGACGACCGTCAGCTCTTGTTCGCCAGAGTTGGCCCAGACCGCGGAGCCGATCCCGAGCGCGACCAACGTCAGCGCGCCGAGCACGCCGAGAAGGATCCGCGCGCGCGGCGGTATGAACGAACGCCAGCACGTTGGGCAGAAATATCGGTTGGGCCGCGTCATGCAGTTCCTCCTTTCGACTCGCTGGCACGCCTGCGCTTCGCGCTCGTGCAAGCGCCACAGTGGTATGCCGGGCCGCGCTTCGCGGCGGAATGGCGTGTCACGCGAGCCACCTCATCGCGTCATCTCACAGTACGCGACGATCCAAACGACCGTGCCGCCGAGCATGGCGACCACGATCGCAAATTGCCACGTGATCCCAATGCGACGACTCCGCATACCACGACGCCTGCGGTGCGCTCGGTGTCTTGGCCGTCCAGGTGGCGTTACGCTCGCTGGCCATCGCACCCCAAGCGGAACCATACTCCGTCGTCCGCGAGCCGCTGCTCACAGCGTAATCGCGAGGAGAACGGTGGCGGCAAGGACGCCGCCCTCGACGGTAGGCGCGACGGGGTCGTCGTGTCCGGCGTCGATTCCGTGGCTGTCGGCCGGAAGTTCGTGGCTGTTGGCTGGACCCGGGCAACCCGCCGCTCGAGAACAGGTTTCGGATCGCCCCGAGGAGGGCGCGCTTTCGCATCACCTCCAGGCATCCAGGAAGAACGGGCAGAACGCCGGTCTTCCGGCGCGAGCGTTGCCAAGTTGCCGAGCGCTCCGGCGTGTTCTCTCCCCGAGACGACGAAACCCCCGGACTAGCGGGGGCTTCGCAGGTGGGCGCTACTGGGCTCGAACCAGTGACCCCCAGCTTGTCGATACGGGGCAACCGTTCGCGCCCGTTCGCTCTAGTGGCGCTGAAACCGCCTATTTGCAGGGTTCCTCGAGGGCGGCTCCGAACGGCACCGAACACGAGCGAACGCCATGTGTTGCCATTGTTGCCATAGCGCCGATTGTCACTAGCCAGCTCGCGTTCCTCTCACTGCCGGGAGCCGTAGCTACCGGGCAACCGATAGTCGAGTGGGTCAGTCCTCTTGTCGGCGTCACGGATGACGTACTCGGGGAATCGTTCCTTCGCCTGCGCCAGCGTGACGCCTGCCGCAAGCAACGTGCCGTCCTGTGCCACGAGCTTCCCCTTCTTGATGGGCCACCCCTTCCCCGCGTTGTCCCCGGCCCTGTGGACGGGCGAAGCGCGTTGCGGCGTGACTGGGGCTTGCCCCGGGAGGTGGTGAACACGAGCCCGTCTCGCTGGACGAGCGCGAGGTTGCGGCGTGCCTGCCTCCGACGGTGTGCTCCGAGCTCGAGCACGAGCGCCGGGAGCATGTCGACGGTCGCGGCGCTGCCATCCGTCTTGGTGGTGTCGAGTCGGTCCTCGGAGGCGCCTAGCTGGCCGGAGACGGTCAGCGTGCCGGCCTTGAGGTCGAGGTCGCGCCAACGCATTCCAAGCGCCTCAGAGACGCGAAGCCCGGCGTAGGCGCACGTCGCGGCCACGGGCCGGAAC
>JBKPNM010000178.1:0-3687 GCA_046732615.1 Actinomycetota bacterium | reverse complement strand
GTCGTCGGGCTTCGCGACCCCTCGCGCGCGCGCGAGCGGCGCGTCGCCCGCGGCGCTCCGGCGACGGGGGCCGCGGGCCTCGCCAGCTGGACGCAGGCCTTCCACCTGTCCGCGCTGCTCGTCGGCGCCGGGGTGCTGCTCGTCCTGCTCGGGATCCTGCTCCATCCCACGGCGTCCCTGTGAGGGCCTCGATGCATCTCACCGACTGCGATGCGGCGCGCCTGCGGACGTCGCTCGCGATCGACGGCGATCTCGACGACGTCGGGCGCGGGCTGCTCACCCGCCATCTCTCCGCCTGTGCGGAGTGCGCACGCGTCGCCGCCCGGATGGAGAGGGTTGCGGAGCTCCTCCGATGCGCTCCGCGTGAGCGCTTTCGCTGCCAGCCGCGCCGGTTGCGGCGACCTCGCTCGACGTCGACCTCGGTGCGTCACTGGGCAGGAGCCGCGGTCGCCGTCGTCGCGGTCGTGCTCGTCACCGGGGCGCTCCCCGACGGCGGCACGACGTCGCAGCGGCCCGGGCGCCGGACGGCGGTCGCGCCCGTCTCGGCGCGCCTCGCCCCGCTCGAGCTCCCGATCGGCCAGCGCTCCGCGATGGACGACTTCGTGGCGCCACCGCTGCACGCGCGTGGTTGACTGCAACGCGTGGCGGTCGACTTCCGAGCCCACGAGGTGCTCACGTTCGACTGCTACGGAACGCTGATCGACTGGGAGGCGGGACTCCTCGCGGCGCTGCGCGAGGCGCTGCCCGGCGCGGCGGACGTCGACGACGACGCGCTGCTCGAGACGTATGCCGTGCACGAGGCCGAGGCCGAGAAGCCCCCGTACCGGAACTACCGCGAGGTGCTCGCCGCCGGCGTACGCGGTGTGGCGGGCGATCTCGGGCTCGCCGTGGCAGACGACGCGGTTGCGCGCTTCTCGGAGAGCGTCGCGGACTGGCCCGCGTTCCCGGACTCCGCGGAGGCGCTCGCCCGGCTGCACGAGCGCTACCGGCTGGGCGTCGTCACGAACTGCGACAGCGACCTCTTCGCCGCATCGAGCGAGCGGCTGGGCACCGACTTCGACTGGGTGGTGACCGCCGAGGGCGCACGCGCCTACAAGCCGGCCCGCACCGGCTTCGAGCTCGCGTTCGCGACGATCCCGGTGCCGCGGGAGCGGATCCTCCACGTCGCGCAGAGCCTCTTTCACGACCACGTGCCCGCGAAGCAGCTCGGCCTCACGACCGTCTGGATCGACCGCAGGCACGACCGCCCCGGATCGGGAGCGACGCCGCCGGCGCAGGCAACGCCGGACGCGACGTATCCGAGCATGGAGGCGTTCGCCGACGCGGTCAGCGCGTCGCGGCCCTGACCTCGGGCTCGACGGGGACCTCCGGCAGCGACTCCTCGACGGGCGGCGCGTCGCGCCCGAGCGTCGTGCGCAGCGGCACCTCCTTCAGCAGCCAGGCCAGCACGGCAGGGACGATCGCGATCGCCATCCCGACGAGGAACACGCCGTGGAGGGCGTTCGCGAAGATCTGGAGGAAGTCCGCGCGCACCTCCGGGGGGAGCTTCTTCGCGCGCGTGGGGTCGATCGCGCCGACGTCGCCGAGCCGGGCGACGACGTCCGCGGGGAGCCGCGTCAGCTCGCTCGCGAGGCGCGAGGCGAAGATCGCGCCGAAGAGCGCGACGCCGAACGAGCCGCCGACCGAGCGGAAGAACGTGGTCGTCGAGGTGACGACGCCGATGTCCTGCGGGCGCGCGTCGTTCTGGACGACGAGGACGAGGACCTGCATCACGAGGCCTAGCCCGATCCCGACGATCGCCATGTAGACCGACGCCACCCAGGCGTCCGACTCGACCGTCAGGCGCGAGAGCAGGTACATCCCGAGGACGAGCACCGCCGTGCCGACGACGGGGTACACCTTGTAGCGGCCGTAGCGCGTGATCGCCTTCCCGGACGCGATCGCGGCGACGAGGAGGCCGGCCATCAGCGGAATCATCCGCAGGCCGGAGCTCGTCGGGCTCGCGCCGTAGACGAGCTGCAGGAACAGGGGCAGGTAGACGATCGCGCCGAACATCGCCATTCCGATCATGAAGCCCATCCCGCTCGCGAGCCGGAAGGTGCCGGAGCGGAAGAGGGACAGCGGGATGATCGGCTCGGCCGTGCGGCTCTCCTGCCAGACGAACCCGACGAGCATGGCGAGCCCGGCGATGCCGAGGCCGACGATCTCCGGGGAGCCCCAGGCGTACTGGTTCCCGCCCCACGTGGTGAGGAGGATGATCGCGCCGACGCCTCCGGCGAGGAGCCCGGCCCCGAGGTAGTCGACGCGGTGGCGCGTGCGCGGCGCATGAAGGTGGAGCCGGGTCACGACGATCAGGAGCGCGAGTGCCCCGATCGGCATGTTCACGTAGAACACCCAGCGCCACGAGAGGTTGTCGACGAGGAAGCCGCCGAGCAGCGGGCCGGCGACGGAGGAGACGGCGAACACCGCGCCCATCAGGCCCATGTACTTGCCGCGACGTCGCGGCGGGATGATGTCGGCGAGGATCGCCTGGGCCCCGACGATCAGTCCCCCGGCGCCGAGGCCCTGGAGCGCGCGGAAGAGGATCAGCTGGAGCATCGTCTGCGAGAGCCCCGAGAGCATCGAGCCGACGAGGAAGATCACGATCGCCGCGACGAACACGGGCTTGCGCCCGAGCATGTCGCCGAGCTTCCCGTAGAGCGGCGTCGAGACCGTCGACGCGAGGAGGTACGCGGTGACGACCCACGACAGGTGGTCGAGGCCGCCGAGTTCGCCGACGATCGTCGGCAGCGCGGTCGAGACGATCGTCTGGTCGAGCGCGGCCAGGAACATGCCGAGCATCAGCGCGACGAAGACGGTCGCGAGCGCTCGCCCCTGGAGACCCTCGTCGGGAACCTCGATCGCGCGGACGTCTCGCTCGCTCATCGTCGCTCTCCCTCGAGGAGCCGGTTCATCTGCGCCTGGGTGAGCGGGCCGCGCGGGAGGGAAGTTGCGCCGTCCGCGCGGAGGCCGTCGAGGAGCAGGCCGAGATAGCGTCGCCAGAGATCGGGTGCGACGCCCCGCGCCGCCTCGAGCACGCGGCCCGCCGTCATGAAGACGAGCGGCATGTCCTCCGGCGCGAAGTCGGGTCGCAGCGAGCCGTCCGCGTGCGCGCGCTCGATCAGGCGCCGGACGAGAGGGCGCACGCGCCTGCGTACTTCGTCGCGGGCGTGACCGTGCTCCGTCCCCGCGAGCACCTCGCGCAGCGCGCGGTTCTGGACGTGGAGCTCGAGCACCCGCTCGACGAAGCCGGTGAACCCGGTCCAGGCGTCGTCCTCCGCGAGGCCCTCCTCGGCGGCGACCACGAACGCGTCGAGGGACTCCTCGATCACGGCCTGGATTAGGTCGTGCTTCGTCGGGAAGCGGCGGTAGAGCGTCCCCATGCCGACCCCGGCGCGCTCGGCGATCGCCTCGACCGGTACGTCGACGCCCTCTGCGGCGAACGCGGCGCGCGCCGCCGCGAGGATTCGGTCGCGGTTCTCGCGCGCGTCGCGGCGAAGCGGTGGTGCGCTCGTCTCCGAAGTGGTCACCGAAGGACGGTAGCAGAAAGCGGAGTGTTCGCTCCGGTTACGCGGTGCATCTGGTGTCCGCCTTGAAGTCGGACACCAGGGTCGGACACCAGACGCCAGCTACGCCACCGCTGCGAGC
>JBKPNM010000177.1:0-27213 GCA_046732615.1 Actinomycetota bacterium | reverse complement strand
CGGCCACGTCGCGTCGGCGCCGCTGCGCGTCACGACGAGCAGCCCCACGGCGACGAGCGCGTCGAGGCCCGTCGCGAGGGCGAGGACCGTCCTCCGGGGATGGCGGTCGGCGAAGTGCCCGGCCGGCAGGGCGAGCAGCGGCAGCGGCAGGAACATCGCCAGGCCGACGATCCCGAGGTCGAGCGGGTCGCCGTGGATCGCGTAGACCTGCCATCCGATCGCGACGAACGACATCTCGATCGCGAACGCGGTCGCGACGGTGGCAGCGACGTACAGCGCGAAATCGCGATGCCTGAGCGGCGAGTCCATGGGTCAGTTGCTTACACGAACGCGTGCAGAAAGTGCGTCGCGTGCGCGCGACGCACGCTCGCGCCGGTCAGGCTGCTTCCGGTGTGTCGTCCGCGCCGACCGGTGCCGGCCGGAACTCGACCTCGAGGCGCTGGATCCGCGTACCGCTCGTCTCGAGCACGAGGAACCGGAGCTGCTCCTCGACGACCTCGTCTCCCACCTCGGCGGCCCGCCCGAGATGACCGAAGACGTAGCCCGCGACCGTGTGGAAGTCGTCCGAGTCGAGCGCGGTCTGGAACTCCTCGTTGAAGTCGTCGATCGTGAACGAGCCGTCGATCCTGATGGTCGTGTCGCTCAGGCGCTCGACCGCCTCGTTCGGGAGGTCGAACTCGTCCTCGATGTCGCCGACGATCTCCTCCAGGAGGTCCTCGAGCGTGACGATGCCGGCGGTCGCGCCGTACTCGTCGACGACGACGGCCATGTGCTGGTTCGTCCTGCGGAACTCACCGAGCAGTGCGCCGAGGTCCTTCGTCTCCGGGACGACGTATGCCGGGTTGAGGAGCTCGTCGAGCTTCACCGACGCGATCCGCTGGTCGTTCAGCGCCGCGACGAGCGCGCGGATGTGGAGGATGCCGATGATGTCGTCGAGCGACTCGCGGTACACCGGATAGCGCGTGTACGGGTTGTCGAGGACGAGCGCGAGTGCGCTTTCGGGCGAGAGGTCGACCGAGAGGCCGAAGACGTCGGGCCGCGGCACCATCACGTCCGCCGCCTCCTTCTCCGCGAAGTCGAAGACCTTGTAGAGCATCTCCTCCTCGGCGGTCTGGATCTCGCCGACGTCTTCCGCCACCGCGACCGACTGGCGGATGTCCTCGCGCGTGAAGGCCATCATCCCGGCCGGCGCCGGCTTCACCCGGAGAAGCCGCAGGACGGCGTTCGACGAGTGCTGGAGGACCCACACGACCGGCGCGAACGCCCGCGAGAGCAGGTCGATCGGCACCCCTAGGATGAGCGCGAGCAGCTCGGCCTTCTGGAGCGCGACCGCCTTCGGCACGAGCTCGCCGAGGACGACGCTCAGATACGTCAGGACCGCGAACGAGACGACGAACGCGACGCCACGCGGAAGGAATTCGAAGTACTGGGAGAGGAGTGGCTCGCCGACGACACCCAGCGCGATGCTGAGCACGGTGATCCCCACCTGGACGGTCGAGATGAAGCGCACCGGCTCGTCCATCAGCCGGAGCGCCGTACGGGCGCGGCGGTTGCCGTTCTCGGCGCGGTCCTCCAGGCGGTTCCGCCTCGCGGTGACGAGCGCGTACTCGGCCGCGACGAAGATCGCGTTCCCGAGGACGAGCGCGATCACGGCGAAGGCGCGCCACACGTCGCTCATCGGGACCCTCTACCGAAGATGGTCGCCCCGCGGCCCGGGGCACGGGTACTGGGCGGTAGCTCGCCGTCCACTCAGCGCGCAGTATAGGTAACGGCTTCGGCGGTCTCGTGGCGCCGAGCCGCGCCGGCGATCACGAGCCGCTCGAGGTGCGAGAGCGTCTCCGCGACCGCGAAGCGCCTCGCCGCAGGCTTCAGGTCGTCGCCGAACAACGGGAACGAGACCTCGTATCCACTGCGCGGCTCGTGGCCGAGCGTCGCCGCGGTCGCCTCGAGCCGTTCCTCGTGGTGGGCGATCAGCTGCCGCGCGCGTCCGACGGGATCCGCGATCGGCTCGCCGTGCCCGGGGAGCGCGAGGCTGGGGCCGAGCTCCACGACGGCAGCGAGCGCGCCGACGTAGTCCCCGAGCGGGTCGGGTCGGCTGCGCGGCCAGAGGCCGACCGTCGGCGAGATCGGGTCGAGCACGTGGTCGGCGGCGACGAGGACGTCGTCGCGGTGCAGCATGAGCTGACCGTCCGCATGCCCGGGAGCCGCAACCGCGCGCCAGCCGTCGACCGCGTCGCCGGGGTCGAGCAGCTCGGGGCCCGGCTGGTAGCGGATGAACGGCCGGTAGAGCGAGCCCTGCTCGATCAGCTCTGCGACGAGGTCGTCGGGCACCCCGTGGCGCCCGAACCAGTCGACGAGGACCGGTGCCCAGTCCGTTCCGCCCCAGACGAGCTCGCACTGCTCGTAGTCGAGCTTCCCCTGGAGCACCGGCGCGCCGGTGAGCTCCGACAGGTCGCGCGCGGCTCCGACGTGGTCGGGGTGGAAGTGCGTGACGACGATGCGGCGTACGCGGCCGGGAAGCCCTTCGAGCTCCCTCGCCCAACGCTCGCGTGCGTCCGGCAGCCCGAGCCCAGTGTCCACGACCGTCCAGCCGTCGTCGCCGGGCAGGAGGTACGAGTGCACGTGCCCCGGCCGCGTCGGCAGCGGGAGCGTGACGCGCCGAATGCCGCCGGCCAGCTCGTTCATCACGCAACCCTACGTCGCGCGTGGCCTTCACGACACTGTCGCGGTCGTTGCATCGTGCAACGAGTTTCGCTAATGCGCGGGATAAGTAACCGTCATGAGTGGTACCGTTCGCGCGATGGAGAGGAGCGTCGCGGAGCTCGTCGGCGAGACCGACGTCGAGGCCCTTACGGCGGAGGAGGTCGTCGAGACGATGCTCGAGTGCCTCCATCCCGGCGTCGCCCTCGCATGCTCGTTCCAGAAGGAGGAGAGCGTCCTCCTCGACATGCTCCTCGAGCGGCGGCCGGACGCGCGCATCTTCGCGCTCGACACCCACGTGTTGTTCCCCGAGACATACGCCCTTTGGCGCCAGGTCGAGGAGCGCTACGGGATCGCGATCGAGGTGTTCGAGGGCCCGTCGCTCGGCCGGCAGGCCGCGATCCACGGCGAGGCGTTGTGGGAGCGGAACCCCGACCTCTGCTGCTCGATCCGCAAGATCGGGCCGCTCGGCGCTGCGCTCTCGGGCCTCGACGGCTGGATCACCGGCGTCCGCCGCGACCAGTCCGCGACACGGGCAGCGACGCCGAAGCTCGGCTGGGACGAGCGCCACGAGCTCTGGAAGGCGAGCCCGCTGGCGGACTGGACCGACGACGACGTGCGGGCGTACGTCCGCGAGCGAGAGCTCCCGGTCAACCCGCTCCACGAGCGCGGATACGCTTCGATCGGCTGCACCCACTGCACCTCCCCCGGGACCGGTCGCGAGGGCCGCTGGGTCGGGTCCGGCAAGACGGAGTGCGGCCTCCACGCGTGATCGACGCACACCGAGCCAGCCAGTGACCACGACCGACCCACTCGTCCACCTCTCGCACCTCGACACGCTCGAGTCGGAGGCGATCCACATCATGCGCGAGGTCGCCGCCGAGCTCGAGCGGCCGGTCCTCCTCTTCTCGGGCGGCAAGGACTCGATCGTCCTCCTGCGGCTCGCGGAGAAGGCCTTCCGCCCCGGCCGCTTCCCGTTCCCGCTGATGCACGTCGACACGGGCCACAACTTCCCGGAGGCAATCGAGTTCCGCGACCGGCGCATCGCCGAGCTGGGCGAGCGCCTCGTGATCGCGTCGGTGCAGGAGTCGATCGACAAGGGTCGCGTCGTCGAGCAGATCGGCCCGCGTGCCTCGCGCAACCAGCTCCAGACGACCACGCTCCTCGACGCCATGGCCGAGCACGGCTTCGACGCGGCGATCGGCGGCGCGCGCCGGGACGAGGAGCGCTCGCGCGCGAAGGAGCGGATCTTCTCGTTCCGCGACGACTTCGGCCAGTGGGACCCCCGGGCGCAGCGACCGGAGCTGTGGAACATCTACAACGGCCGGATCCGGAAGGGCGAGCAGGTGCGCGTCTTCCCGATCTCAAACTGGACCGAGCTCGACGTCTGGCAGTACGTGGCGCGGGAGCAGCTCGAGCTTCCGGGGATCTACTTCTCGCACCGGCGCGAGGTGTTCGAACGCGACGGGATGCTGTATGCCGCCTCGGAGTTCGTCGAGCGCTATCCGCACGAGGAGACCTTCGAGGAAGAGGTGCGGTTTCGCACCGTGGGCGACATGAGCTGCACCGGCGGCGTCCGCTCGACGGCCCGCACGATCGACGAGGTCGTGCGCGAGATCGCCGCCACGCGTGTGACGGAACGCGGCGAGACGCGCGCCGACGACAAGGTGAGCGAAGCCGCTATGGAGGACCGCAAGCGTGTCGGCTACTTCTAGCGACGCCCTCGCGCTCGACGGCACGGGCGCGTCGACCGAGCTTCTGCGGATCGTGACGTGCGGCTCGGTCGACGACGGCAAGTCGACGCTGATCGGCCGCCTCCTCTACGACACGAAGCAGGTGATGTCCGACCAGCTCGAGCACGTCGAGGAGACGAGCGAGCGGCGCGGGGACGGCTACGTCAACCTCGCGCTGCTCACCGACGGCCTCCGCGCCGAGCGTGAGCAGGGCATCACGATCGACGTCGCATACCGCTCCTTCGTGACGCCGTCGCGGCGCTTCCAGCTCGCAGACGCCCCAGGTCACGTGCAGTACACGCGGAACATGGTCACCGGGGCATCGACCGCCGACGTGGCCGTGGTCCTGCTCGACGCGCGCAAGGGCGTGATCGAGCAGACCCAGCGCCACACGTACATCGCCGCGATGCTCGGGATCCCCCACGTCGTGTTCGCCGTCAACAAGATGGATCTCGTCGAGTTCGACGAGGCGCGCTTCCGCGAGATCGAGTCCGACCTCGCCGAGCTGTCCGCGCGCCTCGCGCTCCGTGACTCGCTGACCGTGCCCATCGCGGCGCTCTCCGGAGACAACGTCGTCGAGCCGTCGGAGCGGCTCGGCTGGTGGACGGGCGGCACGTTCCTCGAGCAGCTCGAATCGATCGAGATCGCGGCCGACCGCGATGCGTCGCACCGGCGCTTCCCCGTCCAGTGGGTGATCCGTCCGATGTCCGAGGAGCACCACGACTACCGCGGCTACGCGGGGCAGGTCGCGGGCGGCGAGTGGCACCCGGGCGACGAGGTGCTCGTGCTGCCGTCCGGCCTCCGGACAACAGTCGCCTCGGTCGAGACGCACGACGGCCCGTTGACCGTCGCCGTCCAGGGCCAGTCGGTCGTCGTCCGCCTGGCCGACGAGCTCGACGTCTCGCGCGGCGACATGCTCTGCGACCCGAACGACGCCCCGACCGTAGCCCGAGAGATGGACGCAATCGTCTGCTGGATGAGCGAGCGGCCCGTCCAGACCGGCGCCCGTCTCGCCGTCAAGCACACGACGCGCTGGTCGCGCGCGATCGTCGACCAGGTCACATCCGTGCTCGACGTCGGGTCGCTGGAGCAGCTTCCGGCCGACGGCCTCGCGCTGAACGACCTCGCACGGATCCGGCTCCGCCTGGCCGCGCCGCTGCTCGTCGATCCGTATAGCGAGAACCGCACCACCGGCGCGTTCGTCCTCGTCGACGAGGCGACGAACGAGACGGTCGGGGCGGGGATGGTCACCGACGCTTCGGCTTGAGTACGCCGAACCGCTGCTTGCCGTCGCACGAACGTACGTTCTATAATGTGGCCATGCGGGTCGAGTACCGCGAGGAGCCCTGCCGGAGCGCGCTGAACCGGGTCAAGGGCATGCCGTTCGACTGGTCGCTCAATCCGTACACGGGCTGCGCGCACCGGTGCACGTTCTGTTACGTCCGAGCGTTCGAGGCGCGCGCCGACCGTCCGTCGGACGACCGCTACGGCCGCTCGATCCGGGTCAAGGTCAACGTCGCCGAGGTCCTGCGCCGCGAGCTCGCGCGGCCCTCGTGGAAGCGCGACACCGTCGCGGTCGGAGCGGCGACGGATCCCTATCAGCCTGCCGAGGGGCGCTATCGGCTGACGCGGGCGTGCATCAGCGTTCTCGGAGCGGGGCGAACGCCGTTCTCTCTCATCACCCGCGGGCCGATGATCCGCCGCGACGTCGACGTCCTCGTCGAGGCCGCCCGTCGCGCGAAGGTGCACGTCAGCTTCTCGGTGCCGACGCTCGACGAACGGATCTGGCGCGCGACCGAGCCGGGCACGGCGCCGCCGCGGAGACGGCTCGAGACCGTCCGCATCCTCACGGACGCGGGCGTCGACACGGGTGTCGCCCTCGCGCCGCTCCTCCCTGGGCTCTCCGACGACCCCGCGCTCCTCGCCGAGGTCGTGCGAGAGGCGCGCGCCGCCGGTGCCAGCGGGATCTGGGCGAACGTCCTGTACCTGCGCGCCGGCACGCGCGAGCATTTTCTCGAGGCGCTCGCGCGCGACTGGCCCGAGCTCCTGCCGGACTACGAGAAGCTCTACGACGGCCGGGCATACCTCTCGAGTGCCGAAACGGAGCCCGTGCGGGAGACCGTGCGCGAGCTCGCGCGGCGCACGTGGGTCCCGCGCAGGCGTCCGATCTCGCCCGAGCCGGAGCCCGAGCAGCTCGCGCTCGCCGTGTAGACGGGGGAGGCGTCCCACCCCACTCGTACAATCCCAGTCCGTGGCCGAGAACAACGAGATCACGGTCCTGATCGCCGACGACCACGAGGTCGTCCGCGAGGGGCTACGGCTCGCGCTCCTGCGCTCGCCGCACATCCGTGTCGTCGGCGAGGCACCCGACGGCGAGACCGCGGTCGCCCTCACCGAGCGTCGGCGCCCCGACGTCGTGATCATGGACCTGCGGATGCCGCAGATGGACGGGATCGAGGCGACCGAGGAGATCGTCGCGCGCGTGCCCGACACGAGCGTGCTCGTCTTCACGGCGTACAGCGAGCGCGCGTTGCTGCAGCGCGGCCTCGAGTCGGGTGCGCGCGGCTACGTCCTCAAGGAGACGCCCCACGAGACGTTGCTCAAGGCGATCGAGAAGGTCGCAGGGGGCGAGACCTTCGTCGACCCGGCGCTCATCCCGTCGCTCGCCACGGGGAAAGACGGGCAGGACATTCTCACGCAGCGCGAACGCGAGATCCTCCAGCTGCTCGCGGACGGGATGTCCAACGCTGACGTCGCGCAGCAGCTCTTCATCTCGCAGGAGACGGTGAAGAGCCACGTGCGCCACATCCTCGGGAAGCTCGAGGCGGAGACCCGCACGCAAGCGGTCGCCATCGCGCTCCGCGAGGCGATGATCGATTGACCGACGAGCACGTCGTCGCCGAGCGCCTGCTCGCGGAGCGCGCCGAGCGGCGCCGGATCGCCGAACAGCTCCACGACGGCCCCGTGCAGCACGTCGCGGCGCTCTCGCAGATGCTCGACGCGGCCGTTGCGGCGCTCGAGGCGAGCGACGTCGACTCGGGCCGGCGCGTCGCCGCGCGGGCGCTCGAGGTCGCCCGCGAGGCTGCCGAGGAGCTCCGTGGGATCGTCGCGGGCCTCGAGCCCGTGATGCTCGACGAGGTGGGCCTCGCAGCGGCGGTACGGGAGCTTGCGGACCGGACGGTCGGCCGTCGGGGCGCGTCCGTGACCGTCGCGATCGACGACGAGGAGCTCGGAGAAGGCACCCGGTCGAGCCTCTTCCAGGTCATCCGCGAGGCGCTCGACCAGGCGGTGCGGCGGGGGCCGCCCTCCACCGTCTCGATCTCGCTCGAGCGAACCCCCTCGGGCGGCGTCGAGCTCGTCGTCTCGGACGACGGCGCGCCAGAGCGCCGTCAAGCGGTGATCGACGGGCTCGCGGAGCGCGCGGCGGAGCTCAACGGGACGTTCGATGCACGCCGTGATGGAGCTCTCACGACGATCAGGCTCGTGGCGCCCCCCTCGGCAGCCCGCTTGTAGGCGCTACTCGAGCGGTTCGTTCTGGACGTTGTGCTCGTCGGCGTACTGCTGGACGAGCGGATCGACCACCGCGGCGCCCTCGGGGAACGCGTAGTTGATCTTCACGAAGGCCTCCCACTTGTCCGGAAGCGCGTCCTCGGGGAAGATCGCCTCGACCGGGCACTCCGGTTCGCACGCGCCGCAATCGATGCACTCCTCGGGGTCGATGATCAGGATCCGCTCGAACTCGTGGATGCAGTCGACCGGGCAGACGTCGACACAGGAGCGGTCTTTGATGTCGATGCAGGGCTCGGCGATGATGTAGGTCATCTCTACGTCGAGCCTACCAACGGCGCCCCGCGCCGGTTCCCCTCAAGCGTCGACGCCGACGAGCTCCTCGACGACCTGTCGCGCCCGCTCGACTAGCGCCGACTTCACGATCACCTGGTCGAAGCCCGCGGTGTGCGCGCGCTGCAGGCCGACGGTGTCCGTGTGGTTCGTGAAGCCCAGGATCGGCGTCTCCGGCCACGCGTCCGCGACCTCCTCCGCGTCCACCCTTGCGATGTCGCAGATCACGAGGTCGGGCGGGTCGACGCTGTCGCTCGTGACGAGCCGGTGGCCGGCCAGAAGGCCGTCCAGTCGGGAACGGACCATCAGGTCGACCCCCACGAGCAGGATCGTCGCCATGGCCCCCGTTCTAGCACCTCGAGGAGGCTCTGCGTGAGTCTCCAGGGCGGCATGGACCTGATGCGGGCGGAGCGCTGGTTCGACGCGCACGAGGCGCTCGAGGAGGAGTGGCGCGAGGCGCCGGCGCCCGAGCGGGACTTCCTCCAGGGCCTCGTGCACGTCACGGTCGCCTGGCACCACGCCTCGCGCGGCAACCGGCCGGGCGCGGAGCGCCAGCTCGCGAAGGCGGCGAGGAGGCTCGGCCCGTATGCCCCCGAGCACCGCGAGGTCGACGTCGCGGCCGTGCTCGGTCAGGTCGAGGCGGCGTCCGCCCGCGTCGCCGAGGACCTCCTCGACCTCCTCCCCGTCCGCATCTGAGCAGACGTCCTCCAGACGCGCGCGAGGCACGCTTGTTTCGATTCGACACGAGCGTTGTCAGCGGTGGAGGCCATGGGCGGCCGGCAGCGCGATGCCGCGCACTCAGAACACGGGCTCCAGGCCGAACCACTCGAGCGCGCGGTTCACGTAGATCCGCAGCACGTAGAAACGGCCGAAGAAGAGGAGCAGGCCGAGGGCGACCATGACGACGCCGCCGGCGAACTGGATCGCGCGGTAGTGGTCGCGCAGCCAGCGAAACGCCCCCATCATCCGCGTGAACGCGGCCCCCACGAGCACGAAGGGGATCGCGAGCCCCAGCGAGTACACGGCGAGGAGGAACGCACCCTCGAGCGCCGTGTCCGACGAGCCCGCGAGGACGAGGATCGCCGCGAGCACCGGGCCGATGCAGGGCGCGGCGCAGACGGCGAACGCACCGCCGAGGAGCACACGCGAGCCGCGCGACCGCGCACCCTGGACGAGACCCGCGCCGACGAGCCGCTCGGGCCACGGCAGGAGGCCCATGAACGCGAGCCCGAAGACGACGAGGACGAAGCCCGCGACCTGCTCGAGGAGGAACTGGTCGCGGAAGAGGCTTCCTCCCAACAGCGAGGCACCGATGCCCAGCAGGACGAAGAAGGCGGTGAACCCGAGGACGAACGGGATGCTCGAGACGACGACCCGGCGCGCCGTCCCCGGCCGCCCGAGCTCGTCGGCCTCGACGGCCGACACCGCGGAGAGGTAGCCGGGGACGAGCGGGAGGACACATGGGGCGAGGAACGAGAGGAACCCGGCGAGCAGCGCGACCGGGATCTCGCTGGCGCTCACGGGTCGTAGCGCTCGAGCTCGGCGTCCACCCGGCGCTCGAGCACGGGGTCGAGCGGCTCGACCGGCACCTCGTCGCGGCGGCGACGCCTCCAGCCCCAGGCGATCGCGCCGACGCCGAGCGCGCCGCCGGCGAGGATGCCGAGCGGCACGAGCCAGGCGAGCAGGTCGAAGCCCGACTTCGGCGGCTCCGCGATCACGCCCGGGCCGAACTGCGCGACGAGCTGCGCCTTGATCTGCTTCTCCGTCGCCCCCTCCGAGAGGCGCGTTCTGATGATCTGCTTCATCCTCCTCGCGATCGGCGCGTCGGACTGGTCGAGCGTCGTCTTGCACGTGGGACAGACGAGCTCGGCCTCGAGGTCGGACGGGCTCGGGGCCGCCGTCGCGGCCGACGCCGAAGCCAAGAGGACCACCACGAGCGCGACGAGGAGACCGAGGCGCATGACGCTAGGGCGCGTCGCCGAGCGCGAGCGCGATGCCGCGCTCGAACGTCTCGCGGTTCCGCTCGATGTCGACCGCGCCTTCGATCCGCTCGCCGACGAGCGTGCCCGAGCGGTCGACGAAGAACGTCTCCGGGAACCCGCGCACGCCCCACCTGCCGACCGTCGAGCCCTTCCCGTCGTACGCCACGGGGTACGTGATCCCGTACCGCTTCATGAAGCGGCGCGCGTCCGCCTTGAAGTCGTTCACGTCGACGCCGAGCACCACGAGCCCCTGGTCACGGTAGCGCTCGTAGGTCCTCTGGAGCACGGGGGCCTCGTCGCGGCACGGAATGCACCACGATGCCCAGAAGTTGACGACGACTGCCTTGCCCCGGAGGTCGGCGAGGGCGAGCCGCCCGCCCTCGGTGTCGAGGCGGTCGAGCGTGAACGCCGGCGCGTCGACGAGCTTCCCGGCGGCGAGCTCGTCCGCCGCGCCGGTGGTGTCCTTGAAGGCGACACGCCAGATCAGGAGCCCGAGCAGCGCGGCCACGCCGACGAGCGCGATCACCTGTGCGACGCGTTGGATCGACCCCTGCCCGCGGCCAGAGGTCACGCCGCGACGATGAACACGGGCGTCCCCACGTCGACCTGCGTGAAGAGCCACTCGACCTGCGGGATCAGCATGCGGATGCAGCCGTGCGAGGCCGAGTAGCCGATCGACGCCGCGTCGGGCGTCCCGTGGATCCCCACGTAGGGAGCGGAGATCCCCATCCAGCGCGTTCCGAGCGGGTTCCCGGGTCCCGGCGGGATCGGCTTCGCGCCCTCGGCCCACGCGGACCCCTGAGGCGGATACCACCACGGGTTCCGCTGCATGGTCACGATCTCGTACTCGCCGAGCGGCGTGGGGTACGAGGACTGCCCGGTCGCGACGCGGAACGTCCGCTTGAGCTTGTCGCCTTTGTAGTAGAGGAGCTGGTTCGAGCCGCGCTTGATCACGATCGCCTGGCCGAGGTCCTTCTCCGTGACCTTCGGCTCGAGCGTCTGGTACGGCAGCTCGAAAAACCGCTCGTGCCTGCGGATCGCGAGCGAGAGCTTCTGCGCGGCGACGACCCTCATCAGCCGGCGTCCCGGTGACGACGGGTGCGCGACGGGTGTGAAGCGCCGCAAGGTGAGGCTGGCGTCGACCGGCTCGCGGTCGGTCTCCTTGCCGAGCTCGGCGAGGAAGCCCTGGAGCCGCTTGTTCGCGACGTCGACCCGCAGCGGCACCTGGAAGCCCTCGCGCCGCACGCTGACAGCCGTCTTGACCGCCTTGCTGACGTAGGGCGCCGCCCCGAGCTCCTGGGGCGTCACGCGTACCTTCTTGCCGCGGGCGACGAGCGTGATCGGCGCGCCGAACCTCTCCTCGACGAGGTCACGCGCTTCCTGCCGGGTGAGCCCGCCGACGAGCAGCCCCCCGATCGTCACGCCCGGCTGGATCAGCTTCGGGCCCGGGAGCGGCAACGGTTCCGTGGTCGTAGGCGGCTCGGTGCTCGTGGGCGGCGCGGTGGTCGTCGGCGGCGTCGTCTCGTCTGCCGAGGCGACCGGCGCGAGCGCGATGAAAAGCGCAAGTGAGCAGGGAAGAACCGCGAACGTTGCCAGACGGCGCATCGGGCTGAGTGTATCCAGGGCGCTGGTCGGCGAGGGTGAACGATCTGTTATGTGCGGATCGCGGCGAAGATCCTCGGATCGTTCGTGACCACGCCGTCGACCCCTGCCTCGAGCACGCGCTCGAGGTCTGCGAGCTCGTCGACCGTCCACGCGAGAACCGGCGCTCCCAGCGCGTGCGCCGACGCGACGGAGCGGGGCGTCACGAGCGCGTGCTGGAGCATGAGCGCGGTCGCACCTGCGCGCCGGATCAGCCGTGGCAGGAACCGCGGCGCGGCGGTCCGCAGCGAGACGAGCCCCGCCCGAAGCACCGGCCGCAGGGCGCGGCGGCGCGAGACGCCGTAGCGGTCCTCCGGGTACGTGAAACCGATGCGAACGGTCGGCGCCTCGCGAGCCACGGCGTGGAGGCTCGGGACGTGGAACGACGAGACGACCGTCCGCGGCTCGAGACGGTGTCGCCGAAGGGCAGCGGCGAGCTCGTCGAGCCGGGTCGTCAGCTTGAGGTCGACGTGGAGCCCCACGTCCGGCGCCTCGGCCATGAAGAACTCGAGTGCCTCGTCGAGCGTCGGCAGCTCGGGCGCGACCTCACGGAGCTCCGCGAGCGAGCGCTCGCGCACGGAGCCGCCCGCCGCCCCGTGGCTGACCTCCTCGAGGCGATCTGAGTGCGCGAGCACGAGCGGCCCGCCCGGGAGGTCGAGCACGTCGAACTCGACGAGGTCGACGCCGTGTGCGACGGCCTCGCGAAACGAGCGCAGCGTGTTCTCCGGGGCGAGGTGGGCGGCCCCCCGATGGCCGATTCGCAGCACGCCGTCGTCGCGGCGGCGGAGGTCGATCACACCGCTTGCCGCTGCGCCGCCCGCCGCCACCACCATGCGAGCGGCGCGAGGACGATCGCCTGGCCGACGGCGAGCGCCGCCGCGAGCTGCGAGACGTCCTCCCAGAATTGCTCGGGGTAGAGCCGGATCAGCGTATCCGCGGTCGAGAACCGCCAGGAGTCGCCTGAGAAGAACACCTCGTGGAAGCGCGTGAAGAAGCCGTCGAACCCGAGCACGATCACGGGGACGGCGAGGACGGCGACTCCGAGGGTCGCGAGCGAGCCCGCGAGGAGGCCCGTCGGCACCAGCGTGCGGAGCCGCGTCCGCGCGAGCGCGAGCGCGAGGACGGCGAGGACGCCGAGCACGACGAGCTGGAGCCGGAGCGCCGCCCCGAAGAGCCGTCGTACGTCGCGCATGTGTGTCAGCTCACGCTGGTCGAACGCGGGCGAGCCGTCCGGAACCCTCGCGCGCTCGAGCAGGGCGATGCCCTCCGAGCCGGGGCGGATCGACTGCAGGCCGGTGAGCGCGAGCGCCTCTCGCTCGTCGTCCGTGAAGCCGTACCGATCCGGCGGGAGCCGGTCGAGCTCCCACCGGACGAACGAGTCCCTCGCGAAGACGCGGAACGCGTTGACCACGAGCACGGGCGGGACGACCGCTGCGATCAGGACGACGAGCGCGAGCGCCGCGGCGCGTACGGCGGCCGTCCGCGTCCGCGAAGCGTCCTTCGCTACAGCCCGAACAGCCGACCGATCTCCCGCCACGTCGTCATCGCGAGCACCGCGCACGCCGCGACGAGGAGGACGAGAACGACCCAGAAGCGCGCTCCGGCGCGGCGCGTGCGCCTCCGGTGCTCGATGCGCGCGCGGCGGCGGGCGCGGTGGTGATGGTAGGAGCGTCGGACGGCGTCCGGGTCGAGCGTCGGCGCCTCGTCGGGCACGAGCGCGCCCGCGGCCCCCTCGCGTGCCGCCTCGCGTACGTCTTCGGCCACCAGCCAAGCATACGACCGCGACGCCCGGCCGGTGCGTCGGAGATACTCTCCCGCGGATGATCACGCGGGAGCGACGCTTCGAGCCGGGCGTCTTCGGGCTCGGCGACGGGCTCGGCCTCTTGGCGGGGGTCGTGCTCGCGATCTCGTCGTTCACCGGCTGGTACACGGGCGAGGGCGAAGGCGTCACCATCTCGGTGCTCGGCTGGAACACCGGGATCCTCGGCAAACTCGTGCTCTTCGTCGGCCTCGCTGTCGTGATCGTGCTCGTCCTGCGCGAGCTCGGCATCGAGCCTCCCGCGGCGCTGCCGCAGAGCCTCGTCACCGTCGCGCTCGGCGCGCTCGCGACTGTCTTCGTGCTCGTCCGCGTCATCTCCGTGCCGGACGACTTCTTCTTCGCGAACCGCGGCGTCGGGCTCTGGATCAGCCTCGCGGCTGCGATCGCCGTGATCGTCTCGGGACTGATCCAGGCGTCAGAAGAGCTCTAGAACGTGGGGGAACCACATGGTTCCCCCACGAGCCCCCTCCTTCACCGCAGCGTCCCGTCCTCGCCGAGTTGGGCCTCCCGGCCGGCAAAGCCGGCCTCCGGCCACGCGGCTCTCCTCCGCAGCGATGCGGAAGGGCGCACTGGATCCTTGCTTGCACCTACGGAGCCCGCTGCGGGAGCGGCTCGAGCGTGCGGACGAACGTCTGCGTGCCGCCGGGGACCGGACGGTCGTCCAGCGCGAGCCCGAGCGCGACGCCGACCCCGAGCAGCACGAGCGCCGCGACGACGAGCGCGAGGACGCGCGGCCAGCGGCGCCTCCGCCGCGGGCGACGCCGCGGCTGCAGCGGATCGACGGTCACGGGACGAAGTCCTGTGCCTGGCGGCTGTAGGCGTGGAACGCCGCATCTCCGGCGAGGCTGACCGTCCTCGCCCAGCCGCGTGACGGCGCGCGCTCCTCGACAACCTGGCGCAGCCACCGCTCGGCGCCGTCGTAGGCGTCGGCGAGCTCGGCGAGCGTGAACGTCGCCCCGAGCCGCCGGCGCAGCTCCTCGAGGACGGCGTCACGCTGCGCGTGCAGCGCGTCGGCTCTCGAGGGGTCACGTGCCGCCTCGCCGAAGCGCCGAGCGCCGTCCGCCCACTCGCGGCGCGCCGCCGAGACCGTCGTCATCCGCGCGATGCTAGTGCAGCGTGGTGCAGCACTTCGCGGGCCAGCGCTCCGGCACCTCGTCGAGCACGGCCTCGCCGAGGCGGTAGCCGGGGCAGGCGAGCGCGAACGCGACGTGCGCGTGGAGGCATTTGAGCGCGGGCGGGTTGCGCGACCCGCCGATCCCGAGCTCGAGCGACGCGCCGCCGTCGGAGCCCGTGCCGCCGTCCGCCAGCTCCCTGCGGATAAGGCGCTGCTCCGCGGTCGCGCGTTCGAGATCCTCCAGCAGCCCCTCGTCCGTCGCGACCGCTTCGCTCCACCGCTCGACGCCGCCTGCGGCCTCGAGCCGCGACACCGCCGCGACGAGGTGCGTGCACGTGAGGTAGTAGGTCGTCGGGAACGGCTCGCCGTCCGGGCCGTACGGCTCCTGTTCCGTCACCGCGGGAAGGCCCCAGGGGCACCGGACGACGACGCGACGAAACGCGCGAGGCTCACGGCCGAGCTGCCGGGCTACGAGGGCGCGATCGTCCACGCGCTGACGGTACCGCTCGGGGCGTCGTCAGCCGTCGGCGTGGGCGCGCTTCCAGGCCGCGGTGCCCTTGACGATGAACAGGTGCTCGCCCGGACGCACGTAGCCGATGCCGCGGGCCGCGCGCGCGAGCTCGTCGAGGCTCGTGGCGCGCTCGAGCCGCGCCGACACTCGGGCGCGCTCGGCGCGGAGGGTCGCAACCTCGGCCCTCCGCCCGTCGAGCTGGTCGCGCGTCTCGAGATACGTCGTGATCGGGCGGACGTAGAGGTAGCCGACGACGCCGAGCACGAGCACGGGCAGGAGCCACTTCGGCGCCTTCCTGCGACGCACCCCGCGGCGCGCGGTCCGTTGCCCCTTCCCGGCCACGGCGCCCTCTTCGCCGCCTGCCCGCGCGACCCTTCGCTACGCCAGGTCGACCTTGATGACGTTCGTCCCGCCGGGGAGGTTCACGGCGGTGCCCGCGGTGATGACGATGCGCTCGCCCCGCGAGACGAGGCCGGAGTCGCGCGCCGCAGCGATCGAGCGGGTCCAGAGATCCTCCACGTCGGTGGTCTCGGTGATCTCGAGCGGGGTGACCCCCCACTCGAGCGCGAGATGGCGGAGCGAGTCCATGTTGTGCGTCAGCGCGAGGATCGCGCGTTGCGGGCGCAGGCGCGCCACGGCAGAGGCGGTGCGGCCGGTGAACGTCGGCACGAGGATCGCCCGGGCGGCGAGCGCCTCCGCGACGTCGCACGCCGCGTTCGACATCGCCTGGTCGATCGTCGGCTGGTCGCTCGCCTGCGGTGTCTCGTGGCGGTAGCCGAGATGCGGCTCCACCGCGAGCGCGATCCTGTCCATGACGGAGACCGCCTCCACGGGATGCTCCCCGATCGCCGTCTCGCCCGAGAGCATGATCGCGGAGGTTCCGTCGAGGATCGCGTTTGCGATGTCGGAGGCCTCGGCACGGGTCGGCTCGGGCGAGTGGATCATCGACTCGAGCATCTGCGTCGCGGTGATCACGGGCTTCGAGCGCTCGAGGGCGTGATGGATGATGCGCTTCTGCAGCAGCGGCACCTCGGCCGCCCCGATCTCGACGCCGAGGTCGCCGCGCGCGACCATCACGCCGTGCGCCTCGCCGAGGATGGCGTCGAGCGCGGCGACCGCCTCTGCCTTCTCGATCTTCGCGATCACCCAGGCGTGCGAGCCGCGGGCCTCGATCAGCGTCCGCAGCGCCGTGACGTCGGCGGCCGAGCGGACGAACGAGAGGGCGACGTAGTCGACGCCGAACTCGAGCGCGGCGTCGAGGTCGTCGAGGTCCTTCCGCGTCAGGGAGGGGATCGGGAGCGGGATGCCGGGGAGGTTCACGCCCTTGTGGGAAGCGACCGAGCCGCCGACGAGGACGTCGCAACGGGCTCGGCCCCGCTCCACGCGTTCGACGCGCAGCCGCACCATGCCGTCGTCGATGAGCACGTCGTTCCCCGGCTGGAGCACCGACCCGAGCACCGCCGGGCTGACGGGGATGTCGCCGTCCTGCGCGGCGTCCTCGCCGGCGATCACGACCGAGCCGCCGTCCTCGAGCTCGACGTCTGCGTGGAGGTCGCCGACGCGCAATTTGGGCCCCTGGAGGTCGGCGATCAGCGCGATCGGGCGTCCCACCGCCGCCTCGGCGTCGCGGACGAGCTGCGCCGTGCGCGCGTGGTCGTCCTGTGTCCCGTGCGAGAGGTTGAGCCGCGCGCCGTCCATGCCCGCGTCGATCAGCGCCGCGAGGGTGGCGGGATTCGCCGACGCGGGCCCGATCGTCGCGACGATCTTCGTGCGGCGCGTGTGACCGGTCACGCCGGTCACGGTAGCTCCGAGACCGCGGCCGGCCCGAGGCGCGTCACGAGGAGCGGCGGGGGAACGCGTCCCAGCCCGGATAGGCGGCCCCGTCGCCGAGCTCCTCGGCGATCCGCAGCAGCTGGTTGTACTTCGCGACGCGGTCGGAGCGCGTCGGTGCCCCGGTCTTGATCTGGCCGGCGTTGGTAGCGACGGCGAGGTCGGCGATCGTCGCGTCCTCCGTCTCGCCGGAACGGTGCGAGATGACGGCGCGGTAGCCGTTCGTCGTCGCGAGCTCGACGGCGTCGAGCGCCTCGGTGAGCGTGCCGATCTGGTTCACCTTCACGAGGATCGCGTTCCCGACGCGCTCGGCGATCCCGCGGCGGAGGAAGTCGACATTCGTCACGAACAGGTCGTCGCCGACGAGCTGGACGCGCCCTCCGAGGCGGTCGGTCAGGGTCTGCCAGCCGGTCCAGTCGGATTCCCCCAGCCCGTCCTCGATCGACACGATCGGGAAGCGGTCGCAGAGGTCGGCCCACAGGTCGATCATCCCCGCGGTGTCGAGGGTGCCGCCCTGGCGCTCCAGCCGGTACGTGCCGTCGTGGTGGAGCTCGCTCGTCGCCGGATCGAGCGCGAGCGCGACTCGGTCGCCGTGGCCGGCGCGGTCGGCGGCCTCGAGGATCGCCTCGCAAGCGTCGTACGCCGAGCCGAGGTCGGGCGCGAACCCGCCCTCGTCGCCGACCCCCGTCGAAAGGCCGCGCTCGTGGAGGAGCGCCTTCAGGTGGTGGTACGTCTCGGCGCCGATCCGGAGCGCCTCGCCGTAGGTCTCCGCTCCTGCCGGAACGAGCATGAACTCCTGGAAGTCGAGCGAGTTCTCGGCGTGGGCGCCGCCGTTGACGACGTTCATCAAGGGCACCGGCATGACGTGTGCGTTCGTCCCGCCGACCCACCGATAGAGCGGCACCCCGGCGTCGGCTGCGGCGGCCTTCGCGACCGCCAGCGACGCTCCGAGAATCGCGTTGGCGCCGAGCCGCGCCTTCGTCGGCGTTCCGTCGAGCGCGACGAGCGTGCGGTCGGCGGTGCGCTGGTCGCTCGCGTCGAGGCCGACGAGCGCATCGGCGATCTCGCCCTCGACGTGCGAGACGGCACGCCCCACTCCCTTGCCCAACCACGCGTCGCCTCCGTCGCGGAGCTCGACCGCTTCGTGCTCGCCCGTCGACGCCCCCGACGGGACCGCCGCGAGCCCCAACGCACCCGAGTCGAGGCCGACCTCGACCTCGACCGTCGGATTGCCCCTCGAGTCGAGGATCTGGCGCCCGTGGACGTGGACGATCTCGCTCATCGCCGGCTCCCGCTCACGGACGGGAACACTAGAGGCAGTTCCCGCGGTTCGGCGAAGGGTCGTGCGCGGCTCACTCTCGTGACGAAGTTGGCACGCTTCTGTCACGAGAACTCGTTGCCACAACTGATAACGTGTCGTCAGGGACACGGGAGTGCCCCTGGGGGCGGTTGGGGGCGACGCCGGCGCCGCAGGCGAGCACGCAACCCGCGGCGACGGTCCGGCAGTGGCCACGCCTGGCGGTTCCCGCGCGGAACGCGCCGCGACGCAGCGCTACCCGGGGCTCGGGCGGTCGCGCCCGGCCTTCGCGCACTCGTACCAGCGCTCCTGGTCGTCGAGGTCGAGCTTCGTCCACTCCTCGCCCGCCTCGGCCGCCAGCTCCTCGGCCCGCTCGACGCGCTCGCGGAAGCGCGCCGTCGCCCCGCGCAGCGCAAGCTCGGGGTCGGCGTTCACGAAGCGCGCCAGGTTGACGACGGTGAAGAGCAGGTCGCCGAGCTCCGCCTCGACCGCCGGATCGGCCTCGGTTTCCGCCGCCGGCCGCCCGGTTCGCGCGAGCTCGGCGAGCAGCTCGTCGAGCTCCTCGCGAACCTTCGCCACGGGCCCGTCGAGCGACCGCCAGTCGTATCCGACCGCAGCCGCTCGCCGCTGCACCTTCCGGGCGAGGAGCAAGGCCGGAAGCGACCCCGGGACGTCGTGGAAGACGCCGCTCCGGCCCTCCTGCTCGGCCTTGATCGCCTCCCACCGCTCCCGCACGCGGCCCGGAGTCCGCGCCTCGGCATCGCCGAACACGTGCGGATGCCGTCGCACGAGCTTGTCGTGGACCGCGCGCGCGACGTCGTCGAGATCACCCACGCCCTCCTCCTCGAGGAGCAGCGCAAGGAAGTACACCTGGAAGAGAAGGTCGCCGAGCTCGTCGAGGAGCTTCACGGCGTCGCCGGCGCGCGCTGCGTCGGCGACCTCGTACGCCTCCTCGATGGTGTGCGGGACGATCGTGACCGCCGTCTGTTCGCGGTCCCACGGACATTCGGCGCGCAGGCGGCGCGTCAGCTCGCGGAGCTCTGCCAGCGGCCCGTCCGCGGCCACGGCGTCGGACGCTACCCGGAGGCGGTCGTCGTCTGCTCGGTCGTCGAGGTGTCCGGCGGCTCGAACCCGGCGGCGTACTGAACCTTGTCCTTGTAGGACTTCTCGACGTCGGCGACCCAGTCGTTCACCGCGTTGTTCTTGCGCTCGGACTCGAGCTGCGACCGGATCTGGCTCTTCACCTGGGCGAACGGCGTCACGGAGCCCGGCTTCACGCTTCCGAGCGGCTCGATCAGGTGGTAGCCGAACTCGGTCTTGACCGGCTGCGAAAGCTCGTTCGTCTTCAGGGAGAACGCCGCCTTGTCGAACGCGGCGACGGTCTGTCCCCGCGTCACGGTGAGCTTGCCGCCCTGGTCCTTCGACCCCGGATCGAGCGACTTCGCCTTGGCGATCGTGGCGAAGTCGCCGCCGTTCTGGAGCTGGGAGTGGATCGCGTCCGCCTCGGCCTTCGTCTTCACGAGGATGTGGCGGACGGACCGTGACTCGGGAACCGAGTACTTCGACCGGTTCGTGTCGTAGTACGCCTTCAGGTCCGCGTCGGTGACCTTGACGTCGTTCGTGACCTTCTTGTAGATCCCCTCCGTCACGAGCTGCGAGCGGATGTCGTCGCGCAGCGTGTCGACGGTGTAGCCCTGGTCCTTCAGGCCCTTCTCGAACTTCGCCTGGTTGCCGGCGAAGTACTGCTTCTTCACTTCCTCGAGCTTCTTCTTGATCTGCGCGTCCGTCACCTCGATGCCGAGCTTCTCGGCCTCCCGCGCGTATTCCTGCCGCTGGACGAGATACGCGACCGCCTGCGTCTGGAGCGACTGGTACTCCGAGGTGCCCGCCTTCGGGAACGAGCGCTTCTGCGCCGTGTACGACTTCTTCGCGCGCGCGAGGAGGTCGTCGAGCGTCGCGCGGCTGATCGTCGTCCCGTCGACGACGGCGACCGCATCGGCCGGAACCTCGTCCGAGCCGCCGCAACCCGCGGCGACGATCGTGACCGCGGCAACTGCGGCAGCGGCGAGCAGGAGCGAGCGCTTCATCGAGACCTCTTTGTAGGGAACGTGCGGTTACGGACGGGTTACGCTGTGTTCGGGAAAGGTTCGGCGTCGGGCGCGGCTGGTCAGGGCGACGTCTCACGCGGCCCGGCGAGCGGCAACGATAGCATCGGCGAGCGCCAGAGCCCCGTCGAGTCCCTCCGCGCGGATCGCCACCTCCTGGCGGGCGGACGTGTAGACGGCGGTGTCCGCGATCCCGCGCAACGCGCGCAGCTCGGAGGCCGCGAGCCCGACGGGCCCGACGGTCGCGCGACCGCCGCGGAACACGAGGTAGTCGGCGCCGGCGAGGGCGAGCGCGAGCTTCGCCTGCTGGATCCGGAAGAGGTTCTCGACCGGCTCGGGCAACGGCCCGTAGCGGTCCTCGGTCGCCGCGCGGAGCTCGCGCAGCTCGTCCTCGTGCTCGGCCAGCGCGATACGCCGGTGAAGGTCGATCTTGAGCGCCTCGGCGTCGATGTAGGTCGCCGGGACGAACGCGTCCACGCGCGCGTCCACGCGAACCGGCCGCACCGCCACGCGCGCCTGGCCCGTGAGCTCCGCGACGGCCTCGTTCAGCATCTCGACGTAGAGCTCGAACCCCAGGGCGGCGACGTGGCCGGACTGCTCGTCACCGAGCAGGTCGCCCGCGCCGCGGATCTCGAGGTCGCGCATCGCGATCTGGAAGCCCGCGCCGAGCTCCGTGTGGTCGGCGAGCGTGGAGAGCCGCGCGCGCGCCTCGGGCGTCAGGTCGCCCGTGTCGGGATAGAAGAGGTACGCGTGAGCGGTGACGTCGGAGCGGCCCACGCGCCCGCGGATCTGGTACAGCTGCGCGAGCCCGAGCGTGTCGGACCGCTCGACGACGAGCGTGTTCGCCTGCGGGATGTCGATGCCCGACTCGATGATCGTCGTCGAGACGAGGACGTCGGCGTCACCGGCGAGGAACGCGTGCATGCGCTGCTCGAGCTCGCGCTCGGTCATCTGGCCGTGCGCGACGAGGAACCGCAGCCGAGGGCACAGCTGCCGCAGCTTCTCGGCCGCCTCGTCGATCGTCTCGACGCGATTGTGGAGGTAGAAGGACTGTCCGTCGCGCGCGTGCTCGCGCTCGAGCGCGACGCGTACCAGCTCCTCGTCGTACTCGCCGACCGTCGTGCGGATCGGCCGCCGTCCTTCCGGCGGTGTCTCGATGATCGAGATGTCGCGCAGGCCCGAGAGCGACATGTGCAGCGTGCGCGGGATCGGCGTCGCCGAGAGTGCGAGCACGTCGACCTCGAGCCTCAGCGCGCGCAGGAGCTCCTTCTGCTGCACGCCGAAACGCTGCTCCTCGTCGACGATCACGAGACCGAGCTGCTTCGGGATCACGTCCCGGGAGAGGATCCGGTGCGTGCCGACGAGGACGTCCACCCTCCCTTCGGCGAACTCCTTCAGAATCGCCTTCACCTCCGCCGGCTTGCGGAAGCGGGAGACCATCTCGACGCGTACCGGGAAGTCGCGGTAGCGGTCGCGGAAGGTGTTCCAGTGCTGCTCGGCGAGGATGGTCGTCGGGCAGAGCAGGAGCACCTGGCGGCCGTTGACGGCCACCGCGAAGGCCGCGCGGACGGCCACCTCCGTCTTGCCGAAGCCGACGTCGCCGCAGACGAGGCGGTCCATCGGCCGCGGGGCTTCGAGGTCCTCGCGTACCGCCTCGATCGCCCGCTGCTGGTCGTCGGTCTCCCGGTACGGGAACGACGCCTCGAGGCGCTCGATCCAGTCGCTCGACAGGTCGTTCGCGACGCCCTCCGCGCGCTGCCGCTGTGCGTAGAGCTGCAGCAGCTCGCCCGCGAGCTCGCGGACGGCGTTGCGCGCGCGTGCCTTGAGGTTGTGCCACGCCTTGCCGCCGAGCTTGGAGAGGGCGGGCGCGGTCGCGTCGGCACCGATGTACTTCGACAGGCGGCCGAGCTGGTCGTGCGGAACGTACAGCCGGTCCTCGCCGCGGAACGCGAGATACAGGTAGTCCCGCGTGACGTCGGCGACCTCCTTCGTCTCGAAGCCGAGCAGCTTGCCGATGCCGTGGTCCTCGTGGACGACGTAGTCCCCGACCCGCAGGTCGGCGAAGCTCTGGAGTGCGCGCCCGAGCCGCCCGTCGGCCCGTGGCGGGCGCTTGCGGAAGACCTGCGTGTCCGGCAGGAGGACGAGGCCGAGCTCGCGCCACACGAATCCGCGGCGCGCGGGAGCGACGGCGAAGCGGAGGGCGTCCTCGGAGGGGAGCCTCTCCCCCGGATGCAGAAGCGGCGCGTCGACCTTGCGCAGCAGCGCGGCCTGCCGCTCGGCCTCACCCCGATGCGCGAACGAGACGACGACTCGGTTTCCGCCCCGGACGAAGCCGGCGAGCTCGTTCTCCGCCTCCGCGAGCCCGCGTGCCGCGACGGCCGGGCGCTGGGCCTCGAAGGCGTGCGGCTGAGAGCGCGGGAACGGGTCGAGCTCCGTCGCGGTCTCGAGCCCCGGGAGCGCCACGCCCTGCTCCTGGGCCACTTGCCGGACCTCGTCCGGCTGCCACACGAGGTCCGCGGCGTGCTCCACCGACGGCACGAGATCGTCCGGGGCCGCGACGTCGGCGCCAGGATCGTCCTCATCCGCTCCGAGGTGGGGCTCGACGGCGTCGGCGCGACGCTCGGCGGCCGGGTAGACGACCGTCTGGTCGGCGGCGTGGAGCGCCCGCTGCGTGAACGGCGAGAACGCGCGCACCTGCTCGATCTCGTCTCCGAAGAGCTCGACGCGAAGCGGCTCGCGGCCCGTCGACGGGAAGACGTCCACGATCCCGCCGCGCACGGCGAACTGACCGCGCTCGTCGACGCGGTCGACCCGCTCGTACCCCGCGAGCGCGAGGGCCTCGGCGAGCCCGTCCACCCCGGGCTCGTCGCCGACCCGCAGCTCGATCGGCGCCGGGCGCGCCGCGGGCGGCGGGAGTCCCTCCGCGAGGGCGGCGACGGAAGCGCACACGAGCCCGCCGGCCTCGAGCACATCGAGCGCGCGGTAGCGCTCGCCGACGAGGTGCGGCGGCGGCGTGAGGCCCGAGTCGAGGGCAACCCCGCGGCTCGGCATGTACGCGACGCCGGTCGCGCTCGTGAACCACGATGCGCCCTCGGCCGCGTCGCGCGCGTCGGCGTCGTCGGGAAGCAGGACGAGCAACGCGTGCCCGAGCTCCTCGTGCAACGTCGCGAGCAGGAGTGGCAGCACCGGCTCCGAGACGCGCGCCCGAGTCGGCAGCGTGCCGACGAACGCCTGGAAGCGCTCGTGGCGTCGCAGCTCGTGGACGAAGGCCGCAAGCGGCGCCGAGTCGGTGCGGATGACCGTCTGGTCCATGCATTCGGCGGGGAGGGCGCCCCGCACGGCCATCGTACTGCGCGAGACCTCTCCGGCCACGGCTCCGACGCCCCGACCCCGGCGCAGCGCCCGCGCGGCCCGCGCGCCGCCCCGAAATCGGACCACAAACACCCCGGGGGCACTCCCGTGCCCTGCTTTCACGCCATCGAGGAAGGTGTGACCGATGGGTGCCGACTTCGTGCCGAACGTGGACCGCTTTCCAGGGGCCAGACCGCGACCCCATGCGGCCGCTGGCTGTGAGCCCCTCGTTCGCCGCGCCGACCCGGCGACGTCAGTTGAAGCGGCGCTGGGTCTCCTCGAGCCCTTCCGTCGCGAGCGTCTCGACGGCGTCGGAGGCCCGCGCGACGATCGCGGCGACGTCGTCTTCGGGCGCAAACGCCGAGAGCACGTAGTCGGCCACGGGGCGCGGGTCGCCGCGGCCCGGCCGGCCGATGCCGACACGGAGCCGGAGGAACTCCTGTGACCCGAGCCGCTGCGCAATCGACCGAAGGCCGTTGTGGCCCGCGAGACCACCTCCGAGACGCGCCTGGAGGCGCCCCGTTTCGAGGTCGACGTCGTCGTGGACGACCACGACCTGCTCGGCGGGAAGCTTGAAGAACGCCGCAGCAGCCTGGATCGACGAGCCGGACTCGTTCATGTAGGTCTCGGGCTCGAGCAGCGCGAGCTTCACGCCGCCGACCCTCACGTCGGCGAGGCGCCCGCGAAACTTCCCCTTGAACGAGCCTCCGTGCCGGCGCGCCACCTCGTCGACGACCATCCAGCCCACGTTGTGGCGGTCGCGCGCGTGCTCGCGGCCGGGGTTGCCGAGCCCGGCGACGAGGTACTCCATCGCGGCTCCGTCCTCTCCCCTTCGGAAGAGGCGCACGCCCTACTCCGACTCGGACTCGGCGCCCTCGTCGGAAGCCTCGGCCGCGACCTCGCCCTCGGCGGGCTCCTCGCCTTCCTCGCCCTCGGCGGCCTCCGCCTCCTCGAGCTCGGTGATCCCGCGCGGGATCGAGCAGTTCGCGAGCACGACCTGTGGGTCGTCGAGGTACGTGACGCCCTCGAGCGACGGCAGGTCCTCGACGCGGATCGTGCCGCCGACCTCGAGCGACGAGATGTCGGCTTCGATGTGCTCGGGGATGCCGGTCGGCAGCGCTTCGACCTGGATCTCCCGCGTGACCTGCTGGACGATGCCGCCCTGCTTCGACCCGGGCGACTCGCCGACGAGCTGCACGGCGACCGTCGCCTGGATCGGGCGGTCGAGCCGCACCTCGTGGAAGTCGACGTGCGTGATCGTTCCGCGAATCGGGTGGCGCTGAAAATCCTTGAGGACGGCATGGTGGGGAGTCGTCTGTCCCTCGACCACCACGTCGACGATCGCGTGGATGCCCGACGGGCCGGTAAGGGCCGCGCGAAGCTCTCGCTCTCCGACCGCTATCGCGCGCGTGGAGCCCTTGCCGTAGAGCACGCCCGGCACGAGCCCCTCCTTGCGGAGGCGGCGCGCACGCCGCGACCCGACCTGGTCGGCCGCTCGTTCGGAGACCTCGAGTGTGACGCGATCGCTCGACATCGGCGGCGGATTGTAGCGGAGGGCTAGAGGGCGATCCTGCGGCCGAGAACGTCGAACGCGTCGAGCTCTGCGCGCGCGACAGGCGACCCGGCGAGCTCGTCCGCGAACAGGGCGAAGACGACCGAGTCGCGCGGCGGCTCTCCCTCCCACGACGGTAGTCGCCGCCGCAGCGTCGCCTCCTCGGTGAAGCCGAGCGCGCGAGGAATGCGCAGGCTCGCCTCGTTCGCCGGGTCGACGTGGATCTCCACGCGGTCGACGCCGCAGACGTGGAATGCGGCCTTCGTCAGCGCCGCGGTCGTCTCACGTGCGAGGCGCCGTCCGACCTGGGAGGCGCGGATCCAGTACCCGATCTCCAGCGCCCCCGAGCCGACTCTCCGGTGGAGACCCGAGCCGCCCATCACCTCGCTCCCGTCGCTCGCGAAGATGCCGTAGACGAAGTCCTCGCCCAGGTCGAAGCGTCCCCGGAACCCGCGCAGCAGCTCGAGCCGCTCGTCCAGCGACCTCGGTTCCTCGTGCGCCCACGGCATCCACGGGCGAAGGTGGTCGAGGCTCGAGTCGATCGCATCGCCGAGCAGCGGCGCGTCGCGCGGCTCCCAGCAGCGAATCGTCAGCCGCTCCGTCTCGATCCGGTAGGGCGGCGGTGGATGCTCGACCGGAATCACGGCCGAGCGCCCGGTGACGTCGTTCGGACGCGTTCGGCGTCGAGCTGCCGACTACGTCGCCGTCTTCGCGACTTCAGCGACGAGTTCCCCGAACGCCTCGAGCAGAGCATCTCTCTCTCCGGATCCCTCCCAGTCGATCGGGACCGAGACCCATGGAGTGAGGCTCGGAATGTGGGCCGAGATCTCCGTGGGGCGGCTGAGGGGCCCGACCGGCTTGAGGTGGCTCGCGGGAACCCCGAGCGCGGTGAGCTCCACGCGATAGCTCTCCCATGCTTCCCACTCGCTCGTGTCCCAGTAGGGGCCGGCGACGTCGACGAGCCACGCGGGAGCGTTCTCCGGCACGTTCGTCACGAGACGGGCATGCGGTCTTCGGGGCGCGCGGTGCGGTGACTGATCATCGAACCTCCTCTTCCTCGCTAGAAGAGCTGGTTCTCGCCGCCGAAGATCGCCGATACCGAGTCGTCGGAGAAGACGTTCATGATCGTCTCCGCGAGGAGCGGCGCGACCGTCAGGACGGTGAGATTCTCGGGGCGCTCGCGTGGGTCGATAGGGACGGTGTCGGTGACGACGATGCCGGTGATGTCGTCCGCGCCGGCGAGCCGCTCGAGTCCGTCTCGGCTCAGCAGCGCATGGGTGACATAGACCCAGACTTCTCGCGCGCCGTGCTCGCGGAGCGCCCTCGCCCCGGCGATCAGCGTCCCGCCGGTCGTCGTCACGTCGTCGCCGACGATGCAGATCTTGTCGCGCACACGGCCGGTGACCTCGGTCACGGCGGACTGCTCGTGCGCCGGCCGCGTCTTGTGCATCACAGCGAACTCCGCCTCGAGCATCTCGGCGAACCGCACCGCGACCTTCGCGCGCCCGGCGTCCGGCGCGACCGAGACGACACCGTCGCCGTGGAGACCGAGGTCTCGGAAATGCCGCGCGAACAGCTGCTGCGCGGTCATGTGGTCGACGGGAATCGTGAAGAAACCCTGGATCTGCCCGGCGTGGATGTCCAT
Organism: Actinomycetota bacterium; assembly: GCA_046732615.1. Lineage (GTDB taxonomy): Bacteria > Actinomycetota > Thermoleophilia > Gaiellales > Gaiellaceae > Gaiella. Next base: position 93 of record JBKPNM010000177.1, on the reverse strand, counting down.
CGTCAGGAGCCGGTCGACTCCGGCGAGTTGCAGCATGTCGGCCACGAGGCGACCGGAGATCGGCTCCCGCGGCTTCGCCTTGCGGTCCTGGCG
>JBKPNM010000176.1:0-28632 GCA_046732615.1 Actinomycetota bacterium | reverse complement strand
ACATGGCCACCCGTGCTTCCCTGATGGACTTCCAGACGCCGAGGATCGTGTCCGAGGACGCCGACGAGCGCTCCGGCCGGTTCACGATCGAGCCGCTCGACCGCGGCTTCGGCTACACGTTCGGCAACTCGCTCCGGCGCGTGCTGCTGTCCTCGCTCGAGGGCGCGGCGGTGACCGCCGTGAAGATCGAGGGCGTCGCCCACGAGTTCACGACGCTGCCCGGCGTGCGCGAGGACGTGACCGACATCATCCTGAACCTCAAGGAGCTCGTCTGCCGGCTCCACGGCGAGTCGCCCGAGATCGAGGTGCACCTCTCGAAGAAGGGTGCGGGTCCGGTCACGGCGGCCGACATCGAGGCCCCCGCGGACCTCGAGATTCTCAATCCGGAGCTCGAGCTCGCGCACCTCGCCGACAAGGGCAAGCTCGAGATGACGCTCACGATCGGCCGCGGCCGCGGGTACGTCCCGGCCGACCAGAACCGTGGCCCCGAGACGACGATCGGCGTGATCCCGATCGACTCGATCTTCTCGCCGGTGCGACGCGTCTCCTACGAGGTCGACGCCGCGCGCGTCGGCCAGCGCACGGACTACGACAAGCTCGTCCTCGAGGTGACGACCGACGGATCGATCGAGCCCAAGGAGTCGATCGCCCAGGCGGCCGAGATCCTCATCCGGCAGCTGATGATCTTCACCGACCTCGAGCGCATCGAGGGCGCGGGCGACGTCGCCGCCGCGGAGGCCGAGGTACAGAGCACTTCGCACGGGATGGAGAACTTCCCGATCGAGGAGCTCGAGCTCGGCGTCCGCTCGTACAACTGCCTGAAGCGCGTCGGGATCGAGACGATCGGCGACCTCACGTCGAAGTCCGAGAACGAGCTAGCGGCGATCCCGAACTTCGGGCGCAAGTCGATCGAGGAGGTCCGCGAGACCCTCGCCGCGCACGGACTGACGCTCAAGGGCGAGGACCTGCCGCAATAGTGTCCGTTCCGGCAATGCACTCCAGGTCCCTGCCGCGCGATCCGCGGCGTCATGCGTCGTCCTCGGTCGCGTCCATATCCATTGATATGAACGCTGCCTGCGTCCTAGCCTGCCTTGCGTCTCGCACGCCACGAACGAGGCCGCATCACCGGAAGGGACACTAGCCATGCGCCACGCGAAGGCAGGCAAGAAGCTCGGCCGTGACTCGGCGCACCGCAAGGCGCTGTACTCGAACCTCGCCGGTGCGCTGATCACGCACGGCCGGATCGAGACGACCGAGGCCAAGGCCAAGGCGGTCAAGCCGTTCGCGGAGAAGATGATCACCCTCGGCAAGCGGGGCGACCTCCACGCGCGGCGCCTCGCCATGGCCGAGCTGCGCTCGAACGACGTCGTCCACAAGCTCTTCTCGGACGTCGCGCCGCGGTTCGCCGAGCGGAACGGGGGCTACACTCGCGTGGTGAAGCTCGGCCCGCGTCAGGGCGACGCGGCGAGCATGGCGCTCCTCGAGCTCGTCGACTTCGACCCGGCCGCCTAGCCGGTTGCAGCTGGTGTCCGACCGGAAGTCGGACACCACCCGCCGACGCCGTACGCTGCAGGCGTGCTGACGATCGTCGCCGTCGTGCTGGCGCTCACGGTGCTCCCCGCGCCGTGGGGCTGGATCGCGATCGTCGGCGCCTTCGCGATCGACGCTGCCGAGACCGCGTTCTTCGTCCGGTGGTCGAAGCGGCGCCGAGCGACCGTCGGGGCCGAGACGCTGGTCGGCCGCACGGCCGTCGTCGTCCGCGCGCTCGCGCCCGACGGCCAGGTGAAGCTCGACGGCGAGGTCTGGCAGGCACGTGCCTCCGTCGACCTGCTGCCCGGCGACGAGGTCGTCGTCACCGCCGTCGACGGCCTCGTGCTCGCCGTCGAGCCACGCAAGTGACACTGTGTTACAAGCAACGGCGTGCCGACGCTGCGACTGACGCTCGAGTACGACGGGACCGGGTTTCGCGGCTGGGCACGGCAGCCGGGCGAGAGGACGGTCGAGGGGGCGCTGCGCGACGCGCTCGACGCGGTTGCGCCCCGATGGAGCGGGCTGGCGGTCGCGGGAAGGACCGACGCCGGCGTCCACGCCACGGGCCAGGTCGCGAGCCTCGACGTCGACGGCGGGCCGCCCGTCGAGCGGCTCCCGGAAGCGCTCAACACCGCGCTGCCCGATGACCTGGCCGTCGTCGCGGTCGAGGAGGCGCCCGAGGGATTCCACGCGCGTTTCACGGCGACGGCGCGGTCGTACCGCTACGTCGTGCTCGCCAGGCAAGAGCGCGCGCCTCTCCGCGCGCGGCGCGCTCTCTGGTGGCCGCGCCCCGTCGACCTCGCGTCGCTCGAGGAGTGTGCGGCCGCTCTCGTCGGCGAGCACGACTTCACCGCCTTCACGCCGACCGAGACGCAGCACGAGGTGTTCCGACGACAGATCCGCGAGGCGGCGTGGCGGCCCGTGGGGGACGAGCTCCACTTCACGGTGACCGCGGACTCGTTCCTGCGGCACATGGTGCGGACGCTCGTGGGGACGATGCTCGAGCGCGACCCCTACGCGTTCGCCGCGTTGCTCGGAGGGCGGCCGCGGTCGGAGGCGGGGTCGACGGCGCCTCCCTGGGGGCTCTATCTCGAGCGGGTCGAGTACGAGCGGGCGGGCCCAGACCGAGGCGGGCGAGGCTGAAGGCACGCCCGGGAGGGCGGCGGTCGCGCGCAAGGCCGCGGCTACGATCGCCGGCATGCGGAGATCCGTCGTCCTGTTCGACCTCGACGGCACGCTGATCGACTCGGGGCCGATCATCCTCGCGTCGATGCGGCATGCGTCGGTGACCGTGCTGGGTCGCGAGCCGGACGAGGAGCTCGTCCGGGCGGCGATCGGAGGGCCGGGGCTGATCGCGCAGATGCGCGACCTCGATCCCGACCGCGTCGACGAGCTCGTCGAGGTGTACCGCGCGCACAACGAGCCGTTGCACGCGCAGCTCGAGGCGTTTCCCGGCGTCCTCTCGCTCCTGCCCGTCCTGCGCGCCGAAGGCCGCCGGCTGGGGATCGTCACGGCCAAGCGGCTGCGGACCGTCGACCTCGCGCTCGACCGCTTCCCCGTCCTACGCGAGCTCATGGACGTCGTGATCGGCGCGGAGGACACCGAGCGGCACAAGCCCGATCCCGACCCCGTGCTCGAGGCGCTTCGGCGGCTCGACGCGGACGCGGCGGACGCGGCGTACGTCGGCGACTCGCCCTTCGACGTCCGGGCGGCGAAGGCGGCCGGCGTCCTCGCGGTCGCCGTCGGTTGGGGCGGCATCCACCCCGACGAGCGCCTGCTGCACGAGGAGCCCGACGCGCTCGTCCACACGGCGGAGGAGCTGCATGGCGCGCTCTGACGCCGCGGCGCGGGTCGGCGAGCTCCGCCGCATCGTCGAGCACCACAACTACCGCTACCACGTCCTCGACGACCCGGAGATCCCGGACAGCGCCTTCGACGCCCTCTTCGACGAGCTGAAGGAGCTCGAGGAGGCGCACCCCGAGCTCGTGACGCCCGATTCGCCGACGCAGCGCGTGGGCGGCGCCCCTGCGGCCGGCTTCACGAAGGTCGAGCACCTCGTGCCGATGGGCTCGCTCGAGAAGGTCACGACCGGCGAGGCGCTCGAGAAGTGGGCCGCCGACGTGCGGAAGCGTCTCGGAACGGACGAGCCCGTCGCGTACGTGGTCGAGCCGAAGATCGACGGCTCCGCGATCTCGTTGCTCTACGAGAGCGGCAGCTTCGTCCGCGGCGCGACCCGCGGCGACGGGACGCGCGGGGAGGACGTGACGCAGAACCTGCGGACGGTCGAGGCCGTGCCGCTCCGCATCCGCGCGGACGGCGCGCCGCCGTCCGTGCTCGAGGTACGAGGCGAGATCTACTTCCCGCTCTCCGGCTTCGCGCGGTTCAACGAGGCGCAGGCCGCCGCGGGGAAGAAGCCCGCGCCGAACCCGCGCAACGCGGCCGCCGGATCGCTGCGGCAGCTCGATCCGCGCATCACCGCGGAGCGACCGCTCTCGCTCTGGGTCTACGGCTTCGGTGCCCGAGAGGGCGACTTCCCTGCGACGCAGTGGGAGATGCTCGCCTGGCTGCGCGAGCACGGCTTCCGCACGAACCCTCTGGCCGAGCGGGTCGAGACGATCGAGGAGGTCGCTGCGGCCTGCAGCGCCTGGGAGGCTCGGCGGGCCGACCTCGACTACGAGATCGACGGCGTCGTGATCAAGGTCGACGACCTCGACCAGCAGCGGCGCATCGGCGCCCTCCACGGGCGGCCCCGCTGGGCGCGCGCCTACAAGTGGGCGCCCTCGACGGCGATCACGAAGCTCAACAAGATCCACATCCGCGTCGGCCGCACGGGCGCGCTCAATCCGTGGGCGGAGCTCGAGCCGGTGCACGTCGGCGGCGTCACCGTCTCGAACGCGACGCTCCACAACGAGGAGGACATCAACCGCAAGGACATCCGCGAGGGCGACCTCGTCATCGTCCAGCGCGCGGGCGACGTCATCCCCCAGGTCGTGGGGCCGGCCGGCGAGCACGCGAAGGGCACGAAGCCCTTCCGCATGCCGAGCCACTGCCCGCTCTGCGGCGTGGGGGTGGTGAAGCCCGAGGGCGAGGTGATGCACCGGTGCCCCAACCGGGCGTGCCCCTCGCGCGGCCTCGAGACACTGATCCACTGGGTCAGCGCGGCGATGGACATCGAGGGCGTCGGAGAGCAGTTCGTGCGCCGCCTCTGGGACGAGGGGCTGCTCCGCTCGATGCCCGACCTCTACCGGCTGACGACCGACCAGCTCGCGGGGCTCGACGGCTACGGCCAGGTCTCCGCGGCGCGCGCGGTCGCGTCGATCGAGGCGTCGAAGTCACAGCCGTTCTCGCGCGTCCTGTTCGGGCTCAACATCCCGAAGATCGGCTGGGTGCTCGCGCGCAACCTCGCTCGTCACTTCGGGAGCGTCGACGCGCTCGTCGCGGCGAGCCAGGAGGAGCTCGAGCGGGCCGAGGGCATCGGTCCCGACCGCGCCGAGCTCGTTGCCGAGTGGTTCGCCGAGGACGAGAACGTGGCGCTCGTCCGCGAGCTCGAGAGCCTCGGCCTGACGATGACAGCCGGCGAGGCCGAGCGGCCCGTCGAGGGGCCGCTCACCGGCCGCCAGTACGTGATCACGGGCACGCTCGAGGCGTTCACGCGCGACGACGCGAAGGCAGCGCTCGAGGCGCTCGGCGCCAAGGTCTCCGACTCGGTCTCGAAGAAGACCGCAGGCGTCGTCGTGGGCGAGAGCCCCGGCTCCAAGGTCGCGAAGGCCCAGAGGGCGGGCGTCCCGATCCTCGACGAGGCGGCCTTCCTGGCGCTTCTCGAGGACCAGCGCTAGCCGGCCTGCGCGGCCGAGCGGGCGAGGGCGGTCACGAACCGGTCCTGCGCCGTCCGCGCCGGCCAGAAGGCGACCGGCGAGCCGTTCTGCAGCACGGCGAACACAACCGAGTCGCCCACGATGCCCGAGAGCGAGCACGCCAGGTTCGTCGTCCCGGTCTTGCCGCGCACGATGCCGGCGAGCGACGGCAGCCGCGTGCGCAGCGTCCCGCTGCGACCCGCGACCGCCAGCGAGCCGACGAAGGCGGTCCGGATGCGTGGGTTCTCCAGGCCGGCGCGCATGACGGCGACGAGCGTCTCCGCCGTGATCCGGTCGAGCGAGGAGAGGCCCGAGCCGTCGACGAGGCGCACGCCTGCGGTCGGGATGCTCGCTGCGGCCATCTCCGCAAGGACCATCTTCGCCCCGCGCGCGCTCGTCCCGACACGGCCGTCGAGCGTGCCGAGATGCTTGAGCAGCATCTCCGCGGTGAAGTTGTCGCTGTCGCGGTTCATCGTCCTCACGATCACGGAGAGGCTCGCGGAACGGTCGGTCGCGAGGACGACCGCGCTCGCCGGAGCGCGCCCGAGACCCGGGCGCCCCGTGACGGCCATTCCGTGCGCGACGAGCGCGTCGCGGAGGGCCCGCGCCGCGAGTAGAGGCGGCGAGAGCGCGGGCCAGCCCTTCGCGCGGTCGACGACGAGGGCCGAGAGCGGCGGCGTCTCGCCGCCGATGAAGTACCTCTTCCAGCCGTCGCCGCCGCGCCGCCGGTCGAACGCGGTCTCGTCTCCGCGGACACGCCCGGTAACGCTCCTGATTCCCGAGGCCCGCAACGACGCCGCGAGACGGCCGATGTCGGCGCTCGTCAGCGTCGGGTCGCCGTTGCCGCGAAGGTAGAGGTCCCCCTTCCACACCGAGCCGACCCGCTCGCCCGTGCCGAGCACGCTAGTCGCGAACCGGTAGCCGGGCCCGAGGCGCGTCAGCGCCGCCCACGAGACCGGGAGCTTCTCGTTCGAGGCGGGGTGGACCGGGATCTTCTGGTTGTGCCCGAAGAGGACGGTGCCGGTGCGGGTGTCCACGGCGAGCGCCGAGGTGTGGGCGAGCGAGACGTACGGCGTGCGCAGGCTCTTCTGGAGGCGCAAGGCGAGGTCTCCCGTGGACGCCAGCGGCGAGCCGACCGCCGTCGCCGCGATCGCGACGGTGCAGAGCACGAGCCTGAAGCGCACGGCGTCTAACCGTAGACGGTGATCGTGACGGTGCGCCGCTACCAGACGAATCAGGGTTGTTTGCAGAGATTTTCGTGTCGGTTGGTCGTGCAACCGTCGTGTGGCGGTGCTAGGCTCCCCGACTTGTGGCCGGTGACCCCACCATCGGCGGGCCCCACGTCGGGCGAGAGAGACGCGGCATGACCCACCTCTCGCGACGTCGGGTCCCACTTCTCCTGCTTCCCCTGGCGGCCCTCGTGGCGTTCCTGATCGTCGCCACCGGGCCTGCCACCGCCGACCCGTCGATCAGCTCGAAGCGCCAGCAGGCGCAGGCGATCATGGGTCAGATCCAGCAGCTCGACTCGAACCTCTCGCACGCAATCGAGTCGTACAACCTCGCGAACATCCAACTCGGCCAGATCGACGCCGACCTGAAGACGAACGGGCGTCACCTCGTGATCGCCAAGTCGAGTCTCGGCGTGGCGCAGACCCATATCGCCAAGCGGCTGCGCGCGCTCTACATCAACGGCGACGCAAGCGGCGCGGTCGAGGTGATCCTCGGCGCGAAGAGCCTCGACGACCTGCTCGACCGTCTCGACATGGCCCAGCGCGTCGGGGGCCAAGACGCCCAGGTGCTGACCGACGTCCGGCGCTTCCGCACCGAGGTGCAGACGCGGCGCGCGAAGCTGCGCAGCGACCGTGCACGGCAGGCGCAGGTGGTCGCCGAGCGTGCGTCGCGCAAGCAGTGGATCGAACAGAAGCTCGGGGAGCGGCAGCGGCTCCTCGCATCCGTCAAGGACGAGATCGCGCGCATGGAGGCCGCGGAGCGACGCCGCCAAGCGCAGCTCGAGGCGCAGGCACGCGCCCGCCTCGAAGCGCAGTCGGCTGCGCGGCAGTCGGCCCGGCAGCAAACGCTCGAGCTCTCCACTGGCGCGATCAGCGACTATCCGGGCGACGCGGCGCTCGCGTCCTCTTCCCCGACCCCGGCGCCTCCCTCGAGGTACGGCGGAGTCGTCGGGATAGCGATGCAGTACCTGGGGGTCCCGTACGTCTGGGGCGGCGCCAGCCCGTCGGGATTCGACTGCTCCGGCTTCGCGATGTACGTGTACGCGCAGGTGGGAATCTCTTTGCCGCACAACGCCGCGGCGCAGTACGGCTCGGTCGGTGTCTCGGTGTCGCGGAGTGACCTCCAGCCCGGTGATCTCGTCTTCTTCGACGGCCTCGGCCACATGGGCATCTACATCGGCGGCGGGCAGTTCATCCACGCGCCGCACACGGGTGACGTGGTCAAGATCTCGAGCTTGAACGACTCGTGGTACGCGTCGACCTACGTCGGCGCCAAGCGCGTTACTTGACGTGGAGGAACCCCTGGTTCCCGCACGAGCCCCCTCCTCTTCACGTGGGGGAACCGCATGATTGCCCCACGGGCCCTCTCCTTCTCGGTCGCTCATGCTGACCGGTGCCCGGCCTCCCGGCGGGTAAAGCCGGCCGTCGGCCGCTGAGCGTCCGTCACGGGAGACGGTCTCCTGCATGGGCTGGGGCGCCGCCGTCGCGCAGGCTACGACTGCTCTGCCGGCGCCGCTGCGCCGTCGTAGAGGCGCTCGACCTCGTCCGCGAAGTGCTCCAGGACGACGCGGCGCTTCAGCTTGAGCGTCGGGGTGACCTCGCCGTGCTCCATCTCGAAGTCGCGCGGCAGGATCGCGAAGCGCTTGAGCTGCTCGTAGCGCGAACGATCGCGGTTCACGTCGGCGACGATCCCGGCGACGAGCTCCGTCACCTTCGGGTCGCGCGCCAGGCTCGCCATGTCGCCCGGGATGCCCTGCTCCGCGGCCCAGCGCTCGATCTCCGCTGGGTCGAGCGTGATGAGCGCCGCCGGGAACGGGCGGCGGTCGCCGACGACCATCGCCTGCGAGACGAACGGTGACGTCTTGAGGTCGTTCTCGAGGTTCTGCGGGGCGATGTTCTTCCCGCCGGCGGTGACGAGGATGTCCTTCTTTCGGTCGGTGATCGTCACGAAGCCCTCGTCGTCGATCGACGCGATGTCACCGCTCGCGAGCCAGCCCTCGTCGTCGAGCACGGCCGCGGTCGCCTCGGGCTCCTTGTAGTACCCCGCGAAGACCGTGTCGCTCCGGATGAGGAGCTCGCCGTCGTCGGCGAGCTTCAGCTCGAACCCGGGGAGCGCGGGGCCGACCGTGCCGAACTTGTAGCGGTCGTGCCGGTTCGTGGTGGCCGCCGTCGTGCACTCGGTGAGCCCGTATCCCTCGAGAATGCATATCCCCATCGCGTCGAACAGCTCGGCGATCTCCTTCGCGAGCGGGGCACCGCCCGAGATCGGCCGCCGGAGCCGGCCGCCGAGGCGCTCCTTCACCTTCGAGAAGACGAGCCGCTCCGCCAGGCGATGCTGGACGGCGAGCGTGAACGGGAGCGGACGGCCCTGCTGCCGGAGCGCGCTCTCCCGATACCCGACCCCGAGCGCCCAGTCGACGAGCTTGCGCTTGACGCCGGTCGCCTGCGCGAAGGTCGACGTGACGGCCGTGTGGACCTTCTCGTAGACCCGTGGGACGCTCGGGAGGATCGTCGGGCGCACCTGCGGCAACGCGCGCGCGACGTCGAGCGGATCGGCGACGAACGCGATCGTGTAGCCGACGTACGGCCCGGAGAGGTGCATCAACCGGCCGAAGTTGTGCGCGAGCGGCAGGTAGAGCAGCATCACGTCGCCGGGCGCGCTGTGGTCGGGCAGCTCGTCGACCGTCGCGACCATCGCGTAGTAGTTGCGGTGGCGGATCATGCACCCCTTGGGCGGCCCCGTCGTGCCGGAGGTGTAGATGAAGGTGAAGAGGTCTTCCTCGTCGATCGAGGCGGCCGCCTCGGCGAGCGCGTTCGGATGCACGCCGCGGTACGCGCGGCCCTCGTCCTCGAGCGCGGGGAGGTCGGCGTACGTGAGCACGTGGCGCAGCCCCGGCAGGTCGGCGAGACCCGCCTCGACCTTCGAGCGCTGCGCCTCGTCCTCGCACAGGACCCCGACGGACTCGGAGTGCTCGAGGACGTAGTGCACGTCGTGGGGGGACGAGTTCGCGTAGATCGCGGCGCCGACGGCGCCGACGTGTGCGAGCGCGAAGTCGAACAGCGCCCACTCGAGCGAGTTGCGTGCGAGGATCGCGAAGGCGTCGCCCTTCCCGACGCCACGCGCGAGGAGCCCGTTGGCGAGCAGTTCCACGCGCTCGGCCGCTTCGGGCCAGGTGACCTCGCGCCAGCTGTCGCCCTCCTCGACGAGGTACGCCGTGCCGGTGTTGCGGGCGACCGCGTCGCGCCACAGGCGTGGAATCGTGCGATTTCCTGCCATTACAGGGGAGAGTAGTCGGAGGGAACGGCCTGCCGACACCGAATCCCGACCTCCGCCCCATAGACTGGGAGGAACATGCGCGTCACCTGGAACGGATCGTTGAGCTTCGGGCTCGTGAGCATCCCCGTCGGCCTTGCGCCCGCGACGAAGCCCGCCGCGCGGCAGTCGGACGTCTCCTTCCGCCTGCTCCACCGCGAGTGCCTGACGCCCATCAGGCAGAAGCGCTGGTGCCCGAAGCACGACCGGGAGGTGCTCCCGGACGAGCTCGTGAAGGGCTGGGAGGTCGCGAAGGGGCAGTTCGTCGTCGTCGAGGAGGCCGAGCTCGAGGCGCTCGAGCGGCACGACGACTCGCGCACGATCGCGATCGAGCGCTTCGTCCCGCTCGCGGACGTCGACCCCGTCTGGATGGACCGGACGTACTTCCTCGTCCCGGGCGCCGCGCCTGCGCAACGCAGGCCGTACAAGCTCCTGCTGGAGGCCATGGACGAGGCAGGCGTGGGCGCGATCGGCCGCTTCGTCCGCTCCGGGCGCGAGTCGCTCTGCCTCGTCCGCACCCGCGGGAGCGGCCTGGTGCTCGAGACGATGTACCTCGTGGAGGACGTCTACTCGCAGGCCGAGATCGACGAGGCGATGGCCGATACCGAGGTGAAGTCGAACGAGCTCGACCTCGCGCGCCAGATCGTCCAGGGCCTCGCGGCGGACTTCGAGCCGTCCGAGCTCGCGAGCGACTACCGTCGCGACCTGCGAGCGCTCCTCGAGGCGAAGCTCGCGGGCGAGGAGATCACCGCTCCCGAGCCTGCCGAGGAGCCTGCCCCTGCGGTCGACCTGATCGAGGCGCTCAAGGCGAGCGTGGCGGCGGCGAAGGCGACGTCCGCGCGTCCGAAGAAGGCCGCGGCGAAGCAGTCCGCGCCGAAGCGCCCTGCGCGCAAAGCCGCGCGAAAATAGCCCAGGACGTGACGAGGGGCCCTCCCGGGCCCCTCGAGAACGCTCACGTGGCTCGGCGGCTAGCGCGTGGCCGCCTGCGACGCTCCGACGGCCTGCAGCTGGGCCTGGAAGAGGTGCTTGTCGATCTTTCCCTGGTAGATCGGCACGCCTTCCTCGATGCAGAGCCTGATGACCGCCTCGCGGTCCATGTTGAGCTCCTTCGCGAGCTCGTCGGGCGTCAGGTGATTCGCCATCGACCGTGTCCTCCCTCGCGCCACGAAAAAGCCCGCCGACGCGACTGCGTGCAGGCGGGCTTCATGTGCGCTCCTCGTTCGCGGCGGGGGTCAACGGGCCCGCCTCCCGAAAACGTTCATCGTGGTCCCAGGATACTCCATCGCGCGGGCGACGCCACGTCCCCTCAAACCGGGTTCTCGATCTCGATGTACCGCCACTCGAGCTCGAAGCGCTCGGCGAGGTGGGCCGCGAGCGCCTGCACACCGAACCGTTCGGTCGCATGGTGGCCCGCCGCGATCAGGTGGATCCCCAGCTCGCGCGCGGTCGCCGCACTCGGCTCCTCCGGCTCCCCCGTGAGCAGGGCGTCGTAGCCCTCGTGCGCCGCCCGGACGAGGTCGTGTCCAGCCGCGCCCGTCGACACCGCGAGGCGCTCGATCGCGCGGTCGCCTCCGCGGAGCACGACCGGAGCGCGACCGACGACCTCGGCGACGCGCGCGGACAGCTCGTCGACGGAGACCGGCTCGATCGTGCAGCCGTGCCCGACTCCGCCGAACGGCTGGACGGGCACGGCCCCGATCCGGCCGGCGAGCTGCGCGTTGTTGCCGAGGGTCGGATGCGCGTCGAGCGCGAGATGGTAGGCGACGAGCGACGCGTTCCCGCGGAAGAGCGCCTCGAGGCGCCCCCGAAGCCGCGCGTCGACGACGAGCGGCTCGTTCCGCCAGAACAGGCCGTGGTGGACGAGCACGAGCTGAGCGCCGAGTTCGACGGCCCGCTCGAACAGCTCGCGCGAGGACGAGACGCCGCAGGCGATCCTCGCGACCTCGGCCGTGCCGACGACCTGGAGCCCCTGCGGCGCGAACTCCGGGAACCGCTCGATCTCGAGGAGCCCGTTCGCGTGGCCGACGATCTCGTCCCTGGGCGGCATCGCGGCGAGTCTACGGCGAGAGCACTTTCTGTTGACTCGACGCAAGCGTTGACGGCCCGGCCGCGCGGTGCGCCCGCGGTCGCCACACGGTCGCAAGGTCGAACGGCTACCCTTGTCGCGCTCGGGGTGTGGCGCAGCCTGGTAGCGCGCTCCGTTCGGGTCGGAGAGGTCCCCAGTTCAAATCTGGGCACCCCGATCAGGGCGGGGGAACCCATGGTTCCCCCGCCGACCCCCTCCTTTGGACGTGGGGGAACCCATGGTTCGCCCACGCCCCTTTTCGGTTCGACGACCGCGGCGAGCACGCGCTGAAGGGAATCGAGGCCTGGGTCGCCTCTACGCCGCGCGGTGACGCCGTGGGCTCCGCACGTATCCTCGACCCGTGCTCGAAGCGGTTCTCCTCGACGTCGACTTCACGCTCTTTCGGCCCGGGCCCGAGCTCGGGCCGCTCGGCTACCGGCGCATCGGGGCGCGCCACGGGCTGACGCTCGACCCCGAGCGGCACGCCGGCGCCCGCGAGGTCGCGCTCGCGGAGCTCCAGCGCCATCCGGAGCTCGTCCACGACGACGAGATCTGGATCCGGTTCACCGAGGCGATCGTCGTCGGGATGGGCGGCGACCCCGTCCTTGCACGCGCGTGCGCCGTCGACCTCGTGGGCCAGTGGGAGCGGCACGAGAACTTCTTCCTCTACGAGGACGCGTTGCCGGCGCTCGCGCTCCTCCGCGAGCACGGCCTTCGGATCGGGCTCGTCTCGAACGGGCAGCGAGACCTCGACGAGTTCGCGCACCACCACCGGCTGGACGTGGACGTCTGCGTCGGCTCGCGTGCGCACGGGCGCGTGAAGCCCCACCGCTCGATCTTCGAGGCGGCGCTCGCGGCGCTCGAGACCGCCCCGGCCGACGCCGCGATGGTCGGCGACAGCTACGCCGACGACATCGAGGGCGCCCGCGCCCTCGGGATGCGCGCGATCCTCGTCGACCGCGAGGGTGCCCACGTCGGCGACCCCGACCGGATCGACACGCTCCTCGCGTTACCCGCCGCGTTGGGACTGCCTCCGGGCACTGGCGCCGCGTAGCGGGTCCTCTCCCGGTGACGCTCGCGGGGCAGACCCGGGTTGCCGGCTCCGCACGTCGCCCCCTATCCTGAGCAGGTTGACTGACCGTTCAATCGCACGCGAACGCACCGTCGGCGAGCGCCAGCCCGGGGCCGAGGAGAAGCGGCGCCGGATCCTCGAGGCCGCGGTGCGCGTCTTCGCCCGCCGAGGGTTCCATGCCTCGCGCGTCGGCGACGTCGCCGAGGAGGCCGGCGTCGCCCACGGTCTTCTCTACCACTACTTCTCGTCCAAGGACGAGGTGCTGCAGACGGTCTTCCGCGAGAACTGGGCGGAGCTGCTCGAGCGGTTCGAGCAGGTCGAGGCGTCGGACGAGCCGGCCGACGAGAAGCTGCACGGCATCGTCAAGATCCTCCTCCGCACCTGGCGGAACGACCCCGACCTCGTCACGGTGATGGTGCGCGAGGTCGGCCGGAGCGCCCAGCTCGCGAGCCAGGTCGAGGTGATCGGCCAGGGCTTCGCGGTGATCGAGCGCGTGATCGAGCAGGGCCAGGCCGAGGGCGTCTTCCGAGCGGAGCTCGATCCGCGTCTCGCGAGCTGGGTGGTGTACGGCAGCCTGGAGGAGATCCTCACGGGCTGGGTGATGGGCAGGCTCCCCGACGGCGACGAGGAGGTCGCCCGTGCCGAGCGCACGATCGTCGACGTCGTCGTCCGCGGCCTCGGCACGGCACCGGTCGTCGCCTGACGGCGGTGCGCGCCGCGCCACGCTCGTCCTCGGGGCGGGCGCGCTCGGCCTCGCCTGGGCGCTGACGACGACGGCGGCATACCTGCCGCCGATCCTCGGCCGCTACACGGAGTCGACGACGCTGGTCGGGCTCGTCCTCGCCGCGGAGGGCGTCTTCGCGCTGACCCTGCCGCTCGTGATCGGCCCGTGGAGCGACACGTTCCACACACCCCTTGGGCGGCGGCGGCCGTTCATGTTGGCGGCGCTCGGCCCGATGACGTTCGCGCTCGCGCTACTCGCCTTCATGCCGAACCTCTGGACGACGGCGCTCATGCTCTTCGCGCTCTTCTTCGCGTACTACGTCTACGAGCCGCCGTATCGGGGCCTCTACCCGGACGTGCTGCCGGACAACGTCTTCGGCCGCGCCCAGGGCGTGCAGCACGTCTTTCGAGGCGTCGCGATCGCGGGCGCGCTGATCGGCGGCGGCTTCCTGTTCCACGTCTGGCCGCCGGCGCCGTTCCTCGTCGCGGCCGGCGTGGTCGCGGCCGCGTGCGTCGTCCCGATCGTGCTCGTGACGGAGGACGGCGGCCACGGGCGCGTGTTCGAGGGCGTGCGTACGTACGTCGCCCAGTCGTGGCGCGTACTGCGCGCGCACCGTGACGTCGCGACGTTCCTCGCCTGCAACACCGCCTGGGAAGGGACCTTCGCGGGAGCGCGCACCTTCGTCGTCCTCTACGTGACCGTCGGCCTGGACGAGCCGCTCGTCACGTCGACCTACATCCTCGCGGCCGTCGCGGGCGGCTACATCGTCGCCGCGCTCGTCGCCGGGCGCATCGGCGACCGTGTCGGGCTCGCGCGGGTGATCACCGTCGCGTCCGCCGTCTACGGCGTCGGACTGCTCGCCGGCGGGCTCGGGCGCGAGTGGCACGCCTGGTACCTCGGCCTGATCTTCGTCGTCGCGATCGCCGGCGGCACCGTGATGACGCTCGCGTGGGGGCTTCTCTTCAAGCTGATGCCCCCCGGCGAGCGCGGGGCGATCTCAGGGCTCGCGACGACGACCAAGGGCGTCGGCCTCGTGATCGGGCCGCTCGCCGCGGGCGCGGTGATCGACATCCTCGGCCCGCACCTCGAGGCGACGGAGGGCTACCAGGCCCTCTGGCCCGTCCTCGGGCTGCCGATCATCCTGGCGATCCCGCTCGTGGCCCGCCTCGCGCGGGTCGAGTCAGAGGCAGACCGTGTGGCCGCGGGCGAGCAGCCCGAAGCCCCAGACGTCACCGTCGACGACGTAGACGACCGACCGCGCACCTGAGCCCGGCAGCGCGAACGCCTCGTAGCCGCGGCACGTGGTTCGCTGCAGCGGCGCGTACGTCGACCGCAGGCGGAGCTCCGGCGCGCCGATCGCGAGGCCCTGAGACGTGCGCCACCCGGCCGGAGCCCAGACCGTGAAGACCGCGGCCACGCGGCCGCGGCGCAGCTCGACGCCCGCGCCCTCCGGCCGGAACGCGAATCGGTTGAAGTAGAGCCTCTCGGCGGCGCAGCCGCGGCAGCGGCCGTACGCTCGGCCCCATGCCGCAACGACGTCGTCGAGCGACGCACCGAGCGTGACGCCGCCGAGCGAGTGGCCCGGGACGAGGACGCCGGCATCAGGTGGCGCGGCGCGCGAGACCCCGGCCGCGACGGCTGTGACCATCGCGGCGAGGAGGAGTGCCGCCCCCGCCTTGCACCGGCTCACGCGCGGCCGAACGCGTTCTCGCCGGTCAGCGCCTGGCCGACGACGAGCGTGTGCACCTCGTGCGTCCCCTCGTACGTGAGGACGGACTCGAGGTTGTTCATGTGCCGGATGACGGGGTACTCGAGCGTGATCCCGTTCCCGCCGAGGATCGTCCGCGCGGAGCGGCAGACCTCGAGCGCGCCCCGGACGTTGCCCATCTTCCCCAGGCTCACGTGCTCCGGGCGAAGCGTCCCCTCGTCCTTCATGCGGCCGATGTGGACGGCGACGAGGCCGGCCCGGTTGACCTCGAGCGCCATCTCGGCGAGCTTCTGCTGGGTCAGCTGGTAGGCGGAGATCGGCTTGCCGAAGACGATGCGCTCGCGCGCGTAGGCGAGCGCCTCCTCGAAGCACGCGCGGGCCGCGCCGACGGCGCCGAAGACGATGCCGAAGCGGGCCTCGTCGAGGCACGAGAGCGGGCCGCGAAGCGTCGAGGCCCCGGGCAGCATCGCCTCGCCCGCGAGGCGCACGTCCTGGAGCACGAGCTCGGACGTCACCGACGCGCGGAGCGAGAGCTTCTTGTGGATCTCGGGCGCCGAGAAGCCCGGGGTTCCCTTCTCGACGAGGAAGCCGCGGATCTCGCCTTCCTCGGTGCGCGCCCACACGACCGCGACGTCGGCGATCGTGCCGTTCGTGATCCACATCTTCGCCCCGTTCAGGACCCAGTCGGAGCCGTCGCGACGCGCGTGTGTCCGCATCGCGCCGGGATCGGAGCCCGCGTCCGGCTCCGTGAGGCCGAAGCAGCCGATCGCCTCGCCGCGGTGCATCGCGGGAAGCCAGCGCTCCTTCTGCTCCTCCGAGCCCCAGCGCCAGATCGCGAACATCGCGAGCGACCCCTGCACGGACACCGCGCTCCGGACGCCCGAGTCGCCTGCCTCGAGCTCCAGGCAGGTGAGGCCGTAGGCGACCGAGCTCGCCCCGGGCAGGCCGTAGCCTTCGAGGTGCATCCCGAAGAGTCCGAGCTTCGCGAGCTCCTGGACGATCTCGCGGGGCAGGATGCCCTGCTCGAACCAGTCGCCGACCTCCGGGAGCACGCGCTGGCGGACGAACTGCCGCACGGTGTCGCGGATCGCGCGTTCCTCGTCGTCGAGGAGCGCGTCGAGCGCGAGGAAGTCGAGCGGGTCGAGCTGCGTCGGTGCCTGGGTGGTCGTCGCCACGGTGGGATCCTCCGGTCGGTCGAGGCGATGTGATTGTAGAGCGGCCCGGTGGCCGCCCGGGTGTGGACAGGGCACACGCGAGCCCGGATGATGTCGGCGTGCCGGGAGTCGAGGAGCTGCTCGAGGCCGCACGCCGGCGCATCGAGCGGCTCGAGCCCGAGACCGCGTGGGCTGCGGCCTCGGCCGGAGAGGCGCTGATCGTCGACATCCGCTCGGACGACGAGCGCCGCGCGACCGGCATCGTGCCCGGGTCGCTGCACATCCCGCGCACGGTGCTCGAGTGGAGAGTCGACCCCTCGAGCCCGTGGCACAACCCACGGGTCGGGGGCCGCGAGCGTCGCCTCGTCGTCCTGTGCTCGCACGGGTTCTCGTCCTCGCTCGCGGCGGCGACGCTCGTCGACCTCGGCTTCGACCGGGCGGGTGACGTGATCGGCGGCCTCGAGGCGTGGTCGCGGCTCGGGTTGCCCGTCGTTCCCGCGCCGCGTCCTCGCGAGGGCGAGCGGCCCGGGATGGGCGCGCCCGAGCCGTGACACCCTGCTTGCCACCCCGTCTCGCGCGGGCTACCCTATTGACTGACTAGTCAATCGACGTCCAGGAGCACGCGATGGCGACCATCGAGACCGGGCTCGCGAACGGCGTCTCGTTCGCGCTCACCGACGAGCAGAAGGAGCTCCGTGCGCTCGCGCGCGAGTTCGCGGAGAAGGAGATCCGCCCGAAGGCGGCGGAGCACGACGAGCATCAGACGCACCCTGCGGCGATCGTCGCGAAGGCGCACGAGCTCGGCCTCATGAACCTCCATCTGCCGGAGTCGCTCGGCGGCCCCGAGCTGTCCGCCTTCGACGGGATGCTCGTCGGCGAGGAGCTCAACTGGGGCTGCTCCGGGATCGGCACGTCGATCGGCGCGAACGGCCTCGCGGCCGGTCCGATCCTCATCGCGGGCACGGAGGAGCAGAAGCGCGAGTGGCTCGCGCCGCTCGTCTCCGAGCCGATCCTCGGCTGCTTCGGGCTCTCCGAGCCCGGCGCCGGATCGGACGTCTCCGGCATCCAGACGACCGCCGTGCGGACGGGCGATGACTACGTCGTCAACGGCTCGAAGATGTTCATCACGAACGCCGGCCAGGCCTCGTGGATCGTCTGCTTCGCCTCGACGGACAAGTCGAAGGGCCACCGCGGGCTCACGGCCTTCGTGATCCCGATGGACGCCGACGGCGTCACGATCGAGAAGCACCTCGACAAGATGGGGCAGCGCGCGACCGACACGTCCGCGGTTGCCTTCCAGGACGTCGTCGTCCCCGAGGCGAACCGTCTGGGCGGCGAGGGCGACGGGTTCAAGATCGCGATGCAGACGCTCGACTTCACGCGTCCCGGCACGGCCGTGGGAGCGGTCGGCGTGGCGCAGGCGGCGTACGAGCTCGCCGTCGACTACGCGAAGGAGCGAGTCCAGTTCGGCATGCCCATCGCGATGAACCAGGGCGTCTCGTTCCTGGTCGCGGACATGGCGGCGGAGATCGAGGCCGCGCGGCTGCTCACGTGGCAGGCGGCCTGGATGATCGACCAGGGCTACGGTCGCAAGGCGACGAAGTACTCTTCGTTCGCCAAGCGCTTCGCCGCGGACACCGCGATGAAGGTCACGACGGACGCGGTGCAGGTCTTCGGCGGCTACGGCTACATCAAGGAGTACCCCGTCGAGAAGCTCATGCGCGACGCGAAGCTCTTCCAGATCTACGAGGGCACGTCGCAGATCCAGCGCCTCGTGATCGCGAAGGAGATCTTCCTACCGAGCGCCTGACAACACGGCTGCCGGTGACACTGTGTCACTTGGCGGAAGCCGCCCGCGTCAGGAGGCGAGCTCCCGTTGGAACGGAGGAAGAAAGCCCGGCGCGACGCGGACGTCGCCGAGCCAGGCGGCGAGGCGCTCGGCTTCCGCGGCGACCCCCCGCTCCGCGTCGTTGCCCACGTCCTCGAGGAGCCGGACGACGACTTCGCCGTCCTTTCGCTGCGCCCAGCCGCCGACGACGCGGCCGTCCCACCACACGGTCGGGCCGGCGTTGCCGTTCGCGTCGAAGAGGACGGACCCGTGCTCGCCGAGGTACCAGTCGCGCTCCTTCCAGCCCATCGTCGTCGGGTCGAGCGTCGGCAGCAGGGCGGCCGACGGCTCCGGCCGCTCGGTCCGCTCCAGGTCATCGGCGAGGACGTAGCCCGTCGCCCCGTCGAGGTCGACGGTGACGTGCGGCACGGCGGCGAGCGCGGCGCGGGCCTCTCGCGCCGTCCAGCCGGTCCACCAGCGGATGTCCGCCTCCGTCGCCGGCCCGAACGATGCGAGCCAGCGGCGGAGGAGCTCTGCTCGAGCGGCATCCGGGTCGAGCCGCTCGAGCTCGCGGCCGAGCCACGCGCGCGTCGGCGCCCAGCGGTACTGCCCGTTCGTCCATGACGTACGCGGCCGGCCGCGCAGCAGCAGTCCCTCGGCGGCGAGCAGCGGAAGGACGCGCGAGGCGGTGCTGACCTGCGCCTCCCAGCGGCTGCCCGCGCCGAGGCGGAGCTTGGTCGCCAGGACGGGCTCGTCCGCCGATACATCCGCGGTGAACGCCTCGCCGCGCGCCTCGACCGCGTCGAGCGCGGCCTTGGCTGCATCGTCGAGCCACGCGTCGGCGTCCTCGGCCACGCCGCTCTGCGCGACGAAGCCGGCGAGTCGGTTCCGCTCTCGCGCCGCGATCGTGCGGGTGCAGGCCGCGTGGACGACCGCCGCGAGCTCGCGTGGGACGACCCACAACGTGCGCCGCATCCCGAGCATGCGAACGAGCGTCCGTTCCTCGTAGAGCGCGTCCTCGAGGCTCTGGGACCGAAAGTCGAGCGAGCGCGCCCACGTGGACAGGTAGACGGTCGCCGGGTCGGTCGAGTGCAGCGCGACGAGCGACTCGACGACCTGCAGCGGGCTCGCACCACGGCTCCCGAGGGCGAGCCGCTGGCGTCGGACGAGCCGCGCCCGCCGCTCGTCGACCGCCATCCGTTCCACGAGCTCAGCCCTCCTCGGCGAGCGCTGCCCGGAGGAAGCGCTCCGGTGCCTCCAGAAACGCGCGCGTGAGGCTCACTGCCTCGAGCTCGTCGTATGCCGTCTCCGTGATCCCGGTTGCGTCGAGCTGGTAGATCCGCGCTCCCGGGCAGGCGAGCAGGACCGGCGAGTGGGTTGCCACGACGAGCTGCGAGCCGTTGCGCGCTGCCCTGGCCATGATCGCGACGAGGGCGAGCTCCCCGGTGACCGACAGTGCCGCCTCGGGCTCGTCGAGGACGTAGAGGCTCTCGCCGCCGAACCTGTTGGCGGCCAGCGCGAGGAACGACTGGCCGTGGGACTGCTCGTGGAGCGCGCGTCCGCCGTAGAGCGAGACGTCGGGCGCGAACGTCGTCCCGCCGTCGACGAACGCGGCGACGTTGAAGAAGCTCTCGGCCCGGAGGAAGTAGCCGTTGCGCGGCTTGTGCTCGGTGAGCCGCGGCACGAGCGCGCCGCCGAGCACGGGTCGAGGCACGGCGGGCAGCTCGCCGAGCCGCTCGAGCTCCCCGCCCCCCTCGCCGAAGCCGATCGCAGCCGCGAGCGCCTCGACGATCGTCGACTTCCCGCTGCCGTTCTCGCCCGCGAGGAGCGTGATCGGAGCGTCGAGCTCGAGCCCCGCGATCGCCGCCACCGCCGGGACGTCGAACGGAAACCCGTCCCCCCAGCACGCCGGCTCCGGCCGGAGGCCGACGAGGTACGGCCCCGGGCCGAACCGCCGCCCGTCACGCGTGCGCGCCACGCGAGCACCGTAGTCGGGGCGTCGCCTCAGCGGGGCGCTTGACAATCAGATACCGACGGTATATGAATACCGACGGTATTCGAATGGCGACGACACGTATCAGCCGGAGCGAGCGCAAAGCGCAGACGCGCACCGAGCTCGTCGCAGCGGCGCGACGCGTCTTCATGCAGCGTGGGTTCCACGGCGCGTCGCTCGACGACATCGCCGACGCGGCGGGGTATACGAAGGGCGCGGTCTACTCCAACTTCGCCGGCAAGGACGACCTGTATCTCGCGCTGCTCGACGCGCACTACGAGGCGCGCGTCGCGGCGTACGCGGACATGCTGCTCGACGAGGGGACCTTCGAAGAGGCCACCCGCGCCGTCGGGCGCTTCATGGTCGACTCCGATGTGCGCGACCCCGACTGGCTCCCGACGCTCGCGGAGTTCGTGGCCCACGCGGCCAGGGACGAGTCGCTCCGTCAGGCGTACGTGCGCATCCGCGAGCGGTTCCTCGTCGCGATCGCCGATGTCATCGAGGCGCTGTGCGAGAAGCACGGCCTCACGTTGCTCGTGCCGCCGCTCGAGGCGGCCCGGGCGTCGTCACTGCTCGCGCGCGGCTACAGCGCCGAGCGCCGGCTCGACCCGGACGCGGTCTCGCCGGAGATGTTCGTCGAGCTCCACGCCGGGTTCATGCGTGGGCTCACCGTTCCAGGGGAGAGGAGTCACGCATGACGGCCGTCGCCTCCACCTCGGTCGACCCACTCGCCCCGTCGACGCTCGGGGCGAACACCACGACGCTGCTGCAGCGCGACCGCTGGTCGCGCGAGCAGCTCGTCGAGTACCAGAGAGAGCGCCTCCGCGGGCTTGTCCGCCATGCGGTCGAGCGCTCCCCCTACTACCGCGCCGCGCTCGGGCCGGGCGCCGAGCGGGCGGAGCTCTCGGAGCTGCCGACCTTGCCCAAGCGCGTGCTCATGGAGCAGTTCGACCGGGTCGTCACGGATCGGCGTCTGCACCTGGCCGACATCGAGCCGTTTCTCGCGCGCGCCGACGCGGGCGCTCTCTACCTCGGCGAGTACCGCATCTTCTCGACCTCCGGCACGACCGGCGTGCCCGGGCTCTTCCTCTATTCACAGGCGGAGTTCGCGCACTGGGTCGCGGTGTTCGTCCGCTCGTTCGCCCGCCTCGGGATGACGCCCGAGACCCGCATCGTCGGTGTCGGCGCGCCGAGCGCGCTCCATCTCTCGCAGCAGGTGATCGCGGCGATGCAGGCCGGGCGCGGCGGGGCGCCGAGGATCTCGGTCGCCACGCCGCTCGACGAGATGGTCGCGGCCCTGGAGGCGTACGACCCCGAGGTGATCGGCGGCTATCCGAGCGTGATCGCCCTCCTCGCGGAGGAGCAGCTGCAGGGACGTCTTGCGATCGCCCCGCGCGTCGTCCTGACGACGTCGGAGGTTCTGACGGAGGACGCCGCAGCGAGGATCGAAGCGGCATGGACGAAGCCCGTCGAGGGGTACTTCACGACCGAGGTGGGAGTGGTCGCAGCGGGATCGCTCGATCACGTCGGCCTCCATCTGTGCGAGGAGGCGATCGTCGAGGTCGTGGACGAGGACAACCGGCCGGTCCCGGCCGGGGCGCTCGGCAGCAAGGTGCTGTTGACGAACCTGGTCAACCACACGCAGCCCCTGATCCGCTACGAGCTGTCGGACGCGGTCGTGGTGGACGACCGGCCGGACCCCGGCGGACGGCCGTACGACCGGATCACCCGGATCGACGGGCGGAGCGACGACGTGCTCCTCCTCCCCGCGGCGAGTGGACGCGATGTCGCCGTCCACCCGTACACGCTGCGGTCGCCGTTCGTGCAGCTGCTCGACGTCCTGCAGTACCAGGTGGTGCAGCGCGCGGACGAGCTCGTCGTGCGCATCGTCGTCCGCGCGGCGGCCCCGCGGGACCTCCCGGAGAAGGTCCAGGGCGCAATCGAGAACGCGCTCACGCGCGCCGGCGCGCGGTTCCCCGTGCGCGTCCAGGTGGCGGACGAGATCCCCCGCGAGCCGGGTCACGCGGCGAAGGTGAAGCTCGTCGTCTCGGAGGCCGGTCGCCCCTCGAAGGCGTGAGAGCTCGCGCTCGTGACCTCGGCTACATTTCGAGGCCGTGTCATCCGGCGCGACCAGCGTTTCTGGAGTGGCGCGCCGCCGACGTTCCTCCCGCATCGCGGTGCGCAGGGCCGTTCTCGCGATCGGCGTTCTCGCGCTGGTCGCGGTCGCGGCGGCAACGCTCTTCGCCGGGTCTCCCACACGCCTTCCGGCGGGCACGACGGTCGCCGGCCTCGACGTCGGCGGGCTCGACCTCGCCGCCGCCACCGCGCTCCTCGAGCGGCGCTCCGACGCGCTCGAGCACCAGCCCGTCGAGTTCGTCGCCGGCGGCCGCACCTTCTCCCTGAGCGCGTCGCAGCTCGGCGTCCGCCCCGACTGGCGCGCCGCCGTGAGGCAGGCGGCCTCATCGACGGACGGGTTCGCGCCGGTGCGCGGCCTGAAGCGCGTGCGCGCGCGGATCTTCGGCTCCGACGTCGAGCCGCACGTCCACGTGTTTCCTTCCGTCTTGCGCTACACGGTCGGGCGGATCGCCGCCGCGGTCGACCGGCCCGCGGTCGACGCCTCGCTCGAGCGGCGCGGCCTCTCCTTCGCAACGACGCCCGCGCGGCCGGGCGTGCGACTCGACCGCACGCTTGCGCGTGCGGCGATGGTTGACGCGCTCGCATCGCTCGAGCGCGACGGTCCCGTGCGCCTACCGGTCGCACGAGCGGAGCCGCGTGTCGTCGGCGACGACCTCGGCGAAGCGGCAACGGCGGCGCGGACGGCGGTATCCGGGCCCGTGACGCTGACCGTCGGCCCGACGCGATTCCGTCTGCCTCGCTGGCGCATCGCGCAACTCCTCGAGCTACCGAGCGGCGGCGCAACCAGGGTTACGGTCGCCGGGCCCTCGGCGCGGCGCTGGCTCGCCTCGCTCGCGCGCTCCGTCGACCGGAAGCCGCGGGACGCGACGTTCCGCGTCGTCTCCGGCGGCATCGAGCTCGTCCCCTCGCGCCCCGGCCACACGCTCGACGTCGACACGGCGCGTGACGCGCTTGCGAAGGCCGTCTTCTCGACCACCGGGAGGAACGCGACCGTCGCGACGAGCACGACGGCGCCGGCTCGGACGACGCAGGAAGCGCGCGCGATGGGGATCGACGAGGTCGTCGGCTCGTACACGACCACGTACGGCGGCACGCCCGGCCGCCTCCACAACGTGCAGCTGGTCGCCGGGCTGATCGACGGCGCGCTGATCGCGCCGGGCGCTCGCTTCTCGTTCAACGAGACGACCGGGGAGCGGAACGCCGCCAAGGGGTTCGAGGAGGCGCCGGTGATCATCAACGGCGAGCTCGAGAGCGGCATCGGCGGCGGGGTCTGCCAGGTCTCGACCACGGTGTTCAACGCCGCCTTCGAGGCCGGGCTCTCGATCGAGAAGCGGACGAACCATGCGCTGTACATCAGCCACTATCCGCTCGGCCGCGACGCGACGGTCAACTACCCCGACCTCGACCTCGTCTTCCGCAACGACACCGACCACTGGCTCCTGCTGCGCGCGTTCGTCAGCCCCGGGGCGCTCACCGTGAACCTGTACGGCACGTCGCCGGGCCGCCGCGTCGAGACCGAGACGGCGCCGCTCGAGGTCGAGGGGAAGGTGCCGTGGAAGCGGATCGACGACGACACGATGTTCAAGGGCGAGAAGGTCGTCGAGCAGTGGGGCTCGCCGCCCCGCTCGACGAGCGTCACCCGCCGCGTCTACGAGCCCGACGGGACGCTGCTCTACGACACGACGTGGCGCTCGTACTACGTCGGCGAGCCGACGGTCGTCCGTCTCGGCACGAAGCCGCGTCCGAAGGTCGAGCCGAAGAAGCCGGACGTCAAGTCCGCGACGGCTCCGACGACGACGCAGCCGGTCGCGCCGCCGTCGCCTGCAGGGGCGTCGTCGGCCCCTCGGCCCTGAGGACGTCGTCGACGAACCACTCGGGGACCCGCGTCGGCCGGTGCGTGGCCGCGTCGACCGTGGCGTGGGTCGTCCACCCGTGCGCGACGCGGACGCCGTGGCGCTCGACCTCGTAGTCGAACCGGAAGCGGGCGCCGCGGAGCTCGCCGCAGCGGGCGCCGATCTCGAGGACGTCGTCGAAGAAGGCAGCGCGCTCGTACTCGACGTGGACGCCCGTCGTGAGGGCCTCGATGCCACGCTCGCGGATCGCGCGGTACCCGCCCGCGAACGCGGCGAGGTATGCGACGCGCGCCTCCTCGAGCCAGACGACGAACGAGGCGTGATGCGCGATTCCCTGCGCGTCCGTCTCCGCGAAGCGGACCCGCACCCGGTGCGTGAAGGCGAAACCGTCCATCGGGTCGAGATATATCGGCCCGTACGATGCGGCGCATGGGGGACGCAGCGGATCTGGCGGAGCTGATCCGCGAGCGGGGGCCCGCGCTCGTGCTCACCGGGGCGGGCATGTCGACGGAGAGCGGGATCCCCGACTTCCGCTCCTCGTCAGGGACCTGGGCGGAGGTCGACCCGTTCGAGGTCGCGTCGATCGACGCGTTCCGCCGCGACCCGCTCCGCGTCTGGCGCTGGTACGGCCCCCGGATCGCCGGCCTGCTCGCCGCGGAGCCGAACGCGGGCCACCACGCGCTCGCCGCGCTCGAACGCGCAGGCCTCGTGCAGGGTGTCGTGACGCAGAACATCGACCTCCTCCATTCGCG
The DNA here is from genome assembly GCA_046732615.1 of Actinomycetota bacterium. Lineage (GTDB taxonomy): Bacteria > Actinomycetota > Thermoleophilia > Gaiellales > Gaiellaceae > Gaiella. The sequence continues at coordinate 3,421 of JBKPNM010000176.1, read as the reverse complement.
CGCGGGGAGCGTCGACGTGACGGAGGTGCACGGCTCCATCGCCCGCTTCACGTGCCTCGCGTGCGGCGCCGAGGAGCTGCTCGAGCCGGTCCTCGCCCAGCTCGAGCTCCGGGAGGCGCCCGAATGCCTCGCCTGCGGCTCGATCCTCAAGCCCGGCGTCGTGATGTTCGGGGAGCTCCTGCCGCCCGAAGCGATGCTGAGGGCGGAGCTGCTCTGCCGCAACGCCCGCCTGCTCCTCGTCGTCGGCTCGTCGCTCCAGGTGTGGCCGGTCGCGGGGCTCCCGGACGAGACGCTGTCGGCCGGCGGCGTACTCGCGATCGTCAACCTCGACGAGACGCCGTATGACGCCCGGGCAGCGGCGATCGTCCGCGGCCCATCCGGCGCGACCCTCGCCGCGGTCGCGCGCGAGCTGGCATAGAATGTCGCCGTGGCGACGACGAAGACCGACGACGTGATCGGGCGCCTCGCCGGCAAGGGCGAGGAGGCGCTGCAGAAGCTCGCGGACCTGCCGGGCGGCACCCGGACGGTGCAGGCGTTCAACGATCTGCGCAACCGTGTCGACGAGCTGTCGAAGCGGATCCGCGGGATCGACGCGCTCGAGCAGAGGGTGGCGAAGCTCGAGAAGGAGGTCGCGGCGCTGCGGCGCGCGCAGAAGCCGCCGACGGGTCAGTCGCCCTCGCGCAAGGCATCGGTCTGACGCGGCACGCGCAGGCGTAGCGCCCGGGGCACGACCTCGAGGCGCACGGGCGTCGTTCCGGGCTGCTCGCCGTCGAGCTCGACGGGGAGCGGTGCGTCGCTCGAGATCGTCACGGTCGCGCCGCGCAGGAGCTCCGCCTTCGGATGCGGCAGGTGGGTTCCCCTGTAGATCTTCGGCATCGTCATCACGAGGTCGCGCTTCGTGACGTCTCCGATCGTGAGGACGTCGAAGAGGCCGTCGTCCGTCTCGGCGTCCGGGCAGATCTCGAGGCCGCCGCCGAAGAAGCGGCCGTTCGCGACGACGACGTCGAACATCCTCGCGGCGCGCCGCTCGCCGTCGACCGTCAGCTCGACCTCGCTCGCCTGCCAGCCCGAGAAGACCGCGAAGGTCGCCCACAGGTAGGAGAGCTTGCCGCCGAGCGCCTTCGTCGTCTCGTTCGCGCGCTTCGCGATTGCGCCGCTCATGCCCGCGCTCGCCACGTTGGCGAACGCCGCGGTCGCGTCGGAGCCGTCCCACGCGCGGTACGAGGCGCGTCCCAGGTCGACGCTGCGGACGTCGCCCTCGAGCGCCACGCGCGCGGCCTCGTCGATCTTCCGTGGAATCCCGAACGTGCGCGAGAAGTCCCACCCGGTGCCGCGCGGCACGAGCGCGACGTCGGGCTGACGGCGGACGCCGACGAGCCCGTTCGCGACCTCGTAAGCCGACCCGTCGCCGCCGACGACGACGAGCAGCTCGGCTCCGCCGAGCGCCGCCTCCCGCGCGAGCTCGGCGAGGTGGCCCTGCCGCTCGCTGAAGAGCGTGTCGCCCTCGAGCCCGGCCGCGGTCGCCCGGCGCGCGAGCTCGGGCCAGCGTCGCCCCGTGGAGCCGTTGGCAGACGCCGGGTTGACGAGGAAGGTCGTCTTCACGCGGCGGCGGCGTGTCGCCTACGAGGCCGTCACGACGTGCAGCGCGAGCTCGGTCATCTGGTCGACGGCCGAGCGCATCTCCTCGTCGCTGATGCGGACGAACTCGCCCTCGACGACGACGTCGGAGACGATCAGCATGCAGCCGGCCTGGATCTTCCGGAGGGCTCCGAGTGTGAAGAGGATCGCCGCCTCCATCTCGACCGCGAGGATGCCGCGCTCCGACCAGCGGCCCGCGAGCCCGGGATCCGGCTGGTAGAAGATGTCGCTCGACACGATCGGCCCGACGCGGACGGGCTTGCCGAGGTGCTTCGCCTGGTGCACCGCCTCGTGGACGAGCCCGAAGTCGGCGGTTGGCGCGTGCGGCTCTCCGAGGACGTAGTGCGTCGCGGTCGAGTCCGCCGCCGTGGCCGAGAGGGCGATGACGAGGTCGCCCATCGAGAGGTCGGGCTGCAGACCTCCGCAGGTCCCGACGCGCATGAGCTTCTTCACGCCGAGCTGGACGAGCTCCTCGATCACGATCGCCGCCGACGGGCACCCCATGCCGCTCGACTGGACCGAGACGGGCTCGCCCTGGAATGTGCCGGTGTAGCCGAGCATCCCCCGCTCGGAATTCCGCTGGACGACGTCCTCCATGAAGGTCTCGGCGATGTACTTCGCCCGCAGCGGGTCGCCCGGCAGGAGGCAGGCCTCGGCGTAGTCGCCCTCGTTCGCGCGCACGTGGATCGGCATGGCGGAGAAGCGTAGAGGCTTCCCGCCTAGAGTGTCGCTTCGATGCGCCCGGCCCTCGTCGAGCCCGCCAGAGAGCAGATTCTCGCGTACTGCGCCGAGGACCCCGTCGAGCGGGTGTTCCTCGAGGACGTCGCACGGCGCGAGAGCGGGCGCTTCGCGGCGCTGGAGGGAATCGAGGACGGCGGGCTTCGCGCGCTGTGTCACCTCGGGACGAACGTCGTGCCGTCCGGCGTCGGATGCGGCGCCTTCGCGGAGATCGCCGCGCGGGCGGCGCCGCGCATGCTGATCGGCGAGCAAGAAGCCGTGACCGCGTTGTGGGACGAGGCGCGCCGCAAGCTCGGCAAGCCGCGCGAGGACCGGCTCGGGCAGCCCGTCTATGTCTCGACGGCGCCCCCGGAGGCGGGCGAGACGGGGCTGCGGCCGGCGACGCGCGCGGACCTCGACGTCCTCGTCCCGGCGTGCGCGAAGGCGCACTTCGAGGAGCTCGGCGTCGATCCCCTGCGCCGCGATCCGAACGGCTTTCGGTGGCGCACGCGCGTGCAGGTCGAGGAGGGACGCTCCTGGGTCTGGCTCGACGGCGGCGTGATCCGCTTCAAGGCGGAGGCGTCCGCGTGGACGCCGAGCGCGGTGCAGCTCCAGCAGGTCTGGGTCGACCCGCCCGTGCGTCGGCGCGGGTACGCCGAGCGGGCGCTGCGCGACCTCATCCGGTTGCTCCTCGCCCAGGTGCCGGCCGTCTGCCTTTTCGTCCGAGCGGACAACACCCCGGCGATCCGTCTGTACGAGACCGTCGGGATGGAGCACGTCCTCGACTACCGCAGCGTCTTGTTTTGAGGACGCTCCTCCTCGTCCGCCACGCGCACGCGCGGTCGAACGTGGACGACGTCGTCAGCTCGCGCCCGCCGGGGAGGGGGCTCTCGGAGCTCGGCGTGGAGGAGGCGATGCGGCTGCGGGAAAGCCTTGCCGGGGTCGACGTCGACCTCGGTGTCGCCACCCGGCTCGCCCGGACGCAGGAGACCCTCGCGATCGGGCTCGGCGAGCGCGACGTGCCCCGCATCGTCCTCGCCGGCCTCGACGAGATCGACTTCGGCGC
>JBKPNM010000175.1:0-10014 GCA_046732615.1 Actinomycetota bacterium | reverse complement strand
ACGTAGACCTCCTCGTGCCCTTCGCCGGAGCTCTCCTCGTGCTCCCCGATGATCTGCTGGCCGTCCTCGGCGGCCGTCCACGCGTTCATCCCGAACGCTCCGACGTCGAGCGTCGAGCGGATCCGGTGCCAACGCGCCTGGCCGGGAATCTCGAACCCGACCAGCTCGTCGAGCGAGGTCACCGCGTAGCGATCGCTCACGAGGCCTCCCGGAGACGCGCGAGGACGACCGGGTCGATTGCCTCCTCACCGTCGACCCGTTCCTCGAGGTTCGCGACCCCGGCCCACGAGGCGAGGCTGTCGTGCCCGGCGCGGGCGAGGAGCCCGTCGATCTCGGCGCGGAGCTCGTCGTCGACTTCGAGCCATTCCTCGCGCGGCGTCCGGCCGAAGAGGTCGTCGTGAAGGCGATAGATGCGCCGCAGCTCGACGAGCGGATCGGCGTGATCGTCGACCCGGAGGTCGACGAGGCTGTCGGAGAGGCCTGCGTAGCCGCCGTCCCGCTCGACGACGAGAAGCGCGGCGGACTGTCGCCCGCGGCTGTCGCCACCCGCCGCCTCTGCGGCGTCGAGGCAGTCGAGGAGTCTCTCCGCGAGCGGTCTCCCGGCGCTCGCCTCGAACGTCTCCCCGAGCGCGTCGACCGTCGCGCCCGAAACGAGGATGTTTCCCTGCGCCGCGTAGGCGTCCCCCGTCCGGCCCCCGGCCCAGGCGTGGCACTCCTCGCCGGTGAAGGTCGCCGCGCGACCTGCACCGTCGACGACCCCGAGCTGGCGGAGCGCGCGGTCGTCGTCCGCGGCCGTCAGGCGCTCGACGACCTCCTCGGCCGACAGCCCGTCGCGGAGGAGCGCGAGGCCGTCCGACCCGTAGCGGGGGTTCGCGTACGACTGCGTGGCGATCGCGCCCACGTGCGGTTTGGCCCACGGCACGACGGAGCCGACCGCGAGGAACTTCGACTGCGTCGCCACGCCCCACTGGCCCGCAACGACGTCGCAGGCGCAGATCGAGTACGTCGTAACCGGGTCAGCCATACGTCAGCTCTGGCAGGTCGAGCTCGAGCAGCTTCGGGTCGGCGACGAGCGCGGAGGCGACCTCGGGCCGCGCGAGCGCGCGCGCGACGGCATCGGCGTCGGCCGCGCGCACGATGACCGGCCGCCCCTCGGCGTGCGCCGACCGGAGCGCCTCTTCGTCGTCGACCGAGTCGAGGACGAGTGCCCGGCCGAGGTCGAGCGTTCCCTCGAGCGCGATGGCGGGGACGCGGCGGCCGGTGGCACCGAACCAGCGCTCGCGCATCACAGGCTCAGCGCCTCGCCGGGCTCGGCCACGAGGAGCTCGACGCCATCGGGCAGCAGGGGCCGCAGGGCGTCCGGCGTCCCGGTGAGCAGAGGGAACGTCCCGTAGTGCGACGGAACCACCCGGCCCGCGCCCACGAGCTCGGCGGCGACCGCCGCCTCTTCGGGCCCCATGGTGAAGTGATCGCCGATCGGGAGCACGGCGACATCCGGTGCGTAGAGCCGGCGGATGAGCGCCATGTCGCCGAAGACGTTGGTGTCGCCGGCGACGTAGATCGTCGGCGCGCCCTCCTGCCTGAGCACCACGCCGGTCGGCTCGCCGGTGTAGACGATCATGCCGTCGTGCCATGTGCTCGAGGAGTGGTTCGCGTCCGTCAGCGTCACGCGGACGCCGGCGAACGTCTCGGTGCCGCCCTTGTTCAGCGCCTGGAGGTCGTCCTCGGGGAGGCCGTGCGCGGTGCTCAGCCAATCGCGGAGCTCGACAGGCGCAACGACCGGGCACTCGAAGCGCTTCGCGATAGCGACGGCGTCGCCGAGGTGATCGCCGTGGCCGTGCGTGACGACCACGAGGTCGCACCGCTCGGGCTCGCGCTCGCCCTCGGGACAGCGCGGATTGCCGGTGAGGAAGGGGTCGACGTACAGGCGCGTGTCGGTCTCGGTGTCGATCCGGAAGGCGGCGTGACCGAGCCACGTCAGTGTGGTAGCCATGCGTTCGAGCGTAGCGCGTCGACCCGAACCGCAAGAACGATCAAGCGATGCCGGCCCCGTGACGGCAGGCTGGGCACGTGGCACTGCAGCTGATGGACACCTTCACGACCTTCGTCGACAGCCTCGCCGAGAGCCTCGACGACCACCAGGCGCGCGGCGACGAGCTCGCCTCACGTGCACATCTCTCGCGCTTTCATTTCGACCGGGTCGTGAGCGGCATCTCAGGGGAGACTCCCGCGCGGCTACGGCGACGGATCCTCCTCGAGCGGGCGGCATTCCGCCTCGTCACCACCCGTGCGACGGTGCTCGAGGTCGCGCTCGAGGCCGGGTACTCGTCGAACGAGGCCTTCACGCGGGCGTTCCGGCGCGCGTACGGCGTGGCCCCCGCCAGGTGGCGCGCCTCACCCGCGCGCATCCAGCTCGACACGCCGAACGGCGTGCACTTCCACCCACCCGGCGGCCTCCGGCTGCCCGCAAGAGACGAGGTGAGCTCGATGGACCTGATGAGGAAGATGGTCGAGCACCACGTGTGGCTCGTCGGCGAGATCGTCGATCGTGCAGGGAGACTCTCCGACGAGCAGCTCGATGCTCCGATCGAGCTCTCCGTCGAGGGCGTCGACTGCGATCCGACGTTGCGCTCGATCCTGTCGCGGCTCGTCGGCCAGATGGACATGTGGAACGCCGCGATGGAGAGCCGCGCGTATGACTTCGGCATCGAGCGGGGCGAGAGCCTCCCGTCGATCCGGTCGAGGTTGCGCGACGCGGGTCCGGTCTTTCGCGACCATGCCGTCGAGGTGATCGACGGCTCGAGGCTGGACGAGACGTTCGTCGACGCGGTGTGCGACCCCCCCGAGGTCTTCACGTACGGCGGCATGCTCGCCCACGTCCTCACGTTCGCGGCGCACCGGCGGACGCTCGCGATCGGCGCGCTCCACACCGCTGGGATCACCGACCTCGGGGCAGGAGACCCCATGCGCTGGGTCGCCGAGGCGGCGTAGAGCGCGGTACGTGCGGACGCCGCGACCGGTGCGGTGCAGATCGAGAGGGGGGAGCTCGATGAATCGGGCTTGCCGTCGCCGGTCACGCGGGCGCGGCCGGCCCGACGATCGTCACGAGCACGTACACCGTGAGCGGCGGCCCGGGATGACGTCACCGTCACGCCGGTAGGAGCGGTGTGCCACCCGGCCTCGAGGGCAAGGACGTCCCGTCGTCTGCGAGCGCGTCGAACGGCAACGGCAATGCGAACGGCAAGGGCAACGGACCGCCGGATGCTCCGAGCGGCAACGGCAAGGGCAACGGGCTCACGAAGCACCAGCACCCCCTGGGGTGTGGCTTTGGCCACGCCCCCCTTTCCTGTTCCACCAAGGGGCGCGAGGCCGAAGCCACGCCCTCCGGACACGCGCGGAAACAGGCGATCGCCGCGGGCGTCTAGAACGGCAGTGCGGCGGCAGCGTCGCTCGCGACGTCGACGAGCGGCTGCACGAAGAAGAACGAGCCGATCGTGACGACGAGCGCGGCGCCTGCGGCGGCGTCGAGCAGGAGGTCGCGCGGAGGGGAGCCACCGGCGGCGACCACCTCGCCGCGCACCGCTCCCGCGCGCATGTAGAGCGCTCGCACGACGTTGAGGTAGTACGCGAGCGAGAGCGCGGTCGCGAGGACGCCGATCACGACGAGCCACCACCAGCCGGCCTCGTAGATCGCCGAGAAGACGAAGAGCTTCCCGAGGAAGCCGCCGGTGAGCGGGAAGCCGGCCATGGAGAGCATGAACCACCACATGCAAACCCCGAGGAACGGTCGCTCCCAACCGAGCCCGGCGAGCGAGTCGAGCGTGACCGCGCGTCCGTGCTCGCGCTCACGCGCCGCGACGACCGCGAACGCGCCGACGCTCGCCGCGCAATAGGGGATGAGGTAGTAGAGGAGCGCCTCGGCCCCTGCGTTCGAGTTCGCGGCGATGGCGATCAGCAGGAAGCCGGCGTGCGAGACCGACGAGTAGGCGAGCAGCCGCTTGAGGTCGCTCTGGGCGATCGCGGCCAGGTTGCCGATCGCGAGCGAGCACACTGCGAGCACCGCGACCGCGACCGACCAGATCTCCGCCTGCTCGGGGAACGCGGTGACGAGAATGCGGAGCATCAGGACGAGCCCGGCGACCTTCGTCGCGGCGGACATGAACGCGGTCACGGTCGTCGGCGCGCCCTGGTAGACGTCCGGCGTCCACATGTGGAACGGCGCCGCCGAGACCTTGAACGCGAGGCCGGCGAGGATCATCGCCATGCCCGTGACGAAGAGCGGGTCGTCGGCGCCCGTCGCCACCTGGATCGCCTGGAAGCCGAGCTCTCCGGTCGCCCCGTACACGAGCGCGCAGCCGAAGAGCAGGATCCCCGAGCCGAAGCTCCCGACGATGAGGTACTTGAGACCCGCCTCGAGCGACTCGCGGCGGTGGGTGTCGAGCGCGCACAGCACGTAGAGCGAGATCGAGAACCACTCGAGCGCGAGGAACATCGTCATCAGGTTCCCGGCAGAGACGAAGAAGACCATTCCCGCTGACGCCGCGGCGAGCAGCGCGTAGAACTCGCCGACGTGCGAGCGCCGTCCGTCACCCGCGGAGACGAGGACGACAGCGGCCCCGACCAGCGCGATGACGATCGCCGCGAGCGCGCCGAGACGGTCGCGCGTCATCGACTCGACCACGACGGCGGTCGGGTCGGCCGAGCGGTCGAAGACGACCCCCGACAGCGCCGCGGACGTGCCGAACCCGGCGAGCGAAACGACCACGGAGAACGCCCGCTCCGACGCGCGCGGCACGATCACCGCGCCGAGCAGCGTCAGGCCCGCGGCGGCCAGTAGCGCGAGCGTGGGCGACAGCGCGAGCCAGTCGACCGACGGCGTGTCGATCACGGCGCGTTCACCCCCTCCCGAGAGCCGATGAAGGCCGCGGCCCCGTCGGCCGGGAACGCGCGCTCCGTGATGCCCGCGGGCCAGGCGGAGAGGACCGCGAGGATCGCGACGAGCGGAACGAGGAGGATCAGCTCGCCGCCGACGAGGTCACCGGAGTCCTCGCGCACGGCCGGCCCGCGTCGCTCATGGAGGATCGCGGAGATCAGCCTGAGCGCGTAGAGGGCTGCCAGCACGATTGCCGCGGCGCCCACTGCCGCGTAGCCCCAGCCACGGTCGAAGACGCCGGAGAGGATTGCGAACTCGCCGGCGAAGTTCGCCGAGCCCGGGACGGCGAGCGTGAACATCCCGAGGCTCAGCACGAGCGTCGCGAGGATCGGGCGGCCCCTCGCCATCCCGCCGAGCTCCGAGAACCTGCCCGTGCCCGCCCGTGTCTCGATCATCCCCGCGAGCAGGAAGAAGCCCGCCGACACGAGGCCGTGGTTGACGGAGTGCAGCACCGCGCCGTCGAGGCCGAGGTCGTTGACGGCGAAGATCCCCAGCACGATCAGCCCCATCTGCGCCATCGACGAGTAGGCGACGACGCCGCGGATGTCAGGCTGGCGGAACGCGAGGACGGAGCCGTAGGCGAGCGTTCCGGCGGCGAGGACGAGCACGAGGGTGCGGAAGTCCTCGACGGGCTCCGGGAAGTGCGGCAGCACGATCCAGACGAGACCGAAGACGGCGGCCTTCGAGACGACCCCGGAGAGGATCGCGCCGACCTCGGGCGGTGCCTCCGTGTAGGCGAGGCGGAGCCAGCCGTGGAACGGGAACAGCGGCGCCTTCACCGCGAAGGCCGCGAGGAAGCCGAGGAAGATCCAGTCGTTCGAGCTCGTCCCCAGGTCGGCGAGCAGGAACGTGCCCTGCGAGATCCCGAACGCGATGATCGACGCGAGCATCAACAGCGAGCCGACCATCGTGTAGATGACGAACGTCACGGTCGCCTTCACGCGCTGCGGGCCGCCCCAGACGCCCACGAGCACGTAGATCGGGATCAGCATCGCCTCGAAGAAGACGTAGAAGACGATCAGGTCCTGTGCGGCGAAGACGCCGGCGAGCGCGCCGACGAGGAAGAGGAGGAGCCCGAAGTACGCCCGCGCGTTCTCCCGGCCGACCCAGGCGCCGTAGCCGACCGCGCAGGCGCCGACGACGACCGTCAGCCCGACGAGCCAGTACTGGAAGCCATAGAGGCCGACCGCGTAGGAGATCCCGAGCTGGTCGAACCAGTCCCTGTTCGCCGAGTACTGCTGCGCGTCGCTTCCGAAGTCGAAGTTCCGGGCGCTGCCGAGCCAGAGCCCGACCTCGGCGAGCGCGACGAGCAGCGCGAAGCCGGCCGTCGACTCGCGGGACAGCGGGAGGATCCAGGTGAGGATCGCGCCGGCGAGCGGGACGACGATGAGCAGCGTGGTCAGCACTCCCTACTTCACCACCAGGAAGACGAGGGTTAGGAGGCCCACCGCCACGGTGAAGGCGAGCGCGTAGGTGCGGAGGAGCCCGCTCTGGAGGCTCGAGGTCAGCGTCGCGCCCCGCAGCGTCTCGCCTGCGACCTCGTCGAGGCCTCCCTGGACGACAGGCGCCTCGACGCGATCCCGCAGCAGCGCCGCCACGGCCTGGCCGGGGCGTTCGAAGACGGCGTCGTAGAGCTCGTCGAACCAGAGCTTGTGCTCGAGCGTCGTGCGCACCGCGCCGTCCGGGACGAGCTCACGTCCCGCGCGGAAGGCGCGGCGTGCGCCGAGGATGCCGAGCACGGCGAGCGTGACGGCGACCGCGCTCGTGGCCCACTCCTGGGTGGTCGAGGGAGAGACGAGTGGCTCGACGACCGGCTCGAGCCACGTCTCGAAGGGCTCCCACACGCCCGGGATGGCGAGCAGGCCGACGAACGTCGACCCGACCGCGAGCACGCCGACGGGCACGAGCATCGACCGGTCGCCCTCACCGTGGTGCTCGGCCTCGTGCGCCTCGGCCGCGGGCTCGCCGTGGAAGACGCGGTAGTAGAGGCGGAACGCGTAGAGCCCGGTCAACAGCGCGCCGACGAGCCCGCCCACGTAGAGCACCCAGCCGAGGCCGCCGCCGTAGGCGAGGGCCGACGCCAGGATCGCGTCCTTCGACCAGAAGCCCGCGAAGATCGGGATCGCGACGAGCGCGAGGGAGCCGATCAGGAACGTCGCGTGGGTGTACGGCATCGACCTCCGGAGGCCGCCCATCTTCCGGATGTCCTGCTCGCCTTCGAGGCGATGGATGATGAGCCCCGCAGCGAGGAAGAGGAGCGCCTTGAAGAACGCGTGCGTGACGAGGTGGAACATCGCGAACCCGTACGCGCCGATCCCGGCGCCGACGAACATGTAACCGATCTGGCTCATCGTCGAGTACGCGATCACGCGCTTGATGTCCCACTGCACGAGCGCGATCACCCCGGCGACGAGGAGCGTCGCGAGACCGAGGAGCGCCGCGAGGTGCTGGACGTCGGGAGCGCCCTCGAAGACAGGGTGCGTGCGGCAGATGAGGTAGACGCCGGCCGTGACCATGGTCGCGGCATGGATCAGCGCGGAGACCGGCGTCGGACCCTCCATCGCGTCGGGAAGCCACGTGTGGAGCGGGATCTGCGCCGACTTCGCCACCGCGCCGCCGAGCAGGCCGAGCGCGAGCAGCGTCACGGCGGTGTCGGAGAGCCCGCCGTCGTCGACGGCCGCGAACACGGCGCCGTAGTCGAGGCTGCCGACCTGCGAGATCGTGAGGAAGAACGCGAGGGCCATCACGGCGTCGCCGATCGCGTTCATCACGAACGCCTTCTTCGCCGCCGCGACCGCCGAAGGCCGCTCGTGGTCGAACCCGATCAAAAGGTACGAGGCGAGACCGACGAGGCCCCAGCCGACGAGGAGGAGGAGCAGGTTGCCGCTCTCGACGAGCAGGAGCATCGCGAAGACGAAGAACGCCATGTACGCGAAGTACCGGCGCTCCTCGTCCTCGCCGGCCATGTACCCATTCGAGTAGAGGACGATCAGGCCGCCGATGCCGGTGACGACGAGCATCATCACGAGCGACAGGGGATCGATCAGGAGCTCGAGCCCGACCTTGAACTGCCCGGCCTGCAGCCACGTCCAGGCGCTCGTCAGCTCGGTGCGGTCGTCGGGACTCCTCCCCCACGCGTCGAAGAACGCGACGACCGCTCCAGCAAAACCGACGAAGACCGAGGCGGTCGAGAGGAAGCCCGCCTGGCGTCGCGTGATCCGACTCCCGAGAAGCAGGATCGCGAGGAAGCCGGCGAGCGGCGCGAGCAGACACACCCAGCCTCCGGCGGCCATGCGCTAGCCCCGCAGCTCCGTCATCCGATCGACGTCGAGGTCGAGGTTCCGGCGGGCCATCGCGACGATCAGGCCGAGGCCGACGCAGACCTCGGCCGCGGCGACCGCCATCACCGCGAGCGCGAAAACCTGCCCGTCCATCTGACCGAAGAGGCGCGAGAAGCCGACGAACGCGAGGTTCGAGGCGTTCAGCATGATCTCGAGCGAGAGGAGGACGATCAGCGGGCTGCGGCGGAGGAGCACGCCCGCGATCCCGGTCGAGAAGAGAATCGCCGAGATCGCGAGGTACCAGGGGATCCCCGGGCCGTTCACGCGCGCTCCCCCCGGCCGGCGTCGACGAGCGCCTCGTCCTCGGAGCGCATCCCGAGCACGACGCCGCCGACGGCGGCGACGAGGAGCACGATCGAGGTGATCTCGAAGGCGATGAGGTGGTCGGTGAGGAAGAGGCGGCCCATCTCGGCCGGCGACCCGAAGGCCCGGCCGATCTCCGCCTCGTCGGAGAGCCGCCCGCCGGCGTTCAGCATGAGCGCGACGAAGACGACGGAGAGCAGCGCGGCCGCGGCGATCACCGAGGCCGTCTGGATGAGGCGCGTGCCTCCCGCCCACGGCGCGTCTGCGCGGCCGCCGAGGTACGCGATCACGAAGAGGAACATCACCATCACCGCGCCGGCGTAGACGAGGATCTGCGCCGCCGCGACGAACTCTCCGGAGGCGAGCAGGTAGAGCACGGCGAGCGAGGCGAGGTTCCCGATCAGCGAGAGGGCGGACGAGAACGGATTCGACGCCGTCACGACGCGCAGGCCGGTGCCGACGCAGGCCGCCGCCGCGAGGAGCCAGATCACCCAGACGAGGACGTTCCCCACGGTTACGACTCGCGCTTGTATGCCGGAATCGGGGTGTCGTACAGATCGGCGTCCTGCACCGGGATCCGCTTGATCGGCTCGGCGAGGAGCATGTCCTTCGTGTAGATGAGGTCGTCGCGCGAGTACTCCGAGAGCTCGAACTCGTTGCCGAGCGTGATCGCGTCGAAGGGGCACGCGAGCTCGCAGTAGCCGCAGAAGATGCAGCGCGAGAGGTTGATCTCGTAGATGCGCGCGTAGCGCTCGCCGGCCGAGACGCGGTGGTCGGGCGTGTTCTCGGCGGCGACCACGCGGATGCAGTCCGCCGGGCACGCCGCCGCGCAGAGCGAGCAGCCGACGCACTTCTCGAGCCCGTTCGCATGGCGGTGCAGCCGATGGCGCCCGCGGAAGCGCGGGTAGACCGGCCGCTTGTACTCGGGATACTGCTGCGTGATCGGCTTGCGGAAAATGTGCTTGAACGTGACGCCGAAGCCCTTGAGTGTCCCGAACGGCTGCATCGGCGCGCGATCCTAGATCCAGACCACCAGCAACGCGGTGATCACCGCGTTGACCGTGGCGACGGGGAGCAGGACCTTCCAGCCGAAGCGCATCAGCTGGTCGTAGCGGAGCCGCGGCAGCGTCGTCCGCATCCAGATGAACACGAAGAGGAGGACGAACAGCTTGATGAGGAACCAGACCGGCCCCGGCAGCCACGGGCCGTGCCAGCCGCCGAGGAAGAGCGTCACGGCGAGCCCGGAGAGCGTGATCAGGTTGATGTACTCCGACATCGAGTAGAGCCCGAACCGCATGCCGCCGTACTCGGTGTGGTAGCCGGCGACGAGCTCCTGCTCCGCCTCCGGGAGGTCGAACGGCGCGCGCGCGGTCTCGGCGGTGCCGGCGAGGATGAAGATCAGGAAGCCGACGATCTGCGGGATCACGTACCAGACGT
>JBKPNM010000174.1:0-3664 GCA_046732615.1 Actinomycetota bacterium | reverse complement strand
GTCTGGGAGCTCCGCTGTCCGCTCCGCGGCTACATCGTCGCCGGCGTGGACGCCCGTGTCAGCGACCGCGCGATCGACGTGAGCATCCGGGGCGAGAACGGCGCCCCGGTGTCGCCGGGTGTGACGACAGGCACAGCGGTCGTCTTCACCGCTGTCTACACCGGCGGCGCTTCGCGGCCGACGTCGTTCCAGCCGTTCATCGGTTGCATTCCGACCTCGGGCGGCGGCGCGCGCGGCGAGACAGCCGTCCGGCGTCCGGCCGCCTACGTGCCGGCCGCGGCGATCGACCGGCGCGTCGTCCAGCGGCGCCTCGTGTCGGGCGCGTCGGTGCGGGTCGTCGGGCGGTGTCCCGCAGGGACGCGCCTGCTCGGGACGAGCTACGCATATGGGTTCAGGAGCCGCACCGAGCCCGGGTTGACGCTCCTCCGCGCCGTGCGCGTGCGGAGCAGCGTCGCAGGCAGGACGGTGACGGCGGTCGCCGCCATGGCGCCGTCCGTGCCGCAGAGTGTCCCGGTCGAGCTCCAGCTCCATGCTCTCTGCTCCCGAGGCACGCGATGAGCTTCGAGAACCCGGCCCTGCTGGCCACCCTCGTGGTCGTGCCGCTCGCGGCGACCGGCTACTGGCTGCTGCAGCGGCGGCCGCCGAAGTTCGCCGTGCGCTACACGAACCTCGAGGTGCTCGCCGGGGTGGCAGGGCGCCGCCGCGCGTGGCGCCGCCACGTCCCTGCTGCGCTCCTCCTCGCGTCGATCGCCGCGCTCTGTGTCGCGTTCGCCCGCCCGACGATGACGGTCGACGCGCCGAACGAGCGGGCGAGTGTCGTTCTCGTCGTCGACACGTCCGGCTCGATGCGCGCGACGGACGTGAAACCCACGAGGCTCGCGGCGGCGAAGAACGCGATGCGCTCGTTCCTCGAACGCGCGCCGAAGTCGCTCCGCGTCGGCGTGGTCGCCTTCTCCGACGAGGCGCAGGTCGTCGTGTCTCCGACCGTCGACCGGACGCGCCTCGAGCAGGGGATCGACGTGCTCGGGCCAGGCTTCGGGACGGCGCTCGGCGACGCGCTTGCCCGCGCGGTCGAGCTGGCGCGGAGCGCCACGGGCACGAACGGCGACGGCAGTTCCGCCCGCGGTCAGATCAAGGACGAGAAGGGCCGCTCGCTCGCGTCGATCCTTCTCCTTTCCGACGGTGCGCAGACGCGCGGGCTCCTGAGCCCCGGCCAGGGTGCGGAGCGCGCGCAGAACGCCGGGATCCAGGTGTTCACGATCGCGCTCGGGACCGACGGCGGCACGATCCTCGCCGGACCGCCCGGCGCCGAGCAGGTGATCCCCGTGCCGCCCGACCGCGAGACGCTGTCGGCGATCGCGGAGTACACGGGCGCGGAGTCGTTCGACGCGGAGAGCGCCTCCGCGTTGGAGAAGGTCTACTCCGGGCTCGGGTCGCGGGTCGGGCGCGAGGACCGCCGGCGCGAGGTCACGGCCGTCTTCGTTGCCGCGGGGGCGTTCCTCCTCGCCGGGGCGGCGGGCTTCGGGCTCCTCGGCGCGCCGCGGCTGCCGTAGACCACCGCCGGGCGCCTGCGTAGGATCACCCGGCACATGGTCGACCGGCCGGCCGTCTGATGCTGCTCTCCGTCCGTGACGTCACCCTCCGCTTCGGGGGCATCGTCGCCCTGGACGGCGTCTCGTTCGACGTCGAGCGCGGCATCGTCTCCGGGCTGATCGGGCCGAACGGCGCGGGGAAGACGACGGTCTTCAACGTCATCACGCGGCTCTACACGCCCGACGCGGGCGAGGTCGAGCTCGACGGGACGACGCTGCTGCGGACGCCGCCGCACGGGATCGTGCGGCGGGGCGTCGCGCGGACGTTCCAGAACATCAACCTCTTCCGGACGATGACCGTGCTCGAGAACGTACTCGTCGGGGGCCACGCGCTCGGCCGCCGCGTGCGCGACCAGGACGCGCTCGAGGCGCTCGAGACCGTGGGCCTCGCCGAGCGGGCGCACCAGCCGGCGGCCGCGCTCGCGTACGGGACGCAGAAGCGCGTCGAGATCGCGCGCGCGCTGATGGCCCAGCCGACGTTCCTGCTCCTCGATGAACCCGCGGGTGGGCTCAACCACGAGGAGGTCGAGGAGCTCGGCGACTTCATCCTTCGGCTCCGCGACGAGCGCGCGCTGACGATCCTCCTCGTCGAGCACCACATGAGCCTCGTGATGCGGGTGTCGGACCACGTCAACGTGCTCAGCTTCGGGCGGAAGATCGCATCCGGCCCGCCGGCCCAGGTCCGTGCAGACCCGGCCGTGATCGAGGCGTACCTGGGGGTCGAAGAGTGAGCAGCCCGACCGCCCTGCTCCGGCTCGACGGCGTCGAGGCCCGCTACGGGCCGGTCCAGGCGCTTCGCGGGATCTCGCTCGAGGTGCCCGAGGGCTCGGTCGTCGCGGTGCTCGGTGCGAACGGAGCGGGGAAGACGACCACGCTGCGCGCGGTGTCGGGCACCGTCCGTCGCTCGGGGACGATCGAGTTCGCGGGGAAGCCGCTCCACGGCGGCCCCGAGGCGGTCGCCAAGGCCGGGATCGCCCACGTGCCCGAAGGCCGCGGCACGTTCACCGAGCTGACCGTCGTCGAGAACCTCCGGCTCGGCGCGTACACCCGCCGCGAGCGGAACCTCGACGCCGACATCGAGCGCGTGTCGGAGTGGTTCCCGTGGATCCCCGGCCGGGCGGAGCAGCCGGCCGGCACGTTGTCCGGCGGGGAGCAGCAGATGCTCGCCGTCGCGCGGGCCCTGATGGCGCGGCCGAGGCTCCTCATGCTCGACGAGCCCTCGCTCGGGCTCGCGCCGATGATCGTGCGCGAGATCTTCCGGATCGTGCGCGAGCTGAACGAGCGTGAGGGGCTGACGGTGCTCGTCGTCGAGCAGGACGCGCGCATCGCGCTCCGGAGCGCGGCGACCGCGTACGTGCTCGAGGTCGGTCGCGTCGCCGTCTCGGGCCCGAGCGACGAGCTCAGGGAGAACGAGTCGGTGCGCAGGAGCTACCTCGGCTACTGATGGCCGACTTCATGCAACAGGTCGTGGTGGGCCTCTCGTCGGGGTCGATCTACGCGTCCCTCGCGCTCGCGCTCGTCCTCATCCACCGTGCGACCGGGGTCATCAACTTCGCGCAGGGCGAGATGGCGACGTTCTCGACGTACATCGCGTGGACGCTGACCACGAACCACGGCTGGAGCTATTGGCCCGCGTTCGCGTTCACGCTGATCGCGTCGTTCGTCGGCGGCGTCGCGATTCACCAGGGCGTGATCCGCCCGAACGAGAAGGGCTCGGTGCTGCGCGTCGTCATCGTGACGATCGGGCTCCTGCTCGCGATCAACGGGCTCGTGACGCTGATCTGGTCGGGCGAGGTGCGGGCCGTCCAGAGCCCCTTCCCGACGCGCACGATCGACATCGGCGGCGTCGCGATCTCGATCCAGGACATCGGGACGATCGGCGTCGTCTTCGCCACGGTCGTCGTCCTCTGGCTGATGTTCCAGTACACGAAGATCGGCCTCGCGATGCGCGCCGCGGCGGTCAACCCGGCCGAGGCCCGGCTCGTCGGGGTACGGGTCACGTGGATGCTCTCGCTCGGGTGGGGCCTCGCGGCCGTGCTCGGCGCGATCTCGGGGATGCTCGCAGCGCCGAG
>JBKPNM010000173.1:0-11219 GCA_046732615.1 Actinomycetota bacterium | reverse complement strand
GCCGAGATCGCAGCCGCCTTTCACGAGGGCGTGGCAGCTGCGTTCGCGGCGGCCTGCATCGAGGCGGACGGCCCGGAGACGGTGGTGCTCTCCGGAGGCTGCCTCCAGAATCTGCGCCTCCTCGGCTCGCTCCGAGTGCGGCTCGAGCAGGCCGGCTTCCGCGTCCTCTCCCATGCCGCGGTGCCGCCGAACGACGGCGGGGTCAGTTACGGTCAGGCCGCAGTGGCCGCTGCGAGGCTCGCATGTGCCTAGGCATCCCCGGCCGGATCGTCGACGTCCCCGACCGGCGGGCGGGGCTCGCGACCGTCGACATCTCGGGCGTGCGCCGCTCGGTCAGCGTCGCGCTCGTCGACGAGCCGGCCGCACCGATCGAGCCCGGCGACTGGGTGCTCGTCCACGTCGGCTTCGCGCTGTCCCGGATCGACGAGGCGGACGCCCGGGAGACGCTCGAGCTGCTCCACCGCGGCGCCGAACTGCAACGGGAGCTTGACGAGATCCGCGACGGGACGGTCACGTGAGCCTCGACCGCGAGCGCTGTCGCACGTGTTCGGACGAGGCCGTGGCGGCGCGCGTCGAGTCGGTCGAGGAGCTCGAGGCCGTGATCGCCGTCGGCGCCGCCCTCGAGCGCGTCGCGATCGATCTCGTGCCCGACGCCAGGCCCGGCGACCTGCTCCTCTGCCACGCGGGGATCGCCCTGGAGCGGCTCGAGGACGCGTCGTGAGGTACGTCGACGAGTACCGCGACCCGGCGCTCGCCAGGGGGCTGGCCGCCGAGATCCGCTCGCTCGTCACGCCGGGCGAGGTCGTACGGGTGATGGAGGTCTGCGGCGGCCACACGCACGCGATCTACCGGCACGGGCTCGAGGAGCTGCTCCCGCCCGAGCTCGAGCTCGTCCACGGGCCGGGCTGCCCGGTCTGCGTGATCCCCATGGGCCGCGTCGACGACGCGATCGCGATCGCGGAGACGGACGGGGTCACGCTGGCCACCTTCGGCGACATGCTGCGCGTGCCCGGCGGGCGCGGCTCGCTGCTCGAGGCGAAGGCGCGCGGCGCGGACGTGCGCATGGTCTACTCGCCGCTCGACGCGCTCGCCCTCGCCGCGCAGGAGCCCGACCGGCACATCTGCTTCTTCGCGATCGGATTCGAGACCACCGCGCCCGCAACGGCAGTGACGCTCCTCCGCGCCAGAGCGGAGGAGACGCCCAACTTCTCCGTGTTCTGCAACCACGTCCTGATCGAGCCGCCGCTCCGCGCGATCCTCGAGACGCCCGGGCTCCGTGTCGACGCCTTCATCGGCCCGGGGCACGTCTCGTCGGTGATCGGCACCGACGCGTACCGCTTCATTCCCGAGGGATACGGCCGACCGGTCGTCGTCTCGGCCTTCGAGCCGGTCGACCTGCTCCAGTCGATCGCGATGCTCCTCCGCCAGCGCGCGGACGGCCGCTGCGAGGTCGAGAACCAGTACACACGCGTCGTGCGCCGCGAGGGGAACGAGCGCGCGGTCGCGGCGATCGTCGAGACGATGGAGGCGCGTGAGGACTTCGAGTGGCGGGGCCTCGGCGTCCTACGGAAGAGCGCACTCCGCGTACGCCAGGCGTTCGCCGCGTTCGACGCCGAGCGGCTGTTCACGCTGCCGGGCGCGCGGATCGAGGATCCGAAGGCCTGCCGCTGCGGCGACGTCCTCACCGGCCAGATCAAGCCCTGGGAGTGCGGGGTCTTCGGCACGGCGTGCACTCCCGAGCGGCCGCTCGGCACCTGCATGGTGTCGAGCGAGGGCGCGTGTGCCGCGTTCTTCTCCTACGGCCGCCTGCGCAGGCCGCGCGAGGAAGCGCCCGTCGGTGCCTGAGGGACTGCGCCGGCGCCGCCCGGTGCTTCGCGACGAGCGCATCACTCTCGCCCACGGTGCGGGCGGCAAGGCGACGCACGACCTCGTCGAGGCGCTCTTCCTCGAGGAGCTCGGCAACGAGGCGCTCGCGCCGCTCGGCGACAGCGCGGTCATCCCGCCCGTCGGCGGCCGGCTCGCCGTGACGACCGACAGCTACGTCGTGCGACCGCTCGTCTTCCCGGGCGGCGACATCGGCGAGCTCGCCGTCAACGGCACCGTCAACGACCTCGCCGTCGCAGGCGCCCGGCCCCTCTGGCTGACGGCCGGGTTCGTGCTCGAGGAAGGGCTGCCGGTCGACCAGCTGCGTGAGATCGTCCGCTCGATGGCGACTGCGGCGGCCCGTGCGGGCGTCCCGGTCGCGGCCGGGGACACCAAAGTCGTCGAGCGGGGGAGGGCCGACGGCCTCTACGTCACGACCGCGGGGCTCGGCGTGCTCGAGCACGACCTCGAGCTCGTTCCCGGCCGCGTCCGCCCGGGCGACCGCGTCCTGCTCTCCGGGACGCTCGCCGACCACGGCATGGCGGTGATGATCGCCCGGGGGGACCTCCACCTCGAAGGCGATGTCGCGAGCGACACCGCACCCGTCCACAAGCTGACGGCGGCGCTGCTCGGGCTCGGCGAGGATCTCCGCTGGATGCGCGACCCCACCCGCGGCGGTTTGGCCACGGCGCTCAACGAGCTCACGGCCTCCTCGGGGCTCGCGGTGCGCGTGCGGGAAAGCGCGCTCCCCGTCCGCCCGGCCGTCTTCGCGGCCTGCGAGATCCTCGGCATCGACCCGCTCTACGTCGCGAACGAGGGCAAGCTCGTCGCGGTCGTCGCGCCCGGGGCGGCCGACGACGCGGTCGCGGCGCTCAGAGCACATCCGTTGGGTGCCGACGCCGTCGAGATCGGGGTGGTCGAGGCCGAGCCGCAGGGGACGGTGCTGCTCGACACCGCGCTCGGCGGCAGCCGCATCGTCGATCTCCTCGTCGGCGACCCGCTCCCGCGGATCTGCTGAGACGCGTGGCGCGGGCGTCCGCATAGAGCCCTGGGGCGGCCAGGCCGTGGTCGCCGCCTACGAGTCCGCGCTCGTGCGACCCGGCGAGGTCCTCGGGCCGGGTCCCGACCTAGCGGCAGGTGGTCCAGACCCTTCGTCGGGTCCATCTCGGGTCCATTCGGTTATAGGCTCCAGCGGTGGTCGAGCGGCTCGACGAGGAGCGCATCGAGATGCTCCGAAGCTGGGGAACGGGACTTTCGACCAGCGATCGGGACGAGCTCCGCGCAGCGGGGCGGGCGATCCTGATGCTGATCGAGGAGATCGACCGGCTCGAGGCCGACATCTGGAACGAGCGGGCGGCCGCGATCCAGGCCGCCGGCGAGCAGCCCTCGTCGCAGTCGCTCGCGACGTCGCTGCGCGACCGCCTCGCACAGGGCGCGCTCCCGGGCGAGCAGCACGCGTAGCGTCAGTTGTCGCGCGCGACGAGCGCGACGCGCTGCCTCTCGAGCCAGCCGAGGAAGCGCGCCGGATCGTGCAGCTCGGGCAGCCGGGCGCTTCGCTGGACGTAGCCGTCGCGGACGCCGAGCCCGCCCCAGCGGTCGAGCAGCTCCGCGCGGACGCGGTACGCGCCCGAGCGGTAGCCCGCGAAGGGGAGGCAGCGGTCGAAGCGTCCCGAGGCCGACGTCCGGCCCTGGACGACGACGTCGGTCTCGCCTATCTCCGCTCTGCGCGTGTGCGCGTTCTCGTTCCAGCGCTCAGGAGGTACGTCGCTCGCGCGGGCGATCCGGTCGACGGTGAGGAGCCCGATCAGCCCGTACACGAGACCGCCGCCGCGGACGTCGCGGAGCCCGGCGTAGAAGACGAGCAGGTCGCCGGCGCGGAGCTTCTCGCGGATCTGCCGCCCGCGCTCGCGCCGGTCGCCGTACGTGAGGTGGCCGAAGTCGGGGTCGGCGTGCGCCGCCCGCTCGCGAAGCGCCGCCGGAAGTTCGACCCCGAGACGAGAGACGGCCGGCTCCCAGCACGCATACGGCGTCTCGAGGCCCCGCCTGACCGGCTCCGGCTCGGGGATCGGGACGTACGCGAACGCCCCCGTGCGCGGGTCGACCGGCCCGTTCCAGCGGCCGCCGGCCTCCGTGCAGTCGGCGCCGACCCGCACGAGCAATGCCCGCACCGAGGCCTCAGGCGGCGGCGCGGGCGAGGCCGTCGAGCTCCTCGGCCGATGCGTGCCACCCGCCCGCGGCGGCGTTCGCCCGGACCTGCTCGGCACTCGTGGCTCCCGCGATCACCGACGCGATCCCCGGGACCGAGGCGAGCCCGCCGATCGCGGCTTCGAGGAGCGAGCGGCCGCGGCGGCCGGCCTCGCGCTCGAGCGCCTCGACGCGCTCGAGCTCGTCGTCCGCGACGTCGGCGGCGGAGAGACGCGTCCCCTCGGGATGGGGCTCGCCGCGGCGGTACTTCCCCGTGAGGCGGCCGCTCGCGAGCGGGAAGTAGGGGACGTAGCCGATCCCGAGCTCCCGACAGACGGGCAGCACCTCGTCGTCGTCGTCGCGACGGAGCAGGCTGTAGTGGTTCTGCACTGCGACGACCCTGACGCGGCTCGCCGCCGCCCGCCGGACCTGCGCGGCGTCGACGTTCGAGAGACCGAGCCAGCGCACGCGACCGTCGTCGACGAGCTCCTGCATCGCCCCGAGCGTCTCCTCGAGCGGCGTGACGCCGTCGGGACGGTGGTAGTAGTAGAGATCGACCGCGTCGAGGCCGAGGCGCCCGAGGGAGGCGTCGATCGCTCCCCGGACGTGCTCGCGCGAGCCGCCGGGCCCGGTCACCGATGCGTCCTGCCCGAACTTCGTCGCCAGCACGAACTCGTCGCGCCGGCCGGCGAGGGCTTCGCCGATGAACCGCTCGCTGTTCCCCGAGCCGTAGACGTCCGCCGTGTCGAGGAGCGTGACGCCGGCCTCGAGCGCCGCGTCGATCACGGCGCGCGTCGCCGCGGCGTCGAGCCGGCGTCCGAAGTTGTTGCATCCGAGCCCGACGCGCGACACGCGCAGGTCGGAGCTCCCGAGCTGCGTCACCTCCACGCCGGAACCCTATGCGCCGTCGTGAAGGGCCGGCGCCGGTTCTTGCGATCAGCCGAGCGGGCGAGGCTGTCCGGGCTGCTCCGGGCCGATCCGATAGGGCCGCATCATCTCGTTGTCCTCGTGCTCGACGATGTGGCAATGCCAGACGAACTGCCCCGGAGTCTGGAACCGGGCCTTCACCCGTGTGACCTGTCCCGGATAGGCGATCACGGTGTCCTTGAAGCCCGTCTCCCAGGGCTCCGGCGCGAGCGGCACGGACCCGGGCACGACGTGAACCGTCGAGCTGTCCTCGTCGACGAGGATCGCCTGGCGGTCGACCACCTCGAAGACGACCTCATGGATGTGCATCGGGTGTGCGTCGGCGGTCGCGTTGTACAGCTCCCACACCTCGGTCGAGCCGAGTGCGGGATTCTCCGACACCTCCTCCTCCCACGTCTTCGGCGTCCACCCACCCGGGGCAACGCTCGGATTGCCCGCCACGGTGCCGAGCAGAGCTTGGGCCGGCGCATCCTCGAAGAACTCCGACATCTGCTCGACCAGTGCCAGTCGCCGCGTGACGCTCGGGGGCGGGAGAGGCGTGATGGCAGGCAGCCGGAGGAACTGCGGAGGGGTCGAGTCGTCCGACCCGACCGTCGGGATCACGCGGAACTGCAGGACCTGGCCCGTCGTGTCGGGGTCGGCGACGTCGAAGTCGTCCGGCGGCTCCCCTCCGCCGAACGGCTCGTCGGGACCGATGTTCGCGAGGAGGTGGTTCCCGACCGGGACGTTCGTGAAGTCCACGATCGTGTCCGCGCGCTCGGCAAGGCCCAGCAGAAGCCGATTCTGGTTGACCGCGGTGAGGTTCACGGGCGCGCCGAGGAACCCGCCTTCGTTCCCGATCTGCCATACCTCGACGCCCGGGACTTTCGAGAAGTCGAGGATCAAGAACCGGGACTGGCAGCCGTTGAGGAACCGGAACCGGTAGCGACGCCGCTCGACGGCGAGGAACGGCCACGTATTGCCGTTGACCATGATCGTGTTCCCGAAGAACTCCGGGTTCCAGATCGGGGAGAGGTCGGTCTCCGGGATATACGGCCCCGTGATCTCGTCGAAGAAGGCTCGCGTGTCCGGATAGAAGAGTGAACCGTCGGTGTCGAACGAGCGGTCCTGGATCGCGATCGGGATCTCGCGATAGGGCTTGTTCGGCGGGAACTTGTCGTTTTCCCGCGGAGCGGGGCCCGGCAGCGACGCCTTGGCGCCGGTTCGGCTGTCGAGAACCGCGTCGTCGCCCGACGGCCCGCCGCGCACGATGTAGAAGCCGGCCGGGCCTGCATAGACGTTCAGACGCGTCATCCCGAGCGCGTGATCGTGGTACCAGATCGTCGATGCCCGGTTCTCGTTCGGGTACTGGAAGGTGGCGAATCCAGGTCCCCATTCGACGCCGTACGCCCCCGCGGCCTTGCCCGCGAAGAACGAGTACCAGGTGCCTTCGCTTGCATACCCGTCGGGGATGTCGGTCGCGGCGGGTAGGTACCAGGCTTCCGCGTACCCGTCGCTGTCGTCGGCCACCCCGACCGCGCCGTGCACGTGCGTCACGATCGGGACGGGACCGGTGTAACGGCCGGGGGTCGCCACGAACGCCGGTCGCATGTCCCGTCCGTCCTCGCCGCCGGGCGGGTTCGCCCAGTGGAGGGTCGGGTCGACGGGAAGCAGATGCGGCAGGAAACGCCCACTCGCGTCGTGGAGCTCGTTGATCCACTTGATCCGGACCGGCCTGTTCCAGCTGGCCTCGATCGTGAGCGAGGGCGCGTTGTGGATCAGCAGCCCGCGGTTGCTCTGGGCGGCCTTGCTGCCGTACCCCCAGACCGTCGTGGCGGGAAGGCCCGTCGGGAGGATCTGCTGGGAGAACTGCCGCATCGAGATCTCGTAGTAGTCGACGGGCTTGCCTCCCTGACGCGTGATCGTGTCCGTGCGCGGCATCACCGGCGGCACCAGCAGGGGCGTCTGGAACTTCGGAACCACGAGGGGATCGAGCGTGCCGCCCGGGATCTGGGCGATCGCGACCGGTGCGCCCGTACCGGGGAGCCGCCCGAACAGATAGAAGCCTGCACTCGCGCCGCCGACCCAGGCGACGAACGCCCTCCTGGAACACCCGCGCATGGCCTCCACGGGAACCTCCCCTCCCTCGTGATCGATGCGACGAGTCTCCCAGGCGCCGGCGTCCTGCCAAAGCGGGCATTACCGCAGACCCCGTCGGGAAATATCCGTATGTCAGCGCGCGCGGACGCGGACCTCCGAGATCTCGCCCGCGCTCTCCGGCGGCACCGACGTGACCCAGACGACGACGTAGCGTCCGGGGCGCTTCGCCACCGGAAATCGCGTCCGGGCGGTCAGCGTCCTCGCCGGCGACGCGGTCGCGAACGGCCCCTCGGGTGCGTTGCCGAGCCTGATCGCCGCACGGATCCCCGGCGTCGGGGTGTCGACGACGACCTGCTCGACGCGGACCCGGCGCCCGGCATCGAGCACGAGCCCGACACCGGTCTTGAAGAAGCGGGAGTACCGCTCAGTGCGCCAGAACGTCGCCGGGCGCCCGTCGACCGCGAGCGATGCCTCCTCATCGCGCTCGCGGCCGTCACCCTCGGGGTCGTAGGCGCCCGCCGCCGCGAGCTTCACGAACTGCGCGAGCCGTGGACGCGCGGGCGGCGGCTTCTTCACGGGCGTGGTCGTGAGCGGCGGCGGCGCGGCGGCGACGGGCGTGTCGTCGTCCTGGAGCCCTTGCCTGACGGCGTAGCCGAACCCGACGAGCAGGAGCGCGAGTGCCGCGCCCGCGACGATCCGCGTGGCGTTCCGGCCGTGGCTCATGCGCGGCGGAGGATCGACATCGCGCGACGAGTCTACGGTGGCGCCTCCGCCGACTGCGGTGTGCGACGCCGGAAGCGGCCACCCGCGGGCGTACGCTGGCGGCGTGGCCTTCGCGCGGGCACTCGCGGCCGTGACGGTGCTGCTCGTCGGCGTGCCGCTCGCGATCGTCGGCCTGGCCCTCATCGGGCCGGTCGGCTGGATCACGGCGGCCGTCGTCCTCCCGCTCGCCACCCTCGGCGCGATCCTCTGGCTCGGGCGAGAGCGGCCCGGGGACGGGCCGCCTCGCGGCGAAGCGGACTGAGGCCCTCAGCGGAGCACCGGCAGGGCGGCCGGGTCGAGCCCGAGCCAGGTGCGCGCGAGCCGCCCGAGCGTCCCGTCGCGACGCAGGCGCGCGAGCTCGCGATCGACGTCGGCGACGGAGACGCCACCGGCCCGCGAGACCGCGACGACGAGACCCGTGCCGTGCCTGATCCGACCGACCACGGGCCCGAGCGCGCGCCTGTCTCCGGCGATGAAGCGGCCCGCCTCGGCGGCGGGGACGAGAGCCGCGTCGCACGCGCCGGTGCGAACCGCGGCCAGCAGCCGGTCGGCGCTGGGGAGCAAGGAAGGCGCGCGGCGAGGACGGAGGGACCTCGCTGCCTGCGCCGCGTCGCCGCGGCGGACCGCGCACAGGAGCGCATCGCGCAGGTCGGCGACGCGGTGCGGACGACCGAGCCCACGGCGCCCGACGACGACGACATCGGTGCTCAGATAGGGGACGCTCAGGTCGGCACCGCGCGCGCGGCTCGACGCCGCGATTCCGGCAAAGGCGAGCTGCCAGTCCGCTGCCCCCGAGGCGAGCAGACGTTCTCGGGGGACGACGTGGACGAAACGCCCGACGCGGCCGCCCAGCCGGCGCGCCAGGGTACGGGCGAGCTCGACCTCGAAGCCGCGCGCGAGGATCACATCGCGACCGCGGAGGACGCCCGCCTGCAGCGCGGCGTCGTCGAGGCCGAGCCCGACGACGAGCGACGTCGTGGGCGCCGCGGGGGCGACGGGCGTCGTGTCGTCGGCGGCTGCGACGCCCGGCAGCGCCAGCGCGACGATCACGAGCACTGCCGCGAGGCGGCTCACGCGTACTCCCGGACGACGTCGACGGGCGTCCCGTACGTCGCGAACGCGTACATCAGCGGCGCGTCGCGGGCCATCATCCGGACGCAGCCGTGGGACGCTGGGTACGCGGGCACCGACGAGTAGGCGTGCATGGCGATGCCGCCCGTGAAATAGCTCGCCCACGGCATCCAGGTCGAGAACGGCACCGACCACGACATGCGCTCCTTGCGGTACACGCGGAACGCGCCGCTGGGCGTCAGTCCCCCTGCGCCGGAGGAGATGTGGAAGACCCGCTCGACGCGATTGGCGACGATCTCGAGGGCGACCTGCCGGCCGAGCAGGATCTCCACACGCTTTCCAGGGCGATGCAGCATCGGCACCGGACGCGTGGCGCGGATCAGCGCCGACGTGACCTGCGCATCGAGCGTGCTCGTTCGCGGGAGCCCCGACCACTTCTGGAAGGCGAGCACCGCCACCGACGTCTCGTCGCCGGGCAGGCCCGTGACGCCGGTGGGCGCCATGAAGCCCAGCGCGGCAAGCAGCTGCTGCACGTCACGCAGGCCGGGCGCCGTCCGCTCGGGGATCGCGTCGCGGACCGTCCGCCGGAGGTCGTAGCCCGGGAACAGGCCGATGGGGATGCCGCCCTCGATCCGCACGCGGACGCCGCGGACGCCTCGGACGTCGCGAAGCGTCCGTACGAGCTGGCCGACGCGGGCCTGGAGCGAGGCCGCATCCCGGCCGGCCGTGAAGCGGGCCGCGAGGTCGACGGTGACGACCTGCCGGGCGATATGCAGATCGCGGACCGCGGTGCCCGTCGGGATCGCCGTGCGGAGGCCCTGCGCCCGCTCCTTGCGGGTGGGCCCGGCGAGCAGCGCGCGGACGATACCCGGGATGCCGGGCGCCGAGCGCGCGACCGCGGTCGGGCGGCCGTCCCGGAGGAACCAGACGTCGCTCGAGAGCGCGCCGCTGCTAGCGCCGGCAGGAGCGCTGAAGGCGAGCGCCGCGAGCACGACGACGAGGAACGACGCACGCGCCACGCGCGGTGAGTTCAGCCTCCGACCGTCGAGTCCTGCACCGGGCGCGGCGAAAGGCTCTAGTCGGTGTCCTGAGCGCGGACGATGACGACGGGACACGGCGCGCGGTCTGCCACCCGGCTCGACGTCGATCCGAGGAAGACCTCTTTCAGCGCGCCGCGGCCGCGGTTGCCGACGACGAGGAGGTCGGCGTCCTCCGCGGCCCGCATCAGCGCCTCCGACGCATCGTCCTGGACGAGGGAGACCGTGACGTCGTGGTCGTCGCCGACGACCCCGCGCACGTGCTCGGAGGCGATCCGCTCGGCAGCCTCCTGCGTCGCCTGGAGCGCCTCGACGCTGTCGGTCCAGGGGACGGGCACGAGGCCCGAATCCGCCGGCGTCGTCACCGGGACGTACATCCAGGCATGGATGGCTTCGACCGTGGCGTCGCGCAGCTTCGCCTCGTCGACCGCCCAGCGCAGCGCCGCCGCCGAGTGCTCGCTTCCGTCGATCCCGACCACGATCCTGCCCGCCATCGCCCAGATCATTGCGGATCCACCGGGGCGACGGGAGCCGGAACGTCGCGTCGGACGCTCAAGCTACGGCTCCCGCGCGCCGATTCTGTGGGGAGAGCACCGGTGAACCCTCCGACGGACATCACTGCGGCGAGCCCGGAGGCACGCCCGAACCCCGAGCCTGCGCTCGACCCGCTGGTCGAGTCGTACCGCAAGCTCGCGGACGTCTTCCACGAGCTGCTCTCCGAGCAGTCGCTCGACGACCTGCTGCAGCGGATCGCGGGGACGGTCGGGGAGCTGATCCCGTACGACGACATCACGTTCTACGAGGCGGACGAGTCGAAACGGGAGCTGCAGGCGGTGTTCGCGTCGGGTCGTGACGCGGAGAAGGTGCTCGCCGACGAGCCGTTCTCCTACGGCGTCGGGATCACCGGCTGGGCGGTCGAGCACCGCGAGCCCGTGCTCGCGAACCGCGCCGAGCTCGACCCGCGCGTCCGCTTCGTCACCGACACGCCGCCCGACCCCGAATCGCTGATCGTCGTGCCGCTCGTCGCGCGCGGACGCCTCAAGGGCACGGTCAACATCTACCGCTCCGGGTTCCAGGAGTTCACCGAGGACGAGTTCCTGCTGGCCGTCCGCTTCGGCGACGCCGCGGCGCTCGCGATCGACAACGCCGACATCAGGGCCTCGCTCGAGCGCCAGGCGCAGACCGATCCCCTCACCGGCCTGTGGAACCACCGCGCCTTCCACGAGCGGCTGCGCCAGGAGCTCGTCGAGGCGTCCACCGACCAGTCCTCGGTCGCGCTCGTGATGCTCGACCTCG
>JBKPNM010000172.1:0-9479 GCA_046732615.1 Actinomycetota bacterium | reverse complement strand
GATCCTGCTCTGAACGGCCGTTGCGCCAGGTCGTCGAGCGCTACAGCAATGCAGCCGTGCCGCCGAGCACCGAGCGCGCCTCGGCGATGAAGTCCGGGTCGGGCCGGACGCGGAACTCGGGCCCGAGCGCGTAGGTCTTCGGCCCTTCGGAGGTATCGAGGGACAGGTAGACGGGGGACTCTCCGGGGAACTCGCGGACGAGCCGCGCGAGCTCGCGGATGACGCCCGCCGTCGCCTCCCGGGCGTCGAGGGAGAAGCGCACCTCGCGCCGCTCGGCAACCGCCTCGAACGCGGTCACCTCCGCTGCGACGACCTTCGTCTCGCCCTGCTGCTTGTGGTCGATGCGCCCCCGCACGACGAGGATCCGGTCGGTGACGCAAAGCTCCCTCGCGGCCTGGTAGGCGGAGTTGAAGACGACGACCTCCGCCGTCCCGGTCGGGTCGTCGAGGGTGAGGAAGACCATCGGGTCTCCGCGCTTCGTCGTGAGGTGCTTGACGTCGGAGACGATCCCGCCGACCGTCACCGTCTCGCCGTCGCGACGCCGCTCGAGCTCCGAGAGGGTCGCGTCCGTCTTCCGGCGCAGTTGTTCGCGGACGCCCGAGAGCGGATGCTCCGACACGTAGAGGCCGAGCGTCTCCTTCTCGAGGCGAAGCAGCTCCTGCTTCTCGTACTCCGTGGTCGGGATCGTCGGATGGTGCGCCGGCGCGGCGGGCGTCGCGGCGTCCCCGAGGTCGAAGATCGACGCCTGGCCCATCAGTCGGTCGGCCGCGAGCTTCTGTCCGTGCCCGAGCGCCTGCTCGAGCACCGCGAGCATCCCCATCCGCGAAGCGCCGGTCGAGTCGAGTGCGCCGCACTTGACGAGGGACTCGAGCGAGCGCTTGTTGACGACCTGCGGGTCGACGCGCTCGGTCAAGTCCCAGATGGACGCGAACGGCCCGCCGTCGGCGCGAGCGGCGACGATCCGCTGCGCCGCCGTCTCCCCCACGTTCTTGACCGCGTTCAGCCCGAAGCGGATCCTCCCGTCGACGACCGCGAAGTCCACGGCGGACGAGTTGACGTCTGGCGGGAGCACCTCGATGCCCATCTCGTCGCACGCGTTCACGTAGAACGGGACGCGGTCCTTCGTGTTCATCACGCTGGAGATCAGCGCCGCCATGTACTCACACGGGTAATTGGCCTTGAGCCACGCAGTGCGGTAGGCGATCAGCGCGTAGCAGGCGGCGTGCGCCTTGTTGAAGGAGTAGTCCTGCGACGACTCCATGTCCTTCCACAGCTGGTCGGCGACGGCCGGCGTGACGCCGTTCGCGGCGCAGCCGTCGAGGAACTTGCCCTTGAGCGACGCCATCAGCTCGTGGATCTTCTTGCCGATCGCACGGCGCAGCGTCTCGGCCTCGGCCGGCTCGAACCCCGCGAGCTGCTTCGCGATCTGCATGTACTGCTCCTGGTAGATGCAGATCCCGTACGAGTCTCCCGTGATCGGCTCGAGACGCGGGTCGATGTAGGACACCGCCTCGCGCCCGTTCTTCCGCGCCGCGTACGTCGGGATGTACTGCATCGGGCCCGGGCGGTAGAGGGCGACGAGGGCGATCAGGTCCTCGAACTCCGTCGGCTTGACCGCGCGCAGCGCGTCGCGCATGCCCGACGACTCGAACTGGAACACGCCCGTCGCGTCGGCGCGCGCGAGCATCTCGTACGTCTTGCGATCGTCGAGCGGGATCGAGCCGATGTCGACCCCGCCGACGAGCTCGACCGCCTTGTCGATCACGTCGAGGTTGCGGAGGCCGAGGAAGTCGACCTTGAGGAGCCCGAGCGCCTCGACGTTCTTCATCGAGAGCTGCGTGACGACCTCCGCGTCGGGGCCTTTCTGCTGGAGCGGGACGACGTCGATCAGCGGCTCCGCGCCGATCACGACGCCTGCCGCGTGGATCGAGTCCGCGCGGGTGAGGCCCTCGAGCGGTCGCGCGAGGTCGACGATCTCCTTCGCGACCGGGTCGTCCGCGACGGCCCGCGCGAGCTCCTGACCGGGCTTCAGCGCCTCCTCGAGCGTCTGGCCCGGGCCTTCGGGCACGAGCTTCGCGATGCGGTCGACGACGCCGTAGGGGATCTCGAGCACGCGGCCTGCGTCGCGGAGCGCCGCCCGTGCGGCCATCTTCGAGAACGTGATGATCTGCGCGACGCGGTCGCGGCCGTACTTCTCCGCGACGTAGTTGATGACGCGCTCGCGGCCCTCGACGGCGAAGTCGATGTCCATGTCGGGCATGTCCTTGCGGGCCGGGTTGAGAAACCGCTCGAACAGCAGGCCGTAGCGCAGCGGGTCGATGTCGGTGATCTCGAGGCAGTAGGCGGCGAGCGAGCCGGCGGCTGAGCCGCGACCGGGACCGACGGAGACGCCATTCCGCTTCGCGAAGCCGATGAAGTCCGCCACGATCAGGAAGTAGTCCGCGAAGCCCATCTCGCGGATCGTCTTGAGCTCGAAGCGGAGCCGCTCGTCGAGCTCCGGCGTCGAGCCGCCGTAGCGCTTGACGAGCCCCTTCTCGCACACCTCGACGAGGTACTCGAACGCGTCGCGGCCGTCCGGAACGGGGAACGTCGGCAGTCGGATCCGGCCGAGCTCGAGCTCGACGTTGCAGCGCTCGGCGACCTCGAGGCTGCGCCGGAGCGCCTCCTCGTGGCCAGGGAAGTCGAGCGCCATCTCCGCCGGCGTCTTGAAGTAGAACTCCTCGGCGCCGAAGCGCCAGCGGTCGGGGTTCTTGAGCGAGTCGCCGGACTGGATGCAGAGCAGCGCCTCGTGGCTGTACGCGTCGGTCGCGTCGAGGTAATGGACGTCGCCGGTCGCGACGAGCGGCAGCTTCCGCCGCTCCGCCAGTCCGGGCAGCCCACGGAACGCCGCCTGCTGCGCCTCGAGCCCGACGTTCTGGAGCTCGACGTACGTGTTGTCGCGTCCGAAGATCTGCGCAAGTCGGTCGAGCTCGGCCTCGGCGTCCCTGTCGCGGGCCTCCGAGAGCGCCCGGGACACCCGGCCGGAGAGGCAGCCGGAGAGCGCGATCAGCCCGGGCGCGTGCCGCTCGAGGAGCTCCCAGTCGACGCGCGGCTTGTAGTAGTAGCCCTGGAGGTAGCCGAGCGAGCAGAGCTTGACGAGGTTCGCGTAGCCCCTGTTGTCGGACGCGAGGAGCGTCAGGTGCGCGTGCCCCTTGACCTGTGCCCGACGGTCGTCGACGACGTAGACCTCGCACCCGTAGATGGGCTTGATGCCCTGCGTCGCGGCGGCCTTGTGCAGGTCGACCGCCCCCGCCATGGAGCCGTGGTCGGTGAGCGAGACCGCAGGCATCTCGAGCTCCGCGGCCTTCTTCGCGAGCGCCGGGATCCTGCACGCCCCGTCCAGGATCGAGTACTCCGAGTGGACGTGCAGATGGACGAACGGCGCGGACACGGGAAGGCCATCGTAGTCGGGCGGTCCGACGGCCCCCGGCGCGGCTTCGCCCCTCTTCTTTCGTCGCCCTGCGGCTGGACCTTCCGCGGGCGATCCCGGACTGGACAACGCGCCACGATCGCCGATAACGGGTGCATGCGGCACATTCCGATCTCACTCAAGCTGGTGGCGCTGCTCAGCCTGCTCGCCGAGGCAACGGCGGCTGCGCTCGTCTTCTGGCACACCGGCCCGCGGGCTCGCTGAGCGTCTCCGGGGGCGGTACCACGTTCGGTGCGGCGCCCGGCGTGGGTACAACCATGGTGTGCTTCTCCTGACGGGCGCAACTGGATTCGTCGGCCGCCACGTCGTGCGGGCGTTGCTCGACGCCGGTAAGGGCGTGCGCTGCCTCGTTCGCGACCCGAGGAAGGCGGGCGAGCTCGAGGGCCCCCGCTGCGAGCTCGCCGAGGGGGACATGACCGACCGGGAGAGCCTGCGCCGCGCGGTCGACGGCGTCGAAGCGGTTGTGCACCTCGTCGCAATCCGGCAGGGGAAGCTGGCCCGCTTCGAGCAGGTGATGAGCCAGGGGACGCGCGACCTCCTCGACGAGGCCCGGCGTGCGGGTGTCGAGCGCTTCGTACACATGAGCGCCCTCGGCACGGCCGCCGAGACGAAGGACCTCGTCCCCTACTACGGGGCCAAGTGGGAGATGGAGGAGGCTGTGCGCGGCTCCGGCCTCCCGTACGTGATCTTCCGGCCGAGCTTCGTCTTCGGGCGCGACGGAGGCATCCTCCCCACCTTCCGCAAGCTCGCGAAGCTCATGCCGGTCACGCCCATCCCGGGGTCGGGAGTGCAGCGGATCCAGCCGATCTGGGTGGGAGACGTCGCCTCGTACTTCGCCCGGGCGCTCGACGAGGAGGCAGCGACGAACCGGATGTTCGAGCTCGGCGGCCCGGACGTCGTCAGCTGGAACGACTTGTGGGACCGCCTCAAGCAGGCGCTCGGCGTGCGGCGTCCGAGCATCCACGTGCCGATGACTTTGATGCGGCTGAACGCGCTGGTCACCGAGCAGCTCCCCGGCGACATCCCGCTGACGCGTGACCTGATGACGATGCTCGAGGCGGGCGACAACATCGTCACGAACGACGATGCGGCGCAGGTATTCCGACTCGAGCTCGTCCGCCTCGACGAGCAGCTCCGCCGAGCCGCGTAGGCGAGCCGGCGACGGGACGCTCGCGTCGCGCCACAGGGTCGGGCATACTGGCCGGGTTCCCGACGAAGGAGGTCGCCGCGATGAGAGACACCGCTTCCTCCCGGCCGCGCCCCGCGCGGCTCGTCGGCTGAATCACGAGTCGGGCCTCTCGCGACGGGCGCACCGGGCGTCCTGCATTCCGTAGTCCGAGAGGAGACCTTTCGCGTGCCCGATCTCACCGAGCTCGGCTGGGGCGACGACCTCGCCGAGCAGTTCGACACCTTTGCCGCCGCCGGGCTCGTCCCCGGCCGCGTCGTTGTTCAGCACCGCGGTGCCCACGACGTCCTCACCGAGCTCGGCGAGCTCCGCTGCGACGTCGCGGGGCGCCTCTACGAGGAGTCCGGCTCGGGGGCCGACCTGCCGGTGGTCGGCGACTGGGTCGCCGTCGCCGCTCGCGCCGAGGAGGGCGCCGGGACGATTCAGGCCGTCCTCCCGCGGCGCACGAAGTTCTCGCGCAAGACCGCCTGGCAGGCCGCCGAGGAGCAGGTGCTCGCGGCGAACGTCGACGTCGTGTTCATCGTCACGTCGCTCAACGACGAGCTGAACCTCAGGCGTCTCGAGCGCTACCTGATTCTCGCGCGCGAGAGCGGAGCGCAGCCCGTCGTGCTGCTGGCGAAGAGCGACCTGAGCGGCGACCCGTCGGCCGCAGCGGCCGCGGTCGAGTCCGTCGCCGCCGACGTTCCCGTACACACGCTGTCGAGCAAGACCGGCGAAGGGCTCGACGCGGTGCGCTCGCACCTCGGGCCGGGCGTCACCGCGGCGCTGCTCGGCTCCTCCGGCGTCGGCAAGTCGACGCTCGTCAACACGCTCGCCGGCGAGGAGCTGCTCGCGACGCAGGAGCTCCGCGACGACGGCCAGGGCCGGCACACGACGACGCGACGGGAGCTCGTCCAGCTCCCGGGCGGTGCGCTCGTGATCGACACGCCTGGGATGCGGGAGCTCCAGCTGTGGGTCGCCGACGAGGCGCTCGAGGAGACCTTCGACGACGTGACGTCCCTCTTCGCGCACTGCCGCTTCGCGGACTGCAGCCACGAGAGCGAGCCCGGGTGCGCGGTCAAGGAGGCGCTCGCGAACGGGACGCTGGCACCGGAGCGCTGGTCGAGCTACCTCAAGCTCGAGGCGGAGATGGCGGCGCTCGAGCGGAGGCTCGACAAGCGTCTCGCCTCCGAGGAGCGGAAGCGCTGGAGGACGCTCGCACGGCAGCGCAGGCGCTGACTTTCCATCCCGCAGAGGGAGGTCTACGATCGACGCCATGCCGAGCGTGAGCGAGATCATGACGCCCGACGTGCTCGGACTCGATCCCGCCACGAGCCTCGTCGACGCGGCCCGCCGCATGAACGAGCGGCGCGTCGGCGCCGTCGTCGTGACGGAGGGCGACCGCCTCGTCGGCATCGTGACGGAGCGTGACGTCCTGCGCGCCGTCGCAACCCGCAGAGTCGACGGCCCCGTCGCCGAGGCGATGACCCACTCGCCCGAGACGATCGGGCCGGACGAGAGCGCCGGCCAGGCCGCGGCGCTCATGATCCACGGCGGCTTCCGGCATCTGCCGGTCGTCGACGGCGGCGACGTCGTCGGGATGGTCTCGATCCGCGACCTCGTCCGCGTCTCCGTCGACGACGAGGCCCCGCGCGGCGTCTAGCCCGAGGTCGACGGCCCAAGTGACACTGTGTGACCTGCGCCGTTCCGGCTCGGGCGGCGGGCACGGCCGTCAGGCGCCGAAGGCCGCCTGCTTGTCCTCGTCGGACAGCCGGCCGGCGGCATAGGTCGACGTGCCGTCGGCGGACAGTTCCCGCCCCGCCGACGCGAGCGCCCCGTAGGCTGCCGCGGCGAGGAGGCCGCCGGTCGAGACGCGTCGCACGCCGAGCTCGGCCAGCTCCGGGATCGACGGCGCCACTGGCAGCGCGAGGACGTTGACCGGGACGCCGGCCGCCTCGACGACCGCAGAGACCTGCTCGGGGGTCGTCAGCGCGGGAGCGTAGACGCAGTCGGCCCCGGCGTCGCGGTACGCGAGCAGCCGCGCGATCGTGTCGTCGAGGTCGGCAACCCCGTGGAGGTGGTTCTCGGCGCGGCCGGTGAGGACGAGCGGAGGATCGAATGCGCGAGCCGCTGCCGCCGCCTCGGCGACGCGCTCGACTGCGAACGGGAGGTCCTCGATCCGGCCCGCGACCGGGTTCCAGTCCTCGATCGAGCACCCGGCCGCCCCGGCCTCCCCGAGCAGCCGCACGGTCTCGGCGACGCCGCCCCGGTCGTCCGGGAAGCACCGCTCGCTGTCGACGTTGAGCGGCAGGTCGGTCGCGGCCGCGACCGCGGCGACGTGCGCGACGAGCTCGTCGCGCGCGACCTCGCCGTCGAGCTTCCCGAGCGACCACGCGAACCCCGCGCTCGTCGTCGCGAGCGCCTCGAACCCGAGCGTCGCCAGCAGGCGGGCAGAGCCCTCGTCCCACGGGTTCGGCATCACGAACAGCTCGTCTCGGGCGTGGAGCTCTGCGAAGCGGCGGCGGCGTTCGGCTGACATCTTCGACCTCTCTTCTTCGGCGTTTGGTGTCCG
Source organism: Actinomycetota bacterium (assembly GCA_046732615.1). Classification (GTDB taxonomy): domain Bacteria; phylum Actinomycetota; class Thermoleophilia; order Gaiellales; family Gaiellaceae; genus Gaiella. The sequence continues at coordinate 2,273 of JBKPNM010000172.1, read as the reverse complement.
ACTTTAAGTCGGACACCAAACTCCTAACGCTTCCCGCGCGGCACCAGCTCGGTGTCGGCGTCTCCGCGAACCGGCAGCTCGCGACGTGGCACGGACGTCCGCGCTCGTGCCCCGGTCTTGCGGAAGCACCAGGCTCGGCTACACCACCCCCTCGTAGGTGTCGCGCATGTACTCGAGCCGGGCATCGCGGTCGCGCGCCGAGCGGAGAAACCGGCTCCACGCGATGCGCTCGTACGCGACGACGCCGAGCTCCCACACGCAGAACGTCGGCCGGTGGGTGCGCTCGAGCGGCCACGGATGGAACTCCGGGTCGTCGGGCCCGTCCTTCGCCCACACCGTTTCCCAGAGCTCGTTGTGGTTCTGCCACGTCGAGACGAGGAGGAAGTAGAACGCCTCGCCGCAGCGGTGCAGGATCACGAAGCCGAGCTCGCCGTCGAGCCGGAGCTCGCCGAGCCGAGCCGCGTCGGCGAGACCGAGGCGCGCGAGATCGGAGATCGACGCCGGCACGGGGTCGCTTTCGGGTGCGATCTCGTACCACTTGAGCAGCGTGTTGCCGAGCGCGACGCTCTGGCCGGCGCGGGCGGCCTTCGGACGATGCTCGTACGCGGCGTCGACGGGGGCGCCGTTGCGCTCGAGCACGCTCACGCTCCGTCACCCGCGGGCGCGAAGTCCATCACCCAGTTCGTCTCCCACGTCCTGCCGCCGTCGTCCGAGAACGCCTGCTCCCATCGCGGCGTCTCGGTCGTCACGCCCGACCACCTGAAGCGGACGAGGACGGGACGGCCGCGGTCGACGTCCTCGCCTTCGAAGACGCCCTCGTCACCGTCGAAGCGGCCCGCGACGGGAGGGTCGAGCTCTCCGGGGCGTCGCGAGTCCGCCCAGTAGATCGACCACCGCCCGCTCTGCGGGTCGAAGAACCGGAACGACATCCCGACGAACCCGCCGTCGTAATCCGTATGGAACTCGTCCTCGTTGCCGAGACCGCCCGGCAGCGGCCGCGAGACCACTCTCGCCTCGAACTCCTCCCAGTCGTCCGAGCCGGCCAGGCGTCGGCGAAGCCGGCGGTTTCGAACCGTCCAGCGGCCCGCGAGGAACTCGAAGTCCCTGGCTCCCGCAGCTCTCTCCAAGATCGTGCTCATCGCTCGCCTCCCGCTCTGCGTCGTTGCGCCGACGCTACACCGCAAATAGGGCAGTATCTGCCCTCTATCCGTGCTTGACTCACGCCCGATGCAGACGCCGACCGGAAGGCTCCTCGAGCTCCTCGAGCTCCTCCAGGCGCGGCCGCTGACGACGGGACGCGAGATCGCCGAGCAGCTCGAGATCGACAGCCGTACCGTGCGGCGCTACATCGCTGCGCTGCAGGCGCTCGAGATTCCCGTCGAGGGCCAGCGCGGCGTCGGCGGCGGCTACCGAGTCCGCCCGGGCTACCGGCTGCCGCCGCTGATGCTCTCCGACGACGAGGCAGTCGTCGTCGTGCTCGGCCTGATCGCCGCGCGGCGTCAGGGGCTCGACAGCGACTCGGGGTCGGCCGACGGCGCGCTCGCCAAGATCCATCGCGTGCTTCCCGACCCGCTCCGCCGGCGCGTCGAGGCGCTCGAGACCGCGCTCGGGTTCACCGCGACCCCGCGCGCCGGCGCCCCGGTCGCCGGAGACACGGTGCTGCTCCTCGCGGAGGCGGTCCGCCGTGGGCGCAGGGTCAAGACTGCGTACCGCTCGTACGACGGCGAGCGGACGCGCCGCGAGCTGAGCCCCTACGGAATCGTCGTCCACGCGGCGCGCTGGTACCTCGCGGCGCACGACCACCTCCGCGACGACATGCGCACGTTCCGGATCGACCGGATGTCGTCGACGGCCCTCCTCGAGACCGCGGCGACGCCGCCGCCCGACGACTTCGACGCCGTCGACCACATCAGCCGCTCCCTCGCGCGCGTGCCGTGGGGCGTCGAGGTGGAGGTGCTGCTCGACCTGCCGGTCGACGGCGCGGCGCGGCGCCTTCCGTCGACCCTCGCGGAGCTCCTCGAGACGGAAGGCGGGACGCTCCTGCGCATGCGCGTCGACTCGCTCGACTGGATGGCCGGAACGCTCGCGAGCCTCGGCTGCGGCTTCGAGATCCGCTCGCCGGACGAGCTGCGCGCGAGCGTGCGCGAGCTCTCGGCGCGGCTCGCAGCGGTGGCGTAGCTCGCGTCTGGTGTCCGACCCTGGTGTCCGACTTCAAGTCGGACACCAGATGCACCGCGTAACCGGAGCGAACACTCCGCTTTCTGCTACCGTCC
>JBKPNM010000171.1:0-9505 GCA_046732615.1 Actinomycetota bacterium | reverse complement strand
GAGCAGGATGATGCCGACGAGGGAGACGAGGAGGATCGGGAACGGGCTCGTTTCGAGGATGTTCCGTACGCGACTGCGCGTCGCCGATTCCGGCGGTGGAAGCCGAAGCCCCGGGTCGGGTCCGTTTCGGGCGTCCGTCGGCGCAGGAGTTGAAACCCCCTTGCCGCTCCGAGTTGCCGCGCTGGCGGGCATCGGTGAATGATCGCCTGCACGCCGGAGCGCCTGTCTGGACGATGGGCTAGGCTCGCCCGCGACCCTCGCCCGTCGCTCCACTCGGCATGTCTGACGATGCTTCCAGCGTGACCGTCGCACCGGACTCGGTCGCGCGCGCGCCCGGGACTCCAGGGCTCCCCGAAGTGCCCGGCAACCCGCGCAGCCGCTCGCTCGTGGTGGCTGCAGCGATCGGGATCCCGGTGTCGATCGTGTTCCTCTGCCTCGCGATCCGCGGGACCGACCTCGGGGCGGTCTGGGGCACGCTGCAGGACGTTCACCCGCTGCCGTTGCTCGGCGCCGTGGCGTGCATGGGCGCGGTCTACTGGCTGCAGGCGGCGCGGTGGCGGCGCATCGCCGACACGCGGCTACCGCAGCGCCGGTTCCTCGAGATGGTCGTTGCGGGCGTGGCCGTGAACAACGTGCTGCCCGGCCGTGTCGGGGACTGGCTGCGGGCGCGCTGGGTCTCACGCGGCGCCTACTCGTACGGGCGCGGCGTCGCGACGGTGGTCCTCGATCGCGGCTTCGACATCCTCGCGCTCGTCGCGTTCCTGCTCGTGAGCCTCCCGTTCGTCACCGACGAGGGTTGGGTCGACCGCATCGTCGTCGGTTCGGTGCTCCTCCTCGCCGTGCTCGCGGTGCTCCTCGCTGCGGCCCGCTCGTACACGCGTCGGCGCCCCCGCGGTCGGCGGAAGCACCGCGGGCTGCCGCGCCGGTTCGTACGGGACACGCTCGAAGGGCTTTCCGATCCGCTCTCCGTCGAGCGGGGGCTCGTGTGGTTCGGCTTCAGCGTCGCCGCGTGGAGCGCCTGGGCGCTCGGTGCGATCCTCGTGGGTCGCGCGGTGGGAGTCGAGCTGTCGCTCCTCGACGCGGTGTTCGTGACGGCCGCCCTGAACCTCGGGGTGGCGATCCCGTCGTCCCCGGGCTTCGTCGGCACGTACCAGTGGCTCGGCGTCTCTGCGCTCGCGCTGTTCGGCGTCGGTCGCGAGGAGGGGCTGGCGTTCGCGATCGCGATGCAGGCCGTGTGGTACGTGCCGACGACGATCGTCGGCGCCGTGCTGCTCGTGGCGCACGCTCGCGGGGCGTGGCGGGAACCCGGCGTCCCGCCCAAGCTGCGGCAGACTGCCGGCTGACGTCCGCAGGGCGTCTGGTGTCCGACTTTAAGTCGGACACCAAGCGGAGTCAGTCGTCGCCGAGCGGGCGCTGGATGAGGCCCAGCTGGTATGCCTGCCGCACGGCGTCGGCGCGGTTCTTGGCGCCGAGCTTGCGGTAGACGTTCGTCAGGTGGAACTTCACCGTCTGCTGCGTGACCCAGAGCTCCTTGGCGATCTCGTCGTTCGACTTGCCGCTCGCGAGCTCGGTGAGGATCGCGATCTCCCGGTCGGTGAGGCCGGCCGCCTTGGCGCCGCTCGGAGTGGACGCCTCGGTCGCCCCGACCGTCGAGAAGACCGTCCCGCCGATCACCTGGCGCAGCGTCGAAGGCAGGTCGGTCGGGTCGACGGTCTTGAGCACGTAGGCGCTCGCGCCGCGGCGTAGGGCCTCCTCGATCAGGTCGGGGGTCGTGGAGGCGGAGAGCATCACGACCTTGACCCTCGGGTGCCGCCGGCGGATCTCCTCGAGGCACTGCAGGCCGTCCATGTTCGGCATCCGAACGTCCAGCACGACCAGGTCGGGGCTCGTCTGGCCGACGAGCGGGAGCACCTGCGCGCCGTTCTGCGTCTCGCCGACGATCTCGAAGCCGCCGTCGTCCTCGAGTGCGCGGCGAATGCCGTCGAGCATCAGGCGGTGGTCGTCTGCGAGGAGAACCTTCACGGCCGCAGTCTCGCATGCGCGTCCGACGGCTCGCTCACCCGGCCGGGGCCGTTAGCGGACGTTCGAGTCACTCGCGCGAGGCATTGCGCCCCCCGAAGGGGTCACTACCGTCGGAATCAGGAAAGCGATTCCGAGGGGGAAACGGCGATGACGGGGAAGGCGAGGGAGCATGAGGTACGCATCATGGGTCTCGGTCTCGCGGCGCTGGCCATGCTCGCAGCCGCGGCGGCGGTCTGGTTCGCGATCTCGCTCGGCGCGCAGCTGCGTTCGCATGCGTCGGACGCGGCGGTGACGGGCAGCTCGGGCGCGACGACGTTCGTCGGCTCGTAGCTCAGCCCGCGACCCAGGGCGGCGCGCCCGAGGGACCGCGTTGCACGACCTCGACCTTGGGCGGGCGCTCAGACAGCGTCAATCGGAGGTCGACCCAGGTGTCGTTGTTCGTCTCGACAGTCTCCCTGAACCATCCACCGGGGTCGGCCGTCGCCCAGAGACGGTAGACGCCGTCTCGGAGCCCGGTGAGAAGGAGGCGTTGGTCGGGGAGCGCCCACGGGTAGGGATCGGCCCACCCTGGCGAGAGGCCCATCGTGAACTCGAGGGCGTCCCGGTCGTTGCAGCCGGTCTTCGGAAACCGGGGATGAGATGGCGCGGTGGACGGTTGCCGGGTCAGGGGCGCCTGATCGAAGAAGCAGAACCCCACCTTCTCGTAACGACGGAGAATGTCGGTCGAGTCCGGTCGCGTCAGCCAATACGACGCGCCGATATGGACGTGCCAGTGCTCGTGGCCGTGGCCGCCCCAGACGACGTCGCCCTTCGTGATGCTCTCGCTCGTCCAGCCGTCGGGCTCGTCGAAGCGCTGAGAGACGCGCCAGGCTCCGTGCCGGTCGGCGCGAACCGCGTGGATCATCAGCGCGCCGGCACCCACGTTCGCAACGGCGGCCGTGAACTGGACGTACTCCCCCTCGCCCTCGACCGAGACTGCCGAGATGTCCGAGAGCGGGGACATCGCGAGGTCTGGAAGCGTCGGCGAGACGGGGGTCGGAAGCGGCTCGGGGAGCGACGGCGCCCTGAGCGTCCATGCGAAACCCGCCGCGAGCGCGGCCAGCGGAAGGACGACGAGAAGTGGGATCAGGGCACGCCGAGACACGCGCGGAGGCTATCCGCCACTTCGGCGGGCCTCTGACTCTTAGGGGGGGCAAACCTACCCGAACGAGGGAGTGTCATCCCCCTTCGGAGCCATACGATCCGATCCAGAGTGCCGGCCGGTCCCACGCTGGGGCAACGGGTCGTCCGGCAAGTGACTGCGGAGCATAGGAGAGGGGTTGGACTCGAATGCGCAAGCGATGGGGTAGGGCCACGCTCGCCTCGGGCCTCGTGGCCGCCGCTGCCGTCCTGACGCTCGTGATCTCGGGCGCTGCGACCGGCTATGACGGCGATCTCGCGACGGTCGAGCCGGGCGTGTCAGGCAATCCGAAGTGTCCCGCCGGGACGGCGGACGCCGGCAGCATCAAGATCGACGGCAGCCAGCTGGCCGCCGGCGACTACAAGGGCCGGATTCGCATCACCGCGCGTGATTCGAACCCTGACCGAATCAGCTGGGCGTTGCTCGACGACTCGGTCGAGGTGATGGCCGTCATCGTCAAGGGCGGCGACCTCGCAAACATCTACTACTACGACGGATCGGTTACCTCGGACGTGGGGCTCGATCCGCCGCTCAACAATGGGGGCCAGGCCCCGCAGATCAGCCACGTCGAGTTCTGCTTCGACCCGAAGGAGGGCGCTACGCCTCACCTGACGGTGGACAAGAGCGCGAGTGGGACGTCGCAGATCACGCACAGCTGGTCGGTCGACAAGCAGGTCAAGGTCGCGGGCGCGGCTGACGCGACCTACGGTGACAATGCCTCGCTGAACCTCGCCGACGGCGGGAGCGGGTCGTTCACGTGGAAGGTGACGGTCGGCCACTCGCAAGCGCAGACGTACGCCGTCAGCGGGACGATCACGATCTCGAACGACGGCGATGCCGCCGTCAGCGGGGTGGACGTGGCCGACTCACTGCCCGGCGCGACGATCAACTGCGGCGGCAACGGGAGCACCGGGTTGACCGTGCCGGCGCACGGATCGGTGCAGTGCTCCTACAGCGTCGCGTCGGCCCCGAACGCTCCGAACAACACCGCGACGGCGTCGTGGGGCTCGGGCTCGACGGCGAGCGACACGGCGACGATCGCGTGGGGGCAGCCCACCGAGGTCGGGACGCCCGCGTCCGTCGAGGACGGCGGCCAGGTCGACGAGTCGCTCGGCGTCGGCGACCTGACGAACGGCTCATGGACGACGACGTACGACGAGCGCTGGACGTGCTCGAAGGGCACGCCGTCGCCGAACGGCGGCCGCACGAACACGGCCACCGTCACGTGGGAAGGTGGCTCGGATTCCGACAGCGCGAGCGTGCAGGTCGGCTGCGGTACCGCGCCGCCGCCTCCGACGGACGTGTGTCCGAACCTCGAGGGCAACCAGGCCACCATCCCGGGTGGAATGGTGAAGGACGCCAACGGCAACTGCGTCACGCCTCCGCCTCCGACGGTGAAGACGGACGAGTTCATGGACGTCCAGGTGTTCAAGGACGCGACGCCGCAGGTGCAGCTCGTCAACGGGCAGGCGGACGTGGCCTACACGGTCCGCGTGAAGAACAACGGCCCGAACCAGGCGCACAACGTCCAGCTCGTCGACTCGGCACCGAGCGGGGTTACGTTCACCGGGATCACGCAGGCCCCGGTGGGCGGCGGCTGCTCGCTGTCCGGCGGTGTCCTGCTCCAGTGCAGCCTCGGCACGCTCGGCCCGGGGGTCGAGCGGGTGATCGGGCTCTCGGCCCGCGTCACGCAGACCGGGACGTACGTCAACTGCGCGACGGCGACCGGCGACGGCAAGGACACGAACGGCGCCAACAACCGCGCGTGCGCCTCGACGCTGGTCACGGCTCCGGTGACACCGCCGACGACCAAGCCGAAGCCTCCGGTGAAGTCGAAGCCCAAGCCCAAGCCGCTCAACATCTGCCGCGTCCTCAAGGTGACGCCGTCGATGGTGAAGGCGAACGGCGCCAGGCAGATCGTGCTCGCCAAGGTCACGCGGTCGAAGACCCCCGTCGCGGGTGTGCAGGTGAGGTTCAGCGGCACCGGTCTCGTCAAGGTCGTGAAGACGAACAATCAGGGCATCGCCCGCCTCTCGCTCACGCCGAGCAAGGCCGGGATCATGCTCGTCAAGATCACGAGCACGAAGGCGTGCAACAGCGCCCGGATCGGCGTGGTCGGCGTCTTCGAGCCACCGGTGACGGGCTAGGGATTCCCCGAGCCGGCACTCGGCCGGCGCCCCGGGAGACCGGGGCGCCGGCGCCTCGGGGAGGGGGTTGGCGGGGCCGCAAGGCCCCGTCGGCCCGGTCCGGCCTTGACCGGGACCTAGACCCAGGTGGGGGCTAAAACCCCTCGTACGAGGGGCAGCGGTACCGCCGAAGGGGCATACGGTGCGACTACAGACAGAGTGCCGACGACCGCGCCACCGATCTCGCGGCGGCGAGGGACGCGGAGCAGCCGAGAGGAACCGACGATGGGGGACGGAGCCACGAGGGCGAGCAGCGCGGGGATGGGCGTGAGCGACGCATTCGAGTCTCTGTCCACGGGGTGAGCGTTGACTCTCCTCTCGGAACCAGGCCGGTGCGCCCGGGCTCGACCCGGGCGCACCGGCTCTCATAACGAGTCGGCCGTCGGGCACGGGGGGAGGACGAGCCTCTCGTCCGGGGAGCACATGACCCGGGCGAGAGGAACGGCCCTCGTCTCGCTCACCGCTCTGCTCCTTGCCGCGCTGCTGGTGCCCGTCGCAGGCGGCGGGACGGCCGGCGGCAGGGCGCCGCTGTCTGCGCTCGCGAGCATTCGCGTCGTGGGGTCGGGGCCGATCGCCTGGGGGAAGGTCGCGGTGCGGAGCGCTCCGAGCCGCAACGCGAAGGTCGTGACGACGCTGGCGCAGTTCCGCCCCGACTTCCATCCGCGCACCGTGATGGCGCTCGACGAGCGCGTCGATGCTGCGGGTGCGCCGGCGTGGTATCGCATCTCGGTGCCCGGCCGTCCGAACGGGCGCACCGGCTGGATCCCGGCTGCGGCAGCGAACCTCGACCCGGTCGACCGCTGGCTCGTCATCTACCGCGGGTCGAGGAAGTTCGAGCTCTACGTCGACGGCGTCGTCCGTCGCACTGGCCCCGTCGCAGTCGGGGCGCGCGGGATGGAGACGCCGATCGGGCTCTTCTTCGTCCAGTCGCGGTTCGTGCCGAGCAAGTACCCGATCCTCGGTGCCTTCGCCTTCGAGACGAGCGGCTACTCGAAGCTCTCTGACTGGCCGGGCGGGGGCGTCGTCGGCGTCCACGGCACGAACATGCCGTGGCTCATCGGTCAGGCGGTGTCACACGGCTGCGTGCGGCTGCGGAACAGCGACGTCCTCGCTCTCCGCAAGCTCGTGCGCGTCGGAACGCCCGTGAAGATCGTCGCGGCGTAGGCGCCGCTAGGCCGCGGAGGCGGCGTCGAACGCGTACGCCTGAATCGGGTCGGCGGAGAGCGTCCGCTGCCCGCCCGGCGCCGGTCGGAGTTGCCGCACGCGATAGCCGCGATCCTGGAACGTGAAGCCCGGCTCGAACGTCCGCCACGAGCCGCCGAGCGACCGTGCGACGCCGACGCGCTCGAAGCGGAAGCCGAAGCCGTTGCACGTCGCCACGCCGCCGTTCCAGGACTCGGCGGTGGCGATCGGCTTCCAGAGGCGGTGCGAGCCTTCGAGCACGATCGGGTCGGTCGCGGGCTTGCCGTCGACCCAGACCCGCCAGACGCCCGGCCGCCGGTTCATCTCGAGCACTGCCAGGCGGTGGCGGTCGCCGACCTGGACGTTCTGGAGCAGCGGCACGAAGACCGGAGCCTGTCCGGCCCGCACGATCTCGGCGTAGACCATCGGCGGCGTGTTCGGAAGCGCCGCGATGCCCGTCTGGAGCCACATCGTCTCACCGCTTCGGCCGGCGCTCTTGCCGCCGACGCCGATCCACGCGGCCGCGTGGCCCGCCTGGACCGCCGGCGTGCGGAGCGGCGCGATCGTCGCCCGGACGCCGCTCGAGACCTTGGCCGACTCGAACCCCGCATACGCGTAGCCGGCGGAGCCATGAGAGCCCGAGCCGCACGCGCCAGCCCCTGCTGCGGCGCTCGTCCCGAACGGCGCCACCCACGTCACGACGATCGTCGCGAGCGCCGTCGCCGCCAAAGCCCCCCACGTCTTCACATGTCCCTCGATCGGCGTCCCCGGAACGAGGGGTCATCCCTCGATCAAGCGATCGGCGCGCTGGGCGGGGGTAGCATCCGTCGCATGGCCCGGGTCGAGGAGCGACGCAGGACGGGTCTCGAGGCCTGGCGCGCGCGTTACGAGGGGTCGCCGTTGCGCGAAGGGGAGGCGTTCACGTCGATCTCGGGCGCGGAGGTGGAGCCGCTTGCGACGCCCGAGACGGGCGCCGTCGATTACGAGCGGGACCTCGGGTATCCGGGGTCGTTTCCGTTCACGCGCGGGGTGTATCCGTCGATGTACCGCGGCCGGTTGTGGACGATGCGGCAGTTTGCGGGGTTCGGGACGGCGGCGGAGACGAACGAGCGGTTCCGATACCTGCTCGAGCACGGGCAGACCGGCCTTTCGTGCGCGTTCGACATGCCCGCCTTGATGGGTGTCGACTCGGACTCACCTCGGGCGCTCGGCGAGGTCGGTCGCGAGGGCGTGGCGATGGCGTCGCTCGAGGACATGCGGGTGCTGTTCTCGGGCATCCCGCTCGACGCGGTCTCGACGTCGATGACGATCAACTCGTCGGCGGCGATCGCGCTCGCGATGTACCTGGTCGTGGGTGAGGAGCAGGGGGTGCCGCGCGACCGGCTGCGGGGGACGATCCAGACGGACATCCTCAAGGAGTACATCGCGCAGAAGGAGTTCATCTTCCCGCCGGGGCCGTCGATGCGGCTGGTGACGGACATGGTCGAGTTCTGCGCTCGGGAGATGCCGCTCTGGCATCCGATCTCGATCTCCGGATACCACATCCGCGAGGCCGGCTCGACCGCGGCGCAGGAGCTCGCGTTCACGCTCAAGAACGGGTTCACCTACGTCGAGTGGGCGCTCGACCGGGGGCTGGAGATCGATTCGTTCGCGCCGCGGTTGTCGTTCTTCTTCAACGCGCACCTCGACTTCTTCGAGGAGATCGCGAAGTACCGGGCGGCGCGGCGGATCTGGGCGCGTGAGATGCGGGACAGGTATGGCGCACGGGACGAGCGCTCGTTGCTGATGCGCTTCCACACCCAGACGGCCGGCGTCTCGCTGACGTGGCAGCAGCCGTTGGTGAACGTCGCGCGCACGGCGATCGAGGCCCTGGCGGCGGTGCTCGGGGGGACGCAGTCGCTGCACACCAACTCCTACGACGAGGCGCTCGCGCTGCCGACCGAGGACGCGGTGCGGCTCGCGCTGCGGACACAGCAGGTGATCGCGCACGAGACGGGTGTCGTCAACACGATCGATCCGCTCGGCGGCTCCTACCACGTCGAGGCGCTGACGAACCGGCTCGAGGCCGAGGCGTACGAGCTGTTCCGGCGGATCGACGAGCTCGGCGGCATGGTCGCCGCGATCGAGGACAACATGCCGCAGCGCGAGATCGCCGACGCCGCCTTCCGCTACCAGCAGGAGGTCGACGCCGAGGAGCGCGTGATCGTCGGCGTCAACCGCTTCCGCACCGAGGGCGAGGACGAGATCGCGATCCTCCGTATCGACCCTGGCGTCGAGCGGCGGCAGATCGAGCAGCTCCAGGCCTTCAAGGCCCGGCGCGACTCGGCCCTCGTCGAGCGGCGGCTCGCCGAGCTGTCCGAGGCCGCGTCGGTCGAGGGCCGCAACCTGATGCCTGTGATCGTCGACGCAGTGCGCGACGGTGTCACGCTCGGCGAAGTGTGCGACGCCTGGCGCCGCGTGTGGGGCACCTGGCGCGAGCAGCCGGTGTTCTAGGGACGCTTGGTGTCCGACTTTAAGTCGGACACCAAGGGCACTTCTGTCCGGTTCGGACACTAGTCGTCATCTCCGACAACAGCCATGCTGTCGCGATGGCCAGGCCGCCGCGCGAAGAGTTTCCCGGCGCGATCCATCACGTGATCCCAAAGGGAAACGGCGGGCGCCGCATCGTGGAGGACGACGACGACCGGCAGGCGTACACGGTGCGCTTCGGCCGTGTTACTCGCGAGCTCGGATGGCTCGTTCACGCGAGCTGCCTCATGGATACGCACCATCACGCCGTGGTCGAGACACCCGAGCCAACTCTCAGCGTCGGGATGAAGCGGCTGCTCGGTGGGCACTCTCGTTGGTTCAACGTCCGACACCAGGCGCGCGGATCGTTATTCGCGCCGCACTTCTGGTCACGGCTCATCGCAGACGAGGCGTGGCTGTTCCGGGC